>JAKDMQ010000400.1 GCA_030452265.1 Nitrococcus sp.
ACCCGGACGTTTCGGGGCCATGCGGCCGATAGGAAAGCCAAGAGGTAATTCATGGCAACGGCGGCTAAGTTGCGATACTCCATGATCTCGCCGCAGAAGGCTCGGCTGGTGGCTAACCAAATAAGGGGGTTGCCGGTTGCTCAGGCGCTCAAGATTCTGGAGTTTAGCTCAAAGAAGGCGGCGCGAATTCTGAAGAAGGTTTTGGAATCGGCAATAGCCAATGCAGAGCATAACGAGGGTGCGGATGTTGACGAATTGAGCGTTGCCCGGATCTTGGTTGACGAGGGGCCCATACACAAGCGCACGCAGCCGCGAGCCAAGGGCCGGGCTAACCGCATTTGCAAGCGAACCAGTCATATCACGGTCGCCGTAGCGCAGCAGTAAGTCGAGGAAACGTATGGGGCATAAGGTTCATCCGACGGGCATACGTCTGGGTATTACCGAGCAGTGGCGCTCTATGTGGTATGCCGATAGCGCCAATTTTGGTGATTACCTGAACACGGATTTGAAAGTCCGCCGTTTTATTAAGGACAAGCTTGCGCACGCATCGATTAGCAAAATCAAGATAGAGCGTCCCGCAAAGAACGCGCTGATCACGATTTACACGGCCCGGCCGGGCATAGTCATCGGCAAGAAGGGCGCCGATATTGAGGCGCTGCGGGTACGGCTTGCGCGAATGATGGGTATCCCGGTGCATGTGAACATCGAGGAGATCCGAAAGCCCGAGCTCGACGCGCAGTTGGTGGCCGAGAATGTGGCGCAGCAGCTCGAACGCCGTATTATGTTTCGCCGAGCCATGAAGCGCGCGGTTGGCAATGCCATGCGCTTGGGCGGTCAGGGTATTCGAATTCAGGTGTCCGGCCGCCTCAATGGCGCCGAGATCGCGCGCACGGAGTGGTATCGGGAAGGGCGGGTGCCATTACATACGCTGCGCGCGGACATCGATTACGGACTCGCGCACGCGAAGACAACGTATGGTGTCATCGGTGTCAAGGTATGGATTTTCAAGGGTGAGATTCTGGACACGGACAGTGTGCCGAGCCCTGTTCGTAAGGCGCGCGGCAACTAGCGAAACCTGAGACGAGAATTATGCTACAGCCCAAGCGAACCAAATTTCGCAAGCAGCAGAAAGGCCGTAACAAGGGTATGGCCATGCGTGGCGATACGGTTGCCTTCGGTGAATACGGCCTCAAGGCATTGACCCGAGGACCCATCTCCGCGCGCCAGATCGAGGCGGCGCGGCGCGCCATTAACCGCCACGTAAAACGCGGTGGAAAGATCTGGATTCGGATATTTCCGGACAAGCCGATTACTTCCAAGCCGCTCGAAGTGCGCCAGGGCAAGGGCAAGGGTAATGTCGATCACTGGGCTTGCCCTATTCGACCGGGTCGCGTTCTCTACGAGATCGAAGGCGTGAGCGAAGGGGTGGCGCGCGAGGCGTTCCGGCGCGCGGCCGCGAAGTTGCCGCTTCGCACTGCATTTGTCCATCGAACGGTGCTGGGATGAAAACAAGCGAGCTGCGTGGGAAGTCCATCGCCGAGTTGCAAAATGAGCTCTTCGAGCGCCGCAAGGAGCAGTTCAATTTGCGCATGCAACAGGCCAACGGTCGGCTTACCCGGCCTGATCAGCTTAAGAAGGTTCGCCGCGAGATTGCGCGAATCAAGACCGTGCAAAATGAGAATGCGAGGCTCAGCGATACGCCATGACGGAGCAGAAAACGGCCAAACGGACGGTCAACGGCCGAGTGGTCAGCAACCGGATGGATAAAACAGTCACGATTGCGGTCGAGCGCCTCGTGCGTCATCCCTTGTACGGGAAATATGTTCGCCGCACCACGAAGCTGCATGCCCACGATGAGGACAACCGCTGTCAGCTCGGTGATTGGGTGGCGGTTGAGGAATGTCGTCCGCTGTCGAAGATCAAGT
>JAKDMQ010000170.1 GCA_030452265.1 Nitrococcus sp.
CGGACTTCCACCGTGCTGTGTGCGCGCCTTCACGGGCGCACTGGGAGCGGCGCCCGCGCCGCGATTCCCCGTGCGCCATTCGCCGCGAGGGCGCCGCTCCCACGAGCTCGGTTGTTTCCCGCGCGACGGCGCACCCGCCCATCGACGGAGCGGAGGCTCCCATGCACCGGAACAACAAGAATCGGCGCATGCAGCTCAATGGTTGAGCGAGCGGCTATAGGAACGTTGCACCGCACCCTATTCGCCCCGCATACGCGCGTCTCTCACGTTTAGTGAGACCGTCGCTAGGCGCGCTAGGTTCAGCAAGCCAGTCAATCGCCCTGTCCAGCGCCGCGCCCTCGTCCTAGTGCCATGGTGGCGGAGATGTGCGAGTAATGACTTAAGCCCTGTGGTAGGTTGCCGAGTAGCTCGCCCGTATCCGGATCAGCCATTTCCGAGAAGAGACCGAGGTCGCCGGCGACGGCGCTGACCCGCTGGTAAATCTTTCTCGCCTCCTCGTCGCGGCCCTGCTCGACCAGGCACTCCACGAGCCAGAAGGAGCACGCGATGAAGGCACCCTCCTCCCCAATGGCGTCCTCATGGCGATAGAATAGGCCCGGAGCGGCCTCGAGCTTGCGCCGAATTTCATCGACGGTGCGCATCATTCGCTCGTCGCGGAAATCGATGAAGCCCACGCGCGGCAACAGAAGCAGCGCGCAGTCCATCTTCGTGCTGCCAAACGCGCGCACGAACACGCCACGCTCATGATCATAGCCCCGATTCTCGACCGCTTGGCGGATGTTATTGGCAAGCGATCGCCATCGCTGCACCGGGACGTCTAGGTCGAACTGCGCGGCGAGCTTCAGCATCCGTTCGACCGCCACCCAGCACATCACCTTCGAATGCGTGTAGTGTTGCGACTCGCCGCGGCTCTCCCAGATACCCTCATCCGGCTGCTGCCAGAGCGTCTCAACGAGCTCCACCGTGCTGCGCAACAGATGCCAGTATTCACGATCGGGTTCCGGTCCGCGCTGCGCGCCCTCGAAGGCGACCTCGAGCAGCTCGCCGTAGATGTCCAACTGCTTCTGGGATTCGGCCGCATTGCCGATCCGCACCGGGTCGGCGCCCCGGTAGCCCGCGAGCCCCTGGAGCTTACGCTCGGTCAGGATGTGGCCACCATCGAGGCCGTAAATAGGCTGCAAATCCTCGGCACTGCCCGCCGTGGTGCGCTCGATGAAGTAGCGGAACCCCCGTGCCACTTCCTCGAAGCCGAGGTCACTCATGACCTTGATCGCGAATGCCGAATCGCGGATCCAGCTAAACCGGTAATCCCAATTCTTCCGGCCACCCGCTTGTTCGGGCAAGGAGGAGGTTGCAGCCGCCGCAATAGCCCCACTCGGATGGTAGATCAACGACTTGATAATCAGTGCCGAGCGCAGCGCCTGGTCGATACCGGCGAAGTCCTCGGCGCACTGCGAGGCCCAATCGCGCCAGTACGCGATGGCCTCCTCGAGGCGCGCCTCGAAGTCGGTGCCGGGGGCCTCCGGCTGCGCCGGGTAGAGCGTGTAGGCTGGCTGCGGATGGATCCCAAGGCACAGGCGCTCGCCTTGCCTCACCATGACCTGGGCACGCAAGTCGTGCCCGTCGCAGCGCTCGAGGTCCACGTCGCCGTAGATCACCAAGCCGCGATCGCCCCCGAGCGCGGTGAACAATCGATCGCCGTGGCAGCGTATCCAAGGCGCGACTTGGCCGTAGCAAAATCGCGGCGAAATCTCGACATTCAGCGCCACCTCGCCGCTGATACCTTCGACGATGCGGATGAGCTGGTCCGCGGGATTGTCGGGGCCATGGACACCGAGGAAGTCACGCAGGCAAACCTCACCGTCAGGCGTATGAAAGCGCGTTTCGAGGACCATGGTCCGATCGAGATAGCAACGCGCCACCTCGTGATCCGCGACGGGCTGGATGATGCAGGCGCCCCCACCCTCCCAGTCAAGCAGCCTCGAGAAACAGCTCTCGGCGTCGATCCGAGCCAGGCAGCACCAGTCGATGCTCCCTTCCTTCGACACCAGTGCCGCCGATTGGCCGTCGGCGATGAGTGCGTAGTCTTTGATCGGTGGCTGTTGCACGCCGTCATTCCCAGGTAGCGCTGTCGTCCAAATCCGAGCGGCCGCTTACCAGTCGCTGCTTCATCCCATGCGCCATGGCCTACGCGGGCGAGGCGACCATATGCGCACGCACTCTCTGCGGGTTAGACCGCCGCGTGCCTCACTTCGTTCGGATCGGCATAGCAATTACTGGGAATACAGCGACGCGTTACCATCTACGCACGAAGATCAGCCATTGTGCGCGTGCAGGTGCGTACCAGGCGGCTGGATCGATCACGCGCCGGTGAGCACGAGGCTTCAGTCAGCACGTCGCTTGATGACATTCGCCAACTCTTCAAAGTCGCGATAGCAGTTCCTGACCGCTTTGACATGAGCTCCAATCGCGCCATCGGCCGGCTTAAGGTGAAATATGGGCTTGCGCGCTTCTTGCGCCATCGGCATCAGACTACGGTAGTCCTTCAGCGCGGAGAGGCATTCGCGATCCTCATCGACACGGTGTGGCGTGCCATCCTGCTCGCCTAGCACGTACTTATGATACGTGGCTGGGATGCGTCCCATCCATTTTGCGTAGGCTTTTACAGGACGATCCAGGCGAACGGAGTGTTGCATCACCACATATCCGATAGGCTTCATTTGCCCTTTGGGGGCATCGATACCCGCGGGCCGTTCCTTGAGCCGTTGTTGCCAGCCCCTCCCCCATGTGCGCAAGGTGGGTCCAAGACTTTCCAGGCCCTTCAGCGAGATCAGATCCGGAGCCAGCGGAACCACAACGTGGTCGGCGGCGATGAGGGCGCCTCGATTGATAGCCCCTAGATTCGGTCCTACATCGACGAGAGCGAGGTCGGCATCGCGCGCCCTACCTGCCCGTCGAATAATCTCCGAGAAGGCGCCAGTGACACGAAATGCGCGCGTGTCACCATCCAAGCAACGCGGCCATTGCTGTGACAATTCATCCTCGAAGCCGGACAACGCCAAGTCTCCGACCAGCAATCCGATGTCGCCCACATCTTCTACGTAGGGGTCGTCGATTTCCCCCTCTCCTTCCAGCAACGGCCGTATGGGCGACAAGACTGTATGGAGGCTATACCCCTCGGGCCAAAATTCCTCCAAGCTCTCCTCGTCGAGGAACATGGTGGAAAGGTTGGCTTGCGGGTCCAAATCAGCCGCCAATACCGACCATCCCTGGTCGGCAAACATACAAGCCAAGTGGTAAACCAGCGCCGTTTTCCCGACCCCGCCCTTATTGTTGAAAAACGCGATCGTTCTCATCCCGCCGCCCTTACGGTGACAGCCACATATGTCGGCTCAAACAGAAACTCCGGCTCGGGGTTGTTGTAGTCTCGCAGATGGCGCCGCGCCAATGGCACACCATACCCAAACCGCTGTACATAGCCGAGCACATGCATGGCCTCGGCAATGAGCGGATTGCGGTAGTCCGTCGCACCCTGGCCGAAATTTTCGCGGGTGACTTGCCCGTAAAGTCCACCTGGGTTGTGGATCTCGATTCGGTCATTGAACCAGTAGATACGCACAGGGGCATGGGTGGCCTCGTAACTGCGGTGAATCAATGCGTTGCGAGCAAGTTGTTGTAGGGCAACCACCGGGTAATCGGGGTGGCGCCGCTCGCGCGATCCGGATTCGATGTCCACGGCCACCAGCACGTGGATGTCCAGCAACCCATCCAATTGCGCCATTACTCGGGGGAGGCTGCCGGAAAGGTTCTTCTCGTCCTTGATGGGATCGCCCAGCTCTTTGCCGTCGATGCGCAAAAACTGAAGATAGGCCCCGGGTATATGCGCCGCCGGGTCATGTCCCAAAACAAGCACACCACCATTGTTGGGGACGCCTTCCGTTAGCAGCCGCAGGGCGCGTAGCTGCTCGTGCATGGTGCGCTGGCTGCTTTCGAGCACGTCCGATGCAACGGCATTCGGGAGATACTCCAGTTCGAAGTAATCGAGATCAAAATCAGCCATGCTCGCGCCTTGAGTCGGGCGACCGTCAAACGGGCGATCGCCGCCGCGACGCCGCTCCACCAAACGATGCTCCTGTTCCGGCGTGCAGCGGTGGATGCTGGTGCCTATCCGGACCCAGACCTGGCCCTTATAACGAACCGGTGGATTAGCGTGCGCCCGGACTTCAAGGACGATGACCGGAAAGTCCTCCAGGTCCCGGCAGTAGATCTCTACATCCGGCAGCGGCAGAATCATGCCGCTATGAACCCAGTCGGACAGCAACCGCTGGGCACGATCCACATCCTCTATCCCGGCAGAAGAACCATCGCTATGCAGACCAATCAAGACAACACCGCCATTTCCTTGCCCGAGCAAGTCGTTGGCAAAGGCACAAACAGCGCGGCGAATAGAGTCGCCCTGAGCGGTGGAGGGTTTCATCTCCAACTGTTCAGACTCGCCACCCCGTTTGAGATTCAGCAGTTCCTGGTCTGGCAACATGGTGTCCAAGCTTAATTCTTGGACGTGTCCGCGTAAATGCGCCGCGAGAGTTGCGACTCGCTTGCAGCGACGTTTGCGGCCCACTCGGTGAGTCGTCCAGAGAAAACCACGAGAGATGATCGGCACCCAAGGTCGGTAGGTTGGCGTGAGCTTGCCTGACTGCGTGCCGCAGGAACAGGCAGGCGAACCCCAACAACTCAAATTTCACGCCATCACCGGCAACCAGAAACCATTCGGGCGCAATCGTGGTGCGGTTTTCGTTGGCGGGCGTTCGTCCCGCCAACCTGAATCCGGCGGCGATGTTCAGCGGGGGGTGTGGGACAGTCTCAGCTAAAGCAGAGACGGGATTTACGCATGAGCATGCCGCTACCCTACAATCCCATAGGGATAGGATTGCAGGAGAAGCCAGCATGTCCATCATCCTGCTGAACCTCCGAGGCGTGCCGGAGGACGAGGCCGAGGAGATCCGCGATCTTTTGACGGAGCACGGCGTTGCCTTCTACGAGACGCCCCCGAGCCGTTGGGGTATATCAATGGGAGCAATCTGGCTCAGGGACGAATACCAGCGGGAGGAGGCAAAGCAGCTCATCGCCCGATACCAGCAGGAGCGCCAGGTAAGAGCGCGCGAGAACCACGCGCGGCTAAAACGAGAAGGAAGCGCCGAAACGCTGATGGGGAAGATCCGGCAGCAGCCCCTTCGCGTGCTATTGTACCTAGCTATCGTCGCGGTCATCCTTTACTTCTCTATCCGACCTTTTTTTAATCTCGGAGAGTAGCCGCTTACCCTAGGGCAAAGTATATGAGTACGCGTCGGGCTCGATACGTTCTCGGGCACTTTGGGAGCGCGGGCATCCCTGCCCGCATACGGCCCGGTAGGGCTGTTTTCGCCTTGCCTGGCAGGAGGATGCCCGCGCTCCCAGCAAATAGCCGCGACAAGTTGCGTGTACATCCCGCCATACCCTATAAATACCCGGAACCTTGGAATACGAGTAACAAGAGGAGGATCCGCGGTTATGAATATGACCGGCGTAAACAGCACCATGACAGACACGGGAAAGCTGATTCTGCGCGTGACGCTTGGGCTGCTCGTGCTTCTGCACGGCATCCACAAATTGTTCGCCGGGGTCGCGGGAATCGAAAGCGGGCTGCAGGCTGCCGGCTTGCCGTCGATCTTGGCTTATGGGGTCTTCATCGGCGAGGTGGTGGGCCCCATCATGCTGATCATTGGCTGGTATGCTCGGGTCGGCGCGATCCTGATCGCGATCAACATGCTTTTCGCGCTTTTCCTGGTACACATACCGGCGGGCGAGCTTTTCCAATTGACGCCGCAGGGCGGTTGGCTGCTCGAGCTCCAGGGAATGTACCTTTTCACGGCGATAGCGCTCGCGCTCCTCGGCCCGGGGCGGTTCAGCGTAAATACCAGGTAACCACTCGCTCCCCCCTGAAGTATCCCAGTTCCGCCGTGCGGATCACTCACGGCGGGACAAATTATGGCTTGGTGTCTAACCAGGGATCGTCGCCCATCACGCCGATGGTTCTGTCACCCAGGACATCTTCGATGTAGAGCATCTGAACGATGACGGTGATCATGACAGCCAGTGGCACCGCCAGCACGACTCCGAGGATTCCGAACAAAACGCCCGCAATGACTTGCGCGCTGACCAGAAAAGCGGGAGGCAAGGATACCGCGCGCTCCTGAATCATTGGCGTTATGATATAGCCCTCCAGAAACTGGACGCCCGCATAGAGCACAACGACGTAAAGCACCATGGTCAAGCTTACTGTAAACGCCACCAACAGGGCGGGTATTAAGGACAGAACCGGACCTATATAGGGTACGAAAACCACCAGCCCGGTAATGAAGGCGAGCGATATGGGCACCGGCATGCCGATCGCCCAGAGCCCAAGCCCGGTTAGCAAGCCCACGATGATCATCGAGGAAAACCGCCCGACCAGCCAGTGGCGCAGCGCCTGCCCTATGGCCATGAACAACTCGTCCATCCGGCGGCGTTTCGCCAGTGGGATCAAGCGCCTCGCCGCGAGCATGTATATGGGTGGATTAACGGCCAGATACAATCCGATAAATAGGACGATGAACGCGCTCATGAGCGCACCGATAGTGGTCGAAAACAGACCGAGGATTCGCGGCATCAGATCCTGGCTTATCGACAAAAGCTGCTGCGGCGCCGGCAGTCGCTGCATAAGCGGGCTGATCCACGGAACACGCAGAAGCTGGGCGTGAATCTGCGCTATAGCCTGTGGTATGCGCTCGGCTAGCTGCGCGAGCTGACTGGCTAAGGGAGGGCCCAAGAACCATAAACTAACGCCGAACAGCGAGAGTAACAGCAAAACCGTGATCGATATCGCCCAGCGGCGGGGCAGCGGAACAGCTCGACAAAGCAATCGCGTCAATCCATCGAGGAAAACCGCGAGCATCACTCCGGCAAACAGTACCAGCAACATGCCGCCCACCTCGCGCAGGAAATAGGCGATCGCCAGGGCCAACAGGCCAAGGGCGACGGCGATCAGCGCCTGCTGGGTAAAGGTAGATGCGCGCGCTGTGTGGGGTTTGTCCATGGTGGGTTCTTGACGCTTGGAATTCATGTCGCGGGCTTGAATGTTCTCTTTGGGTTGGACCGCATTCTTTGTCTATTTCTCCGGCGGAGCCCACCGCCTGCCGAGATTGTTGCCAAGGCTCTCCTCCGGTCAAGAGGGACAGTGAGGATTGGTCAGATCGTGCTACAACTTCGAACGGACTACGCGCTCCTCACAAGCCGAAGCTGCCTCAATCACGATCCCGGCGCCTGAAATCACCCTCGATGGTTCTGTGTCCATCGGCATCGTTGGCGGAGCGCCTGCGCATTGAGCCGGAGACTACGCGCATGCGCTTTAACACCGCGCGCAGGAGCAGGATTCGGGTAAAGGGCAGCAGACAAGCCAGTCCCGCCAGATCCGTCAAGAAGCCCGGCACGAGCAGTAATACACCGCCAATGGCGAGCGCCATGCCCTCCAACAGCTCGCGCGCGGGCATCTCGCCCCGGTTCAGACTCGCCCGCGCCCGGCGCAAGGTCCCAAGGCCCTGCTGGCGCAGCAGTACAGTGCCAAGAAACGCGGTGAGGATGCACAAACCGATGGTGGGCAGCGCTCCGATGACCTGGCCTACCTGGATCAGGATATAGAGCTCCAACAGCGGAAAGGCCAGAAGCAAAAGCGGAAACAGCAGGAATGTAGGCAAGCGACGCCCTCCG
>JAKDMQ010000401.1 GCA_030452265.1 Nitrococcus sp.
TGCGCCTGGGGCGCGCGCTGGTTTTTGGATTTTTTGGGTTTTCGGTCGGGCACTAGCTACTTGCGGTTTAAATAAGCGCCATTCGAGCCTGGCGCCATTGATACCATTTTGCCCTGCGAGGATCGGGCGCTGCGGCTACCAACGGGTTCTTCACGCTCTTGGGTCGTCGCCGGCGGATTGCGGGCGTAGGGCGCTGGGATCCTGCGTCAAGATTAGGCCAAGCCGCCAGGGGCAGCGCTTGGGGAAGGTCGATTGCGGCAGGCCCGTCTCGTCCGCTGCGGCGCGGCGGGCCTTCTCGTAGGCTTTGGGCAGGTAGCTTGGCATGTCCGAGTTGAGGCTCGGCGAGTCCTCCAGAACAAAGCCGATTGCGACCCTCGCATTGCTAATGGAGGCGCGCCAGCTCTGACTGCGCTGATCGCTCTGGTAGTGCCATTTGAGCAGGTGGACAAGCAGGGCGACCAAGTGGCTTCTAACGGCGCGGCGCTCGCTGCGGCCCATATCCTCTAGCTCCTCAGCCAGCGCATCTTGGTCTAATTGATCCCAGGCGCCGCTGCGCACGGCACGCGCGGTCTCAAGGAGCCACTCGTAGTAGTCGCGTTCGCGATGCTCGGTGGGAGATCTTGCCGTGCTGGTCATGAGCGGCTCACCTGCTTGCCTATTAGGCCCCACAATAGCACGCCGAGCGCCCTTGGCACAGAAAGCCTGTATTATCAATATGGTAACGAGGTCTGTGAGCGGCCCCCTCGGCGTCGGTGGCCGATGGGGCCTCAAACGGTTACCACCGCCTGTAGGGCAGGAACTTGCCGTTAAAGGTTAGCACTACCCGGTCTCCCTTTGGGTCTTTGTCTACATCCACGTCGATGGTGAAGTCGATGGCGCTCATGATGCCATCGCTGCATTTCTCCTGGACGACCTGCTTTATGCTCTCTCCGTAGACGGTCATGATTTCGTATTCCCAGCCCACCCGGCATGCGCACGCTGGCTTGATATTGACATGTATATGCACCACATGTACGTATATGTGATGGCTTTCGAGTGGGACGAGAACAAAAATGCTGCAAACCTGGAAAAGCATGGGATTGATTTCGTACGTGCCAAGGAGATCTGGCAAGGACCCGTCATGGAAATGTTTTCGCCACAAACCCAGCACAGCGAGGACCGGATAATCGCGGTGGGCATGGTTGACGGTCTGTGCATCGCAGTGATCTACACGTGGCGGGGCGAAAACCGGCGGCTAATCAGCGCGAGAAGGGCGAGGAAGAATGAGCAAACGCACTACGACGATGCAACTCGGTGAAGGGTTGGAGCAAGATCGCACTGACCGCAGCCGTCTGGCGGCGGTGCGCGATGAGGATATCGACTGCTCCGATATTCCCGAGCTAGATGAATCCTTCTGGGCCAATGCGAAATTGGTCTTGCCCGAGGGCAAGAACCGCATCACCGTGCGGATCGACCGTGACGTGCTGCATTGGCTCAAAGCGCAAGGGCCAGGTTATCAGACGCGTATTAACGCGATCCTGCGGACCTACATGGAGGCACAGCGCAAGCGATGATCAGCGCCTGCGGCCAATGGGGCCACAAACGGTTACCAACGCTTGTAGGGCGGTAGCTCGCCGTTGCAGTTTGGCACCACGCGCTCGCCCTTAGAGTCCTTCTCCATGTAGGCACAGGCTGGATGCTCCGTCGGCTCGAGCCGTTGTTGTTCCGAGTCGGCCGAAACCGAGGTCGGTGGGTTGCTGTCTATACAGTTCGCAGCGTCGGCATGGGTGCGGGGAGGAGAGTGAAATGAGCAGAATCGGCCAGGGTTCGGGTACGCGTACACGGGCCGTCGATATTGGCGAGGAGCAGTTTCACTGCGATTTCAGTGAAGAGATGTCCTACGGGCAGTACCTCTGCCTGGATCGCCTACTGGACTGCCAAAA
>JAKDMQ010000020.1 GCA_030452265.1 Nitrococcus sp.
AGTGCATTTCGGATCTCCGTAAATATTTGTTCAGCACTTCATGAGGCTTTCCCAAAGCATTCCTTAGTAATCATTCGCGACGTGGCATTTACGAACACTTACTCTCCCCACAGCTAAGACAAGTAAGACACCCTTCCATCATCACCATGGCTTTGGTGTGACAGCGGGGGCATAAGACGGCGCCATCGGGGTACGGGCTGCCGTTGGTGCTGTCCTCGCAGTCGGCGGCGGCGTGGCTGACGGGTGCCTGGCGGGAGTCGTACTCCGTGCGCTTGGCTTGGACGTAGGCTTGCTGGTGTGCATCCAGCGTATTTTCATCGAGCAGGCCGATGCTCTTGAGGTGCTGCTCGATGACATCGCCGATCTCGGCGACCAGCGAGGGCATGAAGCGGCCACCGCGCTTGAAGTAGCCCCCGCGCGGGTCGAATACCGAGCGCAGCTCCTCCACCAGAAAGGTGCAGTCACCGCCTTTGCGGAACACGGCCGAGACGATCCGCGTGAGCGCGACGATCCATTGAAAATGGTCCATGTTCTTCGAGTTGATGAAGATCTCGAAGGGACGGCGTATCTCATGCTCCGTCCCAGGGTTCAGCACCACATCGTTGATCGTGACGTACAAGGCGTGCTCGGAGAGTGGGGTTTTGATCTTGTAGGTCTGCCCCTCCAGCGTCTCGGGGCGCTGGAGCTTCTCGTGCATTTGCTCGATGTCGTTGCCCGGCGCCTTTGCGCGCTCCGCATCGGCCTTAGCGACTTCGTAATCGATGATTTTGCTGTCTATTCTAATCGCCATAATCGGGACACTCGCTTGGCTGTCGTTTGACACGCCGGCTCACAACGCCGACCCACGGTCTAGCCAAATGGGCCGCCGCGCTTACCATTTGCCGTAGTAACCTTCCTTGAGCGCATCGTAGAGATTGGCGGCGGAGTGGATCTCGCCGTCGTACTCGATCTCATCGCCGCCCTTGGCCTCGATGATCCGCCCGTCCTCGAGCTGGAAGCGGTAGGTAGTGTTCGCCAGATCCTGCTCTTTGACTAGAACGCCCTGGAAAGCCTCCGGGTTGAAGCGGAACGTCGTGCAGCCCTTGAGCCCTTGCTGATAGGCATAGCGGTAGATGCCCTTGAAGTCCTCGTAGGCGTAATCGGTCGGGACATTGGCGGTCTTGGAGATGCTGGAGTCGATCCACTTCTGCGCCGCGGCCTGGATGTCCACGTGCTGTTGTGGTGTCACATCATCGGCCGTGATGAAGTAGTCGGGCAGGTTGCGGGTTTGCGGATCGGTGCTCGGCAGCGCCTGCGGATCGACAAAGTGGCGGTATGCGAGCAGCTCGAAGGAGTAGACATCGATCTTCTCCTTCGACTTGCGCCCCGCGCGGATGACATTCCGGAAGTAGTGATGGGCAAAGCTCGGCTCGATGCCGTTGGAGGCGTTATTGGCAAGCGAGAGCGAGATGGTTCCGGTCGGTGCGATGGAGCTGTGGTGGGTGAAGCGCGAGCCCGTCTGCGCAAGCCGCTCTACCAGCGCCGGGTCCGCCTCGGCAATGCGTTGCATGTAGCGGCTGTAGCGCGCCCAGAGCACCCGGCCCTTGACCTTCTGGCCGGGTTTGTAACCGTCCTTTTTCATCTCCGGGCGTTTGGCAAGCATCGCCTCGGTTACGGTGAACTCCTCGTCCATGATCGGCGCTGGGGCTTTTTCCTCGGCGAGCTCCAGGCCTGTACGCCAGCCGGAGAGCGCCATTTCCTTCGCGGCGCGCTCGGTGAAGGCGAGCGAATCCGCCGCGCCGTATTGCATGCGCAGCATGGTGAGTGTAGAGCCGAGGCCGAGAAAGCCCATGCCGTGGCGGCGTTTGCGCTCGATCTCCTCGCGCTGGCGCGGCAGCGGCAGGCCGTTGATCTCCACCACGTTGTCGAGCATGCGGGTGAAGACCGCGACGACCTCGCGGTATTCCTCCCAATCGAACCACGCCTGTTCGGTGAACGGCTCGCGCACGAATTTGGTGAGATTGACGGATCCGAGCAAGCAAGCCCCATAGTTCGGCAAAGGCTGCTCTCCGCATTGCCCTGTTACTAATCCATGAAAAATCACTGTGTTGTGGTCAGATTGAGTGGTATCGTAGACGGGCTCACGACCTTCGTAGGCAATCGTCGCGATACGGCTGGCGAAGCGCTGAGTCATGTGCAGAACACGATGCCCCACCCATTGGTTATAGCGCTCGTTCTTGTAGTCGAGCAGGAAGCCGATCCCTCGCATGAAGATCTCGCGGGACTCGCCATCAATGATCAGCTCATGGTCTGCCAGGCACTCATATTCCCGGCTCCCGCCCCGGCCATCTGGCAATAACCGGCGGCCGGCTTTGCGGCGCCCCCGGATGCGGCAGAAGACACCGAAGTTGGCCAAGACCATCTGCACGTCCTTGAGCAGGTTTGGGTAGCTGGAAGCGAGCCGAATCGAGCAGCTCAGGCCCCTGCCCGAGATGTTGACGGTACCGTCGGACTGGAACAGCCCTTGCAGGTAGGCCCTAACGCATTCCTCCGAGCCGCGCCAGATGACTTCGGGAACGCGCAGCTTACTATGGCGGGTAAACCCATAGTGCTCGAGCACGCGCGCGAGCAGGACGGAGCGGATGAACATGTGCTTGCGATCCGGCACTGCCACCGGCTTCACTCGATACTGCCGGGGCCTGGCGGCGACCTCGGCGATCAAGGTGTTTACATAGTCGGCTACGGCATCGGCTAGAGAGCGCTCCTGCCCCCAGAAATTGATCAGCACGGCCTCCTGGCCGCCACCGCGGTTGGTGAAATGGCCATCGCCGGTAATTAGCCCGAGCAGCTTACCGAGCTCGGGAGAGCCTTCGATGCCAAACTGGCCCTTGCCGGACTGCACCAGCAGACGATCCCCCTCCCTAAGATCACGCAGCTTGATCTTGCCTCGATCGGTGTAAAAGTCGTGCCATTTAGTAGCCTTGATCTCGTAGCCATCCTCGGTGACGACGCGGTAGACATCGGCTTGGCGTGCCGTCATGAAGGCCGGTTTCGCCGGCCGGATAGCCGTGCCGCGGCCCATACCAAGGGCACGCGTGTCCACCGTGGCCTCGATCGGTACGCCGCAGGCATAAAGCTCGCCGATCGGCACCAGCCCATGCTGGGTGTGCAGCCGGGTATCAGCCGTCACACAAGGGTTGGTCGCCCGGATCTCCTCGCAGAACCAATTGTTGTTCAGCTCATTGACGCGGTCGATGAGAATGAACCCCGGCTCCGCGTAGTCATAAGTGGCGGCCATGATCATGTCCCAGATGCGCTGGGCCTTGATGCGGCGAAAGATGCGGCAGGCGACCAGACCGTCCTCACGGGTTACGTAGCCCTGCCGATGCGCCCACTCGCGCCAGACCACCTGCTCCGGGTCATCGAGGTCGACGCCATCGGTCGCCGCCTCCTCTGCGCTCAACGGAAAGGCAAGCGACCAGTCGGCGCCGCTCGCCACGGCCTCCATGAACTCATCGGTGATCAGCAGCGAGAGATTGAACTGGCGCAGGCGACCGGCCTCGCGCTTGGCGCGGATGAAATCGAGCACATCCGGATGACCGACATCGAAGGTCGCCATCTGCGCTCCGCGGCGCCCACCGGCCGAGGACACCGTGAAGCACATCTTGTCGTAGATGTCCATGAACGACAGCGGCCCCGATGTGTAAGCGCCGGCCCCCGCGACATAGGCACCCTTTGGGCGTAACGTGCTGAAGCAATACCCGATGCCGCAACCCGCCTTCAAGGTCAGCCCGGCTTCATGGACCTTGCGCAGGATATCGTCCATCGAGTCTTGGATAGTGGCCGAGACCGTGCAGTTGATGGTGGAGGTGGCCGGTTTGTGCGCCCATGCTCCGGCGTTTGAGATGATGCGCCCGGCGGGAATGGCGCCGCGGCGCAATGCCCAGATGAATTTCTGGTACCACTCCTCGCGCTGCTCGGCGCTCTTTTCAATATCGGCGAGCGCCCGCGCCACGCGCTGGAAGGTGGCGTCGACGGTGTCATCGAGAATCTGTCCAGCCTTGGTCTTCAGCCGGTACTTAGTATCCCAGATGTCCTGAGAAGCGGGTTGTAGTGGAATCTCTGCAACGGATTCCGGCACTACACCAGCCTGCGCAACATTGGCCATAGACAGCGTACTCCTTTGATTGTGGCACAGCCCGTTCCGGGGACGTTCGCGGCAAATGGGATCGAACTTGTAATACAATATATACGCTAAGTATCCGCAGTCAAGCGCAATATATTGTGTTTTAGAGTTCGTTCACATTACGTGACGAGGTGTGCCGAGCGGCGCGCGCAAAGCCGCGGCCAACTCGGCGATGCCGAAATCGGGCGCTACCAAATGTCGCGCTGCGGCTGGGCGGCCGCTCCGTGTAGGGCCACCGGATCGTGCCCCAGGAAGCGCAGGATTCTATTCTCCTGACGCAACGCATCGGCGTAGCCAAGATTGATCACTTCACGGCAGTAGCCGCGCTCGAAGAGCAAGTAGCTCATGACGACCGAGCCCGAGGATTTGGTAGCGCCGCTGCCGCGCATAAAAAAGCGCATGGACAAGGGCAGCTCACGGACGTGGCGACCGGCGATGGTTGTCAGCGATTCACTTGGGGAGATGGAAAGCACCTCCACGGGATGCAAGCCGACGTTTTCCCTGCGGCGGGTTTCCTCCGGGATCAGAGAGACGGTTCGATTGATCCGCTGCAGGCGCTCGAGGTCGCCCTCCAATGTGTCCAAAAAGGCGCTATCCAGCAGATGGCCGGCGATCTGGGCAAGCGAGGGCGGGCGCATTAACACATCCTTTTGCTTCGTGGGCTGCAGGATGTCCTCGCCCACCCCGATCACCAGGATACGGTTGGCGCCCAAGTGGAGCGCCGGGCTGATCGGCGCCAAATGCCGCACCGACCCATCACCGAAATACTCCCGGTTAATCGCAACCGCGGGGAAAATGGCCGGAATGGCCGATGAAGCCAACAGGTGATCGATGCGTATCCGCGCCGGCTTGCCCACCCGGCGTGCCCGACGCCAGCCGCGCAGCTCCGGGACGCCCTGGAAGAAGGTCACCGACTCGCCGCTGTTATAGCTCGACGTCGTGATGGCCAATGCCCGCAGGTCACCCCCCTCTATGGCCTGATCGATGCGCTCGAAACGAACCCGGCGGGTGAGCAGCGCACGCAAAGGGTTGTTATCAAGCAGGGACACCGGCCGGCGGGCGCCGATCCCGGCGAAGAACAGCGCGATCAGCCATTGCACCGCGCTTAGGCTTAGTCTGCTGAAATCGGTTTCGTATATGTGATTGGCATGGAAGTTACGCCAAATGATCTCCAACCCGCGAATACCAGCGCGGAAGTGCGGCGTGTGCGTGGCCACGGCGACCGCATTGATGGCCCCGGCCGAGGTGCCGCAGATCACCGGAAAGGGATTGCGTGCCCTGGGGGGCAGCATGTCCGCGATCGCCTTTAGGACGCCCACCTGATAAGCGGCCCGCGCTCCGCCTCCGGGCAGAACAAGGCCGACAATGGACTCCGTTACTTTGCTGGCCCGTAGCCCGGTCAACTTCTCTCCCGGGTGCAAACACTCCGCTTGCCGTATCCAATTGCAATGATTACCAGCCGACAGGCCGTGTTGGCAAGCGCTTGGCGCACAGACGCGGATACGAGCGGTCGGCCGATTACCGATCGCTCTTGCAGCGGGGTCACAAGCGGCAGAGGCGTTTGCAGGCGTAGGGGTAGGCTTTAGACGTATTCGTGTAGGCCGCACTCGCGGTTCAAGCCGAAAAACCGCGTATCCTCCTCACCCATGCCATCAGCGAGCGGCGAGGTGGTATGGATATCACCAATGGAGACATAGCCCTCATGCCAAAGCGGGTGATAGGGCAAATCATGGGCCGTGAGGTAGTCATAGACCTTGCGATCGGTCCAGTCGACGATGGGGTGCACCTTTAACCGGCCATTCTGAAAGCCAACCACTTCCAATGTCTGCCGTGTCCGTGCCTGTTGCCGGCGCAGGCCGGTAAGCCACGCTCTGGCGTCGAGATCGTGTAGCGCCCGCTGCATCGGCTCAACCTTGGTGATTCGATTATAGTGCTGGATCCCGCGCCTACCCTGCTCCCAGAGCTTGCCATAGCGAGCTTCCAGCCAACGCGGGGTCAGCTCGGAGCGGTAGAGCTTGAGGTTCAAGGACAGTCGCTCGGTCAACTCGTCGATGAACTGATATGTTTGCGGAAAGAGATAACCGGTATCGATCAGAACCACCGGGATATCGGGTCGCTGCCGAGTCACCATGTGCAGCATCACGGCGGACTGGGCTCCGAAGCTCGAAGAGAGCACCACATGGTGGCCAAAGCCCTGCAATGCCCATGCTATCCGGCTCTCGGCATCCGCCTGCTCCAGCTCGGAGTTGATGCCACCGAGATCTAGCTGCTCCGGATCGAGAACTAGCTGCTCTTCCCTCAGTACCCCCACTGCCGTGTTCATCACCACCACCTTCGGCTATGCCCGCTCCCTAACGTCGATTGGCCATGGGCAATGAAAAAAATACGGATGTTGCCTCATATTGGGAAGGAATGAATATCTCTAACTTTAAGCTCTTATGTTATAACCGGACCACGGCGCCAGTAGGAAACCTCGGCCTTGCCGCCTCGTTCGCCTTGAGCCCTCAACACTCGATCTCGTCTTCCAAGACGGCGATAAAACGCGCTCCGTCGCATTCCGGCTGCAGTACCACAATATCCCCCTTGCGGAACACGCCTGGCCCAAGGCCTCTGTTCTCATGGCTGAGCGCCTCCACGCTCGGAGCGCTTAGCGCTTGTGTGGGCAGTTGCAGGAAAAAGCCGACGACCTTGTCGTCACGCATCGCCGCGAGCCAACGCACCTCGTTGCGGGCGCGCTCGATCTCGCGCTGCAGGTCGGCATCTTCCGGGTGATGGTAGCTTGCGCTGGCAAGCGCTTGCAGTAGCCGCTCGCCGAGCGCGCGCATCGCCGGCGCCTCGTTAGGGCGACCCGGTAGCTGTATACCGCCCTGAGCGACGAAGATCCTGGCAAAGGCCAATGCGCCTTCGGCGCCGCTGCGCTGCAGCTCCGCGCGCGCCGCCGCGATGGCATCGCGGATGGCCGCAAGCTGTCGCGCGCGATAAGCGAGCATGGGGTTTCTCCTTTGAGGCAAACTGTAAGTGTATGCTCCTACGCGGGATGTTTTGTTTCAGAGTCGGTGGGAGCGGCACCACGGCTGGCCGGTGGCCGGTGGCCGGTGGCAACGAGAGGCGAGAGGCCTCACGCCTCACCAACCGCCGTATAGCTATTGATTCGAATCACTCATAGTGATCGAAATCGCCGTAGTGGCCGCTGCTGTACTGACGCTGGACGCGCAGCTTGGCGGCGATGAAATCCTTATGCTCCACGTGCAGAAGACCCGCGATCTTGCGCACCAAGTGCTCCTCGTAGCGATCCATTTCGGTATCCGCGAGGCAGACGCGCCAGAGCAGCTCCACCAATTGACATTTCTCGGCGTAGTCGTACTGCTCGTTTATAAGATTGGTGAACTCAAAGTTATCCGTCGCCTCATGCGCCTCGTGATCGGCGAGCTCTATCAGTGCGATGGTTTCCTCATCCGTGAGCTCGAATACCTCGCGGATGCCCTCGTGTATAGCCTGAAACTCGACGCTGTGGCGTTCATTGTCGGCCTGCGCCATTTCAATGAGCAGTGCCGCGGTCGCGAGCTGAAGCCTACGCTGGGGGGAATCCTGATTGCTGGCACTATCGGGGCTGATATGACTGGTGTAGAAGTGCTTGATAGCCTCGAGCATGATGGCTCCCGTTATTCTCTCATGTAGCGTCCGATACCTCTGTCACATCGATGCGGCGCAGCGCCTAAGCGGCTTGCAAATACTATTGACTGCATTGGAAACTGATTCAAGCCTCGAGCACGTTGCGCTCGACGCCTGTCCGCCGCCGCAAAGCTCTCTGCCGGGGCGGGCGGACTGGGCACGAAGGAATTGCATGGAAATCGTGTATTGGATCGGTGTCATTTCGAATGCCCTGCTCGCAACCGGCAGCGCCCTGCACGCTCTGCTCAACAAGCACGAGCCGGCTGCGGCGTTTGGCTGGATCGCCGTGTGCCTGCTGTTTCCCGTCATTGGACCGATGCTCTATTTCCTACTCGGTATTAACCGCATCCACATGCGCGCCCGGGCATTGCGCGCCGAGGAGGCACTTCCCTTCCGGAGCTCAGCGGAGCTCGATCGCAACAGCCGCGTATACTCTGAGTTCTCGCAGCAGGCACGGATCTCGCGCGCCGTCACTGGGCTGCCGCTGCTGCCCGGCAACCGCATCGACACCTTGCACAACGGTGACAACGCCTATCCACGGATGCTCGAAGCAATCGAGCACGCGCAGCGAACGGTTTTTTTGTCAACGTACATCTTCGAGAGCAACCGCACCGGTAAGCAGTTCACAGATGCATTGGCACAGGCAGTCTCGCGCGGGGTGGATGTCCGCGTCCTGCTCGACGGGGCCGGTGAGTGGTATTCACTACCGCGCATCCGCCCCATCTTGCATCGGCGCGGTGTTCGCGTCGCCGTATTCCTACCGCCGCGCCTGCTGCCGCCGCGCCTGCTGCTCAATCTGCGCAACCACCGCAAGATCCTCGCCGTAGACGGTGACATCGCCTTCATCGGCGGCATGAACATCGGCGATCGACATTTGATTCATCGCCACGACGGCCGGCGGGGTATCACGGATATGCATTTTCGCATCGAGGGCCCAGTGGCGCGCCAGATCGAGTCGGTTTTCCTCAGCGATTGGCTGTTCAGCACGGGGGATAACCGCTCTCCCCAGCACCCGCCCGCGGTCGCCGTCGGCAACGCCTTCTGCCGGGCCATCATCGATGGACCTAATGAGAGCCTCAACCGGCTGTCCATGGTGCTGGTCAGTGCCATCGCCGCGGCCCGGCACCATATCGCCATCATGACGCCGTACTTCCTGCCACCGCACGAGCTGATTGCCGCGTTGCAGGCGGCCGCGATTCGTGGGATCCGGGTGGACATCGTGCTGCCGGAGCGTAATAACATCCCCTTCATGCACTGGGCGACCCGTAATATGCTCTGGCAGTTGCTCAAGTGGGGTATCCACGTCTACTACCGGCCCCCGCCGTTCAGCCATACCAAGCTGCTCGTAGTCGATTACCACTATGCGCAGATTGGCTCCGCAAACCTCGATCCGCGCAGCCTGTACCTGAATTTCGAGCTGGTGGCGGAAGTCTATGACCCGGCTGTTGCCGGTGGGCTCGTCCGCCACGCCGAACAGGTACGTCTGCGCAGCCGCCCGGTCACGCTGAGCGAGCTCAATGAGCGGCCGTTCCCGGCCCGATTGCGGGACGCTTTCTTCTGGCTGTTCACGCCGCATCTGTGAGCTCGGGGAGCCCACACGGCCGATCACGCATCGCCGGTGCCGTAAATCGGCGCCCGGCGCCGGTCTCCAAACTCCAGCATGCGCCGCAACGCGAGTCGCGCGCGCGCGGCAATAACCGGCTCGACAAAGATCTCGTTGTCCAAGCGCTCCAACGCACGCGCGAGATTACGCAGGCCGTTCATCGCCATCCAGGGACAATGCGCGCAGCTCTGACAGGTGGCGCTCTTGCCCGCGGTCGGCGCCTCCAGCAGCAGCTTCTCCGGTGCCGCTTGGCGCATCTTGTGAAAGATGCCGTTATCCGTGGCGACGATGAATACCGGCGCCGGCATCTCCACGACCGCTTTGAGCAGATCCGTGGTCGAGCCGACCCGATCGGCTTGCGCGATCACCGCGGCCGGCGATTCGGGGTGCACCAACACCTTGGCTTGCGGGTATTGTGCTCGCAGCTTCTGCAACTCCCGCGCTTTGAACTCCTCGTGGACGATGCAAGCACCTTTCCAGAGCAGCATATCGGCACCGGTTTGGCGGCGGATGTAATCACCCAGGTGGCGATCCGGCGCCCAGAGGATTTTCTCCCCCCGGGCATGTAGATGGCGTACGACATCAACGGCGATGCTCGAGGTCACGACCCAGTCCGCGCGGGCCTTGACGGCGGCGCTCGTATTGGCATAGACGACCACCGTGCGCTCGGGGTGCTGATCGCAGAAGTCGGCGAGCTCAGCGGGCGGACAACCGACATCGAGCGAACAGGTGGCCGCGAGCTCCGGCATGATCACCCGCTTCGCCGGGGTGAGGATTTTGGCCGTCTCGCCCATGAACCGAACGCCCGCCACTACGAGGGTCTGCGCCGGGTGCTCGGCGCCGAAGCGGGCCATATCGAGGGAATCGGAGATATGCCCCCCAGTCGCCTCGGCGAGGATCTGGATATCGGGCGCGGTATAGTAATGGGCCACGAGCACCGCGTTGCGCTCGGCCAGCAACGCCTTGATCCGCTCGTGCAAGGACTCGCGCTCGTGCGCGGGGAGGGTTTCGTCGGTCTTGAACGCCTCCTCGCGGAAGAGCGGCTGCGCCTGATCTAACCGTATGGTCTGCGCCTCGTTCATGAGTCCACCTCATTTACTTGACGATCTCGACACGCCCCGGCTGCTTGATACGGTATAGCCGGGCGGGCCGGTGATTGCCGCCGCGCCAGCTCTCGCCGGTCGGCTCGATGCAGCGCAATGCCTGCATGCGTTTGCGAAAATTGCGCTTGTCCAGAGGCCCGCCCAGTATCATCTCGTAGACCGCCTGTAGCCGGCTCAAGGTGAAGCATTCGGGCATGAGCTGCAAAGCGATGGTCGAGTATTCGAGCTTCGCCGCTAGCCGGCTCAGCGCCGTTGCCACGATTTCGCCATGATCCAAAGCCAGCGCCGGCAGTGCGCCGGTGGGCCACCAGGCGGCCCGTGAAGGCAGGGACGCGAGGTGCTGCCAGCGCAGCAGCGCGAGATGCGCCACCGAGAGCACCCGCCCGCGTGGATCGCGATCCGGCCGGCCGAAGGTGTAGAGCTGCTCCAGGTAGAGCTCCCGCAACCCTGACGCCTCATCCAGCCATCGCCGCGCCGCCGCCTCCGGCGTCTCGTCGGTGGCAAGCAACCCACCCGGCAACGCCCAACGGCCATCGAACGGCGGCCGCGGGCGGCGCACCAGCAGTACCGCGAGATCTTGCTCGCGCGCGGTGAACAGCACGACGTCGGCCGCGACCTTAAAATCGCCCGCAACCGACATGCCGGTGGCGAGGCTATCCAGACCATCCTCCCGTGCCCACATGACGCCATGTTAGTGTCGATGCGACACTATGTCAACCGAATAGTGCGTTGGGCAGCTTGCGGCGGCATTCCGGCAACGAGGCGAAGCAGGCCGTGCGGCCTACTCACAACTGGATGTTGGTCATCCTGCTCGTGGATCGCAGGGGCGGGTGGCTCGACACCAACGACCGGAACGCGAAAACTGTTCGTGGTTTGTCCGCAGCCCGTGATACAGGCCTTTATCAGCTCGAGCGATATTTGGAGCTTGATAAGACGCCAGTATGCCGAGTAGAACGAAGCTGCGTTCCAAGACTCGTATCCTCTGAGATGAGGCATTGTTCTTCACCATGTCGTTGATGTTCCATGAGCTCCGCGCGCGCTTGCATCTCTCATCGGGGCGACGGTATCGCGCTGCGTTGCTGTTGGCGCTGCTCATAGTTGGCGTTGGTGCGCTGCTGCTGGGGGCGTTCTCCAGTAAACCGGATCAAGCCCCGAGCTCAGCGGTACAAACGCGGCGCTGGCTGAGCGTTCCGCGCGTCGCCGGGCGCCTTACTCATAAGAACATCGGTCTCGTGATCAACACCGCCGACCCTTATTCGATCGCCGTGGGTGAGTTCTATGCGCAAGCTCGCGAGCTCTCGCCAGAACAAGTTCTGCGTATTGAACTGCCCTTGCGCGCCACGCTTACGCCTGATGAATTCAGAGCTTTTGACCGGAAGGTTGCTAACTACTTCGACAAAACGGTGCAGGCCTTGGCGCTGGCGTGGACTCAACCCTATGCAGTGAATTGCAACTCGATCACCGGTGCATTGGCGCTCGGCTACGACGGCGAGCTGTGCCGACATAGCTGCTCCGCACCGCAGCGCGCATCGCCCTATTTCAACTCGGCGACGAGCCGTCCTTACACAGACCTCGGTCTGCGCCCATCGATGTTGCTCGCCGCGCGCAGCATCGAAGGCGCCAAAGAATTGATCCGCCGAGGCGTTGCCGCGGACTACAGCTTGGGCTGGCGCGGCGCTCCCCCCGCAAATGCCTATTTCGTCACGACACCCGATCGTACGCGGAGCGTACGCTCGGTTTTGTTTCCGCCGCCGGGATTGCTACCACAACTGGGTATTGATGTTCGGCTAGTTGATACCGATGCGCTCATCGACGTTGATCACGTGCTGCTCTACATAACCGGCGCGGTGCGCGTTGCCCACCTCAACCGCGTGAGCTGGGTAGCGGGTGCGTTAGCGGACCACTTGACCTCTTTTGGCGGGGCATTGACGAACAGCCACGGGCAGATGAGCTCGCTGGCATGGATTGCCTCAGGCGCTACCGCGAGCTATGGCACCGTCAGCGAGCCGTGCTCGCACCTGCAGAAGTTTCCACACCCGCAATTGTTATTACTGTATTACGCTCAGGGTAGTACCGCGATTGAAGCTTACTGGAAAAGCGTCGCTTGGCCGCAGCAGGGTGTATTTATCGGAGAACCGCTGGCGGCACCATTTGCGCGTCGTTGAGTGCGACCTTTATATGGCAGTTGACCGCGCTTAGCCGTTGCCTGGCCCGCAATGCCAGCAGACCGCAGCTTTTGTGCATGTCGTCGTTCTAAACGCAATCGCGGATGGTGGAGGAGCCAATCGCGGATGGTGGAGGAGCTAAGCGGGGGAACGGCTTGTGAGCGGAGCAAGCACTGCTCGAACGACTACTGAATCTGTCGGCTGCTCAGGCAGCCTTGCCGCGCTTGCACCGGTTTCGGGTTACCCCCGCCATCCCTTGGCTACCGGAGCAAGCGCCCGCCAGCGGTTGGGCTATACAGCCCCGTCCCTGTCCGCTTGGCGGTGGCATCCCTGCGGCGGTCGTTCGAGCAGGCTTGCCTCGCTCTGGGCCATGGCCTTCATGCGAGACGGCCATGTAAAAGAAAATGCACTAGCTGTGCCAACGGCTAATTCGCGTTGAGCGTTTATCCTCGCGTCGTGCCCGAGGCCAGTGTTGGCGCCATCTGAGTGAGCCGGTGCAAGTTTATTCGGGCTGACCCTGGCTCGACCCAAGTGACACTTTGCGTCACAAAGTGACGGCGCGCGCCGTCAGTCCCGAGCGTATGAGCCGTGAGCTCAATCCAATTCACCCAGTCAGGAGCGTTTTTTGGAATGAGTTGCGAGCGCCTTCCGGGAGAGCTCGACCACCTCGGCCGCCAATTGTTTTATGGCCATGTTCGCCGCCACGACGCCGCCGTGCGCATCCTCGCTGGGCGCGGGCACGCTAAAGCTCAGCACCCGGCTCGCGAGCAGCGCGCCGCGCTGCAGGTCCACGAGCTTGACGTGGGCCACGAGCCGCTCCCGGCTCGGCGGCGCGCCGCTGAAATCCTGCTCCAAGCGCAGCAGCTTCGTGCGTAGCCTGTAGTCCACCGCCATCCCGCTTGGCTGGTCGAGTGCCGAGCGGAACGGGCCCGCTTGGCTCAACGCGCGGGTGAGCGCCTCGCGCAGCATTCGGGCCGGGGCAGCCACCCAGCGGCTCTGCGCGTAATAGTGGATCTCCCAAGGGGTGAACCGATAGGCCATGGCCGTGGTGTCGTAGCCGGCGGCGACCTGCGGCTGTTCAACCATCACCACGCCATGGCGCTTCTCTGCCGGGATCGATGGGATATCGGTGAGCGGTGCCCTGAGCTCGAGCTGATAAAGGTGCGTGGGCTCCTGGGAGGCGGGCGGAAGCAGGCCGGTGCAGGCGGTGAGTAGCAAACCCGTGGCAAGTAGGGTGAGTCTAGGCACGTCGCTCTCCCATCTAACTCATTCCTCGCCGGGACCCGCCGGGCGGCGGACAGAACCCCGCAGCAAGACGGCGGGGTTGCGCTCGATCTCCTGAACCAGGCGGTCGGTGTGGTTTGCCGTCTGGCGGATTTCGCCAATGAGCGCGTCGAGCGCGGGTAGGGTGGTGCGAAGCATTTGGTTTAAGGCGCTCTGACCGGAATGGCCAAGCGCCGTCAGACTCTCGGCGGTCTCGCCCAGCCGCTGCCTGAGGCGATCCAGCTTTTCCAGGGTCTTCGGCCAGTGTGCCGTGATTTGGGCCGTGTTCTGCGTGATCTCTTCCACATTGGCCAGCGTCTGATCGATCCGTTCGCTGTTGCTCGCCAGCATGCCGGTCAACCGGGCGAGATTGGACAGGATATCCGCCAACGCTTGGCGATTGCGCTCCGAGAGCAGAGCGTTAAACTCCTCGGCGATTTGGTCCAATGTGCCAATGCCGCGGGTGATCGCCTTGTCGACCTGTGTCAACAGGGATTTCCCTGATCGGATCACGGGGTAGGGTTCACCCGCCGGGGTCGCGGGTGGGGGTGCGCTCGGATCATAGCCGGAGAGCTCGACCGAAGTCCTGCCGGTTAACCCGCGCAGCTCCAAAGTGGCGACCGTAGCGGCGTTAACGGGGGTGGACTGCTCCAAGGCGAGCACTAGTTGTATGCGCTTGGGGTTGCCGCGGTCGATCGCGATATCGACAACCCGGCCCACACGGAGCCCTTTGTAGGTCACCCGGGCACCGGGGCTG
The DNA here is from genome assembly GCA_030452265.1 of Nitrococcus sp. Taxonomy (GTDB): domain Bacteria; phylum Pseudomonadota; class Gammaproteobacteria; order Nitrococcales; family Nitrococcaceae; genus Nitrococcus. The sequence continues at coordinate 14,729 of JAKDMQ010000020.1, forward strand.
ACTCCGGCAACCGATTCCGTCGTGTAGACCGAGTAATACTGGCGATTTGCCGCCTCTTGCAGGCCGCCGCTGAACCACAGCCCCGCCGCGACCAGGCCGACGGCGAGGACAACGACGAACAGTCCTACGAGTGTGTAGCTTACTCTTGATCCCATTGGGCTCTCGCCCGCTGCATGCGAACGCCCCCGAAATAGTGGCGTACCGTGGGCTCACGCGATCGGGTGAGCTCATGCGCGCTGCCGGAGGCAAGCACTCTACCTTCCCCGATGAAAACGATCTCATCGGCGATCTCCCATAGTGAGACCGGATCATGCGTAACCAGGATCACGGTCAGCCCTAGCAGGTCGCGAAGCTGGACGATCAGCTCATCGAATGCCGTTGCACCGACCGGATCGAGCCCCGCCGTCGGTTCGTCCAGGAACAGCAAGTCAGGATCCAGTGCGAGCGCGCGGGCGAGCGCAGCGCGCTTGGTCATGCCGCCTGAGAGCTCACTTGGGTAGAGCGTGGCGGCATCCGGGGCAAGGCCGGCCAAGCGGATCTTGATGCGCGCGATCTCGCCAATGATCGAGCGCGGCAGCGAGGTGTGCTCCAGCAGTGGAAATGCGACGTTCTCAAGCACTGTCATTCCAGTAAATAGCGCGCCACGCTGGAACATCACGCCCATGCGACCGCGCAGCTCGTGCTCGGCGGATCGGGAGAGATTGGCCGTGGCGTCGCCGAAGATCTCGATCGTGCCCGCGGCAGGCGCTAACAACAGCGCCATGGCCCGCAACAGAACGGTTTTGCCGGAGCCGCTGTTGCCGGCGATGGCGGTGAGCCGCCCGGGTTGGACATCCAGGTCCAGCCCGTTATGCACGCTGCGCTCGCCAAGCCGAGTCGCTAGGCCGCGGATGCGTATTGCCGGAGCCGTCATCATCAAAGGCCCAGCCAGCTAAAAAAGGCGATCGAGAACACGGCGTCAGCTACGATGACCCAGAATATGCCCTGGACCACGCTGATCGTGGTATACCGTCCGACCTCGTCGGCGCTGTGACGCACCCGGAAACCCTGGTAACAGCCGATGCTGGCGATCAACGCGGCGAATACCGGGGCCTTGACGATTCCGAGCCAGAACATGGTCGAGGGGACGGCGATGGGCAGCCTTTGCAGGAAGAGGCCGAAGTCCACGTCGTAGAGGAGATGTGCAATCAGTATGCCGCCCAGCAGGCCCATTGCGTCTGCCCAGAGCGTAAGCAGTGGCAATGCGATGAGGAGCGCCAGCATTTTTGGCAGCACCAGGATCTCGAACGGGGTAGCCCCCATGGTACGCAACGCATCGATCTCCTCGGTGAGCTGCATGGTTCCGATCTGCGCAGTGTAGGCGGCGCCGGTACGCCCGGCGACGATGACCGAGGTGATCAACGGGCCCATCTCACGCAGGATAATGACGCCCAGCAGATCGACCAAAAAAACATTGGCTCCGTAGGCCTGTAGGATATCGCCGCTCTGATAGGCCATGACGATGCCAATCAGAAAGGCGAGCAGGCTGATGATCGGTATCGCCATGACTCCGGCACGCTCGATCTCGACCGCGATCTCATGCCAGCGCAGGTGCTGTGGGAGCAGCACCCGGGGTAGGCTGTCAACGGCCACGCGACCGATGAAGGCCAGATAGTCGATGATTCCGAGCCATCCGCCGGTGACCCTGCGGCCTAACCGCTCCAAGGGGTTGCCGTGTGGGCGCCGCGGCAGCGCCCCGATTTCGCTGGCGGCGAGCTTGAGAATGGCTTGCTGCTCGAAGCTCGCGTCTTCTATCTGCACGCTCGCGCCGCCGGCGCGCAATTGCCGGCGGAGGCGTTGCACAACGACCGCGCCGGCGGTGTCTAGGCTGGAGATTTCGGCCAGGCTGATCCGCCAATCGCCAGTTACCATCGGTACGGCACGCCGGGTCTGATGCTCGACGCCCGCAAGCCGTTCCAAGGTCCAGTTCCCCGCGCAGATGACCCGCCGCTGCGCAGTCAGCCAGCTCAGCTTGGGCTCGCCCTCGGCCGTTGTGGACCCTCGCCTAATGGTCTGCGCCCCCAACGCGGCTCATGTCGTAGCACTCGGCGGTCAGGGTCCGCTCTAGCGCCCGCCGCCAGCCGAGCAGGCAGCGTTCGCGCTCGCTTGCGCTGATGCTTGGCTGATAGCGAGCACTGACCTGCCTATGATGTCGAAGATCATCCAATGAAGACCAGATACCCGCTTGCAACCCTGCCAGGTAGGCGGCGCCAAGGGCGGTGGTTTCGATCACGCGTGGCCGCTCCACGGCGAGATCGACCAGATCCGCCAGGCGCTGCAGCAGCCAGGCGTTGGCAGCCATGCCTCCATCGACGCGTAGCTCGCGGGGAGGCTCACCGGCGTCGTTTGCCATCGCGACCATGAGGTCATTCGTCTGGTAGCAGACTGACTCGAGCGCCGCGCGGATGATCTCTGCCTGCCCGGTATCAAGCGTAATACCGAATAACGCGCCGCGGGCATGGGGATCCCAGTGCGGTGCGCCGAGCCCAGTGAATGCCGGCACGAGATAAACACCCTTGTTCGAATCGAGCCGCCTTGCGTAGTCCTCGCTCTCCCCCGCATGGCGCAGCAGTCCGAGTGAGTCGCGCAGCCATTTGATCGCCGCCCCGGCAATAAAAATCGAGCCCTCCAAGGCATAAGTCGGCTCGCCGTCGATGCGGTAGGCTAGCGTTGTGAGCAAGCGATTGCGCGAGCGCACCGGCTCGGCCCCGGTATTGAGCAGCGCGAAGCAGCCCGTGCCGTAAGTACTTTTGACCATGCCGGGGCTGAAGCAGCTTTGCCCCACCATGGCAGCGTGTTGATCGCCGGCGATACCCTGGATGGGTAGTGCTCGTTCGAGCCCGGCCGTTTGCGTGTGGCCGAAATCGGCCGCGCAGTCACGTACTTCAGGCAGCAACCCGGCCGGCACATGAAATAGCGCCAGCAGCTCTTCATCCCACTGCTGGGTGTGGATATTGAACAGCGCAGTACGGCAGGCATTGGTGGCATCGGTTGCATGTACGCGCCCGCCGCTTAGCCGCCACAATAAATAGGTATCGACCGTACCGAATGCCAGCCGGCCTGTTTCAGCCCGCCGGCGCGCGCCCTCAACATTGCTCAGAATCCACGCAAGCTTGGTTGCCGCAAAATAGGGGTCCAGCAGTAGCCCGGTGCGAGCGGTGACCTCCGCCTCATATCCTTGTGCGCTTAGACGCGCGCAATGCTCCGCCGTGCGTCGATCCTGCCAGACGATGGCGTTGTAAACGGGCTCTCCGCTCTGCCTATCCCAGACCAGGGTGGTCTCACGCTGATTGGTGATACCCATGGTGAGTATCTCGGCGCCGGTCGCCCGCGCGCGGGCGAGAGCTTCGCGGCAGACGGCGAGCGTTGACTGCCAGATGTCCTCCGGTCGCTGCTCCACCCACCCCGTCCGCGGATAGAGCTGAGGAAATTCCTGTTGCGCCACGGCCACCATATGTCCCGCGGTGTCGAATACGATCGCGCGGGAGCTGGTCGTGCCTTGATCCACGGCGAGAATGGCCTCGCGCTTTGCCATGTCTTACCTCTGCAATCTCCACCCCGGTCGGAGCGTAGCCGCCAGGGTCATAGGTACCGCGTCCCAAGACAAGCCTTATTCTGTTGGAATGTTTCGTCGGCGGCGGCAAATGTCAAGCTTTGCCTCTGGCGACCGCATCATGCGCTGATCCGTGCTCGGCTACGCCAAGCGCGCGGTATTCGTGGACCACAGTAGGCCCGTGGGTTTACGCTTCCAAGAGATCGCCGGTCACCAAGGAATTTCCAAATTTGTGAACTTGCTCGCAGAATTCGCACTCGAATGCGGGTACATTGCCCGTCAATCACGCTCGTGCGAATAGCACTAGTGTGAGTTGATGGGAGTGATGCAACCGTTGCTGCGAGTGGTAGTTGAGATTAGCCCGAGCCCGCTGGCTCGGGCTTTTTTTTTGCGTTGGCGGAGATCTTTGGCCAGCCAAGAAGGGAGGCCGCGGCAATGGCAATGCAGATCGAAACGAGAATACATATCACAGAAAATCAATAACTTACCTCTTGCAATTGTCGTCTCTGGCGCCTATGGTACAGATATCCGTTGACCAGGGAGTCTAGCCATGAAAGGTGACAAGAAAGTCATTGAATATCTGAATCGCGCGTTGACCAACGAGCTCACGGCTATCAACCAGTATTTTCTGCATGCCCGCATGTACAAAAACTGGGGGCTGGGCGAGCTCAACGAGCATGAGTACAAAGAATCCATCGATGAGATGAAACATGCCGATAGTCTCATCGAGCGGATTCTGTTTCTCGAAGGGCTACCGAACCTGCAGGATCTCGGTAAGCTGCTGATCGGCGAGAAGCCGAAGGAGATGCTGGAGCTGGATCTCAAGCTCGAGCGAGAGGCCGTGCCGGTGCTGCGTGAGGGCATCAAGTATTGCGAATCGGTCCAGGACTACGTCACCCGTGATCTGTTCGAGGATATCCTCGAGGGCGAGGAAGAGCACATCGACTGGCTCGAGACCCAGCTCGATTTGATTGGCCGGATCGGTCTTGAAAACTACTTGTCAGAGAAAATGTAGAACAATTCGACGCGGCCTGGACACAGGGGTCCGACAGGGTCGGGCCCCTTTTTGCGTTGCGCGCCAGCTATGGCGTGCTGGACTTTTCAACGGCATCCGCTGACTTACGCCGGCTGCCGCGCGCCTACGGCAATGCCACAATGCTAAGATGAGCCGAATCAGGATCGCCTTAGTGGACCACTTACGCCCGAGGCTTGGGAGGCGCGATGCCATCACCGCAGGAGCGCGAGCCCGCGCGGCGTTTGCTCGAATTCATCGATGACAGTCCATCGCCATGGCATGCGGCGGCGCGGATTACCGACGCTTTGGCCGCGGCGGGATTTGTCGTGCTCGATGAGACGCAAGCCTGGGATCTGCGGCCCGGCAAGGGGTATTACCTTGTCCGCGGAGGCGCGTCGGTCATCGCGTTTCGCCTTGGCAAACATCCGCTGCAGGGCGGTGGGCTGCGCATCATCGGAGCGCACACGGATTCGCCGGGGCTGCGAATCAAACCGGCCGGGGCGCGTATTCAAGGCGGCATGGCTGTGCTCGGCGTCGAGGTCTATGGCGCTCCGATCCTCGCGAGCTTCGCCGATCGCGATCTGACACTTGCCGGTCGGGTGTTCGTGCAGACCGAATCGGGCTTGGAAGAGCGGCTCTATCGGCACCCGAGCGCGCTGGTGCGTCTGCCCAACCTCGCGATTCACATGAACCGCAATGTCAATGAGGAGGGGCTGCGCTTTGATCCGCAGGAGCAGCTGCCGCTGATCCTTGAATGCAGCGAAACGCCGCAGACGCCGTCGCCGGACCGATTCAGGGAACGGCTCGCCGGGTGGCTTGATGTCCCACCGCGGAGCCTGCGCTCTTGGGAGCTGGTGGTGGCGGACACACAGCCCGGCGCCTTCTTCGGCCCGGCCGAGGAGTTCATCGCGAGCAGCCGGCTTGACAATCTGGCCTCCTGCCACGCGGCCTTGGAAGCATTGTTGGCGGTGGAACCGGCTGCCGGCGTGTCGCTGATCGCCTGCCTCGATCACGAGGAGGTCGGCTCGGAGAGCTACCAGGGTGCCGCCGGGCGCTTCCTGCCGGATACGCTGGAGACGATCCGCGCGTCCCTTGGGGTCGAGCCTGTGGCGCTGCGGCGTGAGCTTGCCAGTGGCTGGTTGTTGAGCGCGGATATGGCACACGCCTACCACCCCAATTTTGCGGCCTATTATGACGAGGCCCATGCCGCGCAGGTAAACGCCGGATTGGTCATCAAGCTCAATGCGAAGCAGCGTTATGCCAGCGATGCCCTCGGTGATGCCTACGTGCAAGCGCTCTGCGAGCGTGCTGGGGTCCCCTGGCAGCGCTACGTCCACCGCACGAATCTGCCCTGTGGCAGCACCATAGGCCCTATCTGCGCGGCGCGTCTGGGTCTGCGCACCGTCGACATCGGCGCGCCGATGTGGTCCATGCACAGCATTCGCGAGAGCGCGGGCGCATTCGATCACGGCTACATGATCCGCGCACTCAGCGCATTCTTTGCCGAGCTGTGATGGGGCGGTAACCGTGCGGGTATCGACGCGCCGAGCCGAGGGTCGGGATGCGCGGCTATTGGAGCTCCTGGCCGACGGGCGTTTTCACTCCGGAGAGGCCATCGCTCAGGCGATGGGGGTGAGCCGGGCAGCGGTTTGGAAGGGTGTTCAGCGACTTCGCGTGCTGGGCGCCGAGATCGGTGCCCTGCGGGGTCGTGGCTATCGCTGCCGCTATCCCATCGAGGCGCTCTCGGCGCAGGTAATCGCCTCGCATCTGGCCTCGTCTACGCGCGCATTGTTGGATCGGCTCGACGTCGTGGCGAGCATCGATTCCACCAACACGGCACTGCTTAGCGAGGCGGCGAGCGACCGTCGGCTGCTCTTCGCCGAGCATCAGCGCTGTGGGCGTGGCCGGCGCGGGCGGCGCTGGGAATCGCCTTGGAGCGGCGGGCTATACCTGTCACTGCGCTGGGTCTATGCTGATCTGCCCTCCGGGCCGGGCGGCCTTAGCCTGCTGGTCGGTGTAGCGCTCGCCGATGCGCTGGAGGCGCTCGGTTACGGTGCCATCGGCGTCAAGTGGCCGAACGATCTATTTCGGGACGACCGTAAGCTCGGTGGCGTGCTCATCGAGTTGAGCGGTGATCCGAGCGGGCCTTGCCGATTGGTTATCGGGGTTGGCATCAATTGGTACATGCCGCATGCGCTCGCTTCCGAGCTCGATCAGCCCGCCATGGGTTTGCTGAACACCACTTGCGCGGGGCCATTGCCTGGACGCAATCGGGTGGCGGCGGCGCTAGCGGATGCGCTGGTGCGTGCCTGTCAGGAGTTTCCCGCTAACCTCGGCGACAGCTTGGCGGAGCGCTGGCGCCGACGCGACGTGCTGTACGGGCGGGAAATCGTCATTCGCCAGGCTTGCGGCAGCGTCAAGGGGCGTATGGCCGGCATCGATCATCAAGGCGCCCTGCTGATCGAGACGGCAACCGGCCTGCGGCGCTTCTACAGTGGCGAGACGCGGGTGAGATTCGCTCAATGAAGCTGCTGCTCGACATCGGCAACAGCCGCATTAAATGGGCCCGTGCGGAGGGCGGCCGACTCACCGGCTGCGCCGGCGCGCTGCCCCACGGGGGAAGGCTGCCAGCGGAGCTGTTGCCGATCTGGGCGGCTCTGGATGCCCCCGGAGAAGGTGTGTTCGCCGTTTCAGTCGCCGCACCGAGCATCGAGCGCGAGATCGGTGACTGGCTTCATCGAAATTGGGGCTGCGAGTGGCGCCGGCTTATTACCCCGCGCGTGGGGGGTGGCATCGAAATAGCTTATGCGCAGCCGGCGGCGCTTGGCGCCGACCGTTGGGCGGCCATGGTGGGGGCCCGGCAGCGGGGTTTGTTGCCGTCCTGCGTAGTCGATTGCGGTACAGCCGTTACGCTCGATGCGGTAGATGGAGCAGGGCGCCACTTGGGCGGGGTCATCGTGCCCGGGCTCGGGATGATGCGGCGCTCGCTCACCGAGGGCACGCACCATCTGCCGGCGATTGACGAGGGTTGCATACAGGTACTGGCAACGGATACACCCACGGGTATCCGCAGCGGCACCTTGCTCGGTCTGGCAGCCCTGATCGATAACCTGGTCGAGCGGCTGACGCGGAGCGGGGGCGTGCCGGTGCTGACGGGAGGGGATGCCCCGGAGCTTCTGCCTTGGCTTTCTCAGCGCTATGAGCACGCCCCCAACCTGGTTCTGGAAGGGCTCGCCGTGCTCGCCGAGGAGGTGAGCTGATCGAGATTACAGCAGCTCGGTAGGTTGGGGTGAGCCCGCGAATCCCAACGTTTGCCCTATGCGGCGGCCGCAGGATTGGCAGCCGAATCGCTCGGCGCGTTATGATAGGCTCAATGCGCGCTCGGCCTGAACTCTCCTGCCAACGTCTGTTCGGGGGCGACGCGGTACAGATGATGATCGCCAAGTGCAGCGATCAAATGCTCTGATAACGATAAAGCTGGTGTAGCTCAGTTGGTAGAGCAGCTGATTTGTAATCAGCAGGTCGCGGGTTCGACTCCTGTCGCCAGCTCCATAAAATCAACAGAGTATGTCAATCGGCGACGCGCCTCATTTGCCGCAATCTCCGATTTAGCATCGCTGGTAGTAGCGTTGCCCATAGGTTGTCCGGCAGATGTGACCCCTGTACCGGCGCGATCCGGGCAACGTCAATATGTGACTCGTACGATTCGCGGTGTCATAGGGGCTAGACCGGCCCTAGCCCGGCTAGTACCTCGGTGTCCAGGAAAGGCTCGGACTGTCTGCGTAGGCAGGTCTGCTCCCGGTTCTGGAGCCCTCGGGTCTGTTGCGGCACGATCATGCTCCGATGATCACAAACCCCACCGCTTAGACTTCATGTGTCATTGAACAACGCTACGCCTTGACAGCTCAGCGAGGCACCCGGAGAATTTCCGTCTCACCCGCCGAAATCCATGGCTACGTAGCTCAGCTGGTTAGAGCACCACACTCATAATGTGGGAGTCGGTGGTTCGAATCCACCCGTAGCCACCACATACTAATCCAGCAGCATCCAGAGAAGTCCGTAAACCCGCATAAGAAGCGGGTTTTTTATTGTCCTCGCGTCCAGTAGCGTCTAACACGTACCCCTAGCATCCAGTGGTTTTAGGGACATAAGTAGGGAGATAGGCGAGTCCACGTAACCCCTGTATCCCTACCGGCACCGGAGAAGGCGCCATGCCGCTGACAGACACCGCAATCCGAGACGCCAAACCTGCAAAGAAGCCGTACAAGAAGTTCGATGGGAAGGGCCTTTTCGCGCTGCTTCACCCCAACGGCGGGAAATACTGGCGCCTGAAGTATTATTTCACCGGCAAGGAGAAGGCGCCGCTAGCGCTTGGGGTATACCCCGATGTGAGCTTGAAGGACGCACGAGAGCGCCGTGACGAGGCTCGCAAGCTCCTAGCCAACGGTGTCGATCCTGCCGCGCAGCGCAAGGCGCAGAAAGCGGCCAGGACCGAGAGCGCGTCCAACAGCTTCGAGGTAGTCGCTAGACGTCTTGAGCCGTGTTTTGATTTACAGATGAGTCAAGTTTAGGCTGCA
>JAKDMQ010000171.1 GCA_030452265.1 Nitrococcus sp.
CCCGCTATCGCCGCCAGCTAATCGGTACGTGGGGCAGCGCAATGCAGTCATACGAACTCCCAATACAGGTGAGGCAATTCCCTTTCGGGTTTGTCGGCTCGCTAAGCGGGGAGTCCGTTCGCTGGCTAGCTGGAGGAAGCGAGTACATCAAAGCCGGACAATCCGGTCGATTCTACAATCGAATAAGAGGCATTGGCAACACTATTTCGATAACCAGTTCCGTTCTTATTTCTATACTAGTTCCGCGGGTGCTCTAATCTGCCTGAAGCGTTCATGGGGGAATGACCGTCAATTCGCGGCTCCATGTGCCAGGGGGATGATGGGCGCTCAATAATCGTCCGGCGGCGGCGGGCGCGCCAGCACCAGGGGCCGCCCGTTTGCGGGGTCCATTCGGACGTCGAGCCGTGCGGTGTAGGCGCGATTGACATTTTCCTCCCGGATTACCTCCGCCGGCGCGCCCTCGGTCAGCACCCGACCGCCAGCTAGCAGGTAGACGCGGTCGGCGAAGGCAGAGGCTAGGTTGAGGTCGTGCAGCACCGCGAGCACGCCGAGCCCCTGGGGCAGTACGCGCCGCACCACGGTCAGTAGAAGCTGTTGATGGCCTACGTCCAGACTTGCAGTGGGCTCGTCTAACAGCAGATAGCGGGGCTCGTCGTCCCAATGCACATCCCAGACCTGGGCGAGCACGCGGGCGAGTTGCACGCGCTGGCGCTCGCCGCCGGAGAGATCGCGGTAGTCTCGCCGCATGAGAGCGCCCGCACCCACCGCGGCGACGGCCTCGGTCACCGCGCGGCGATTTTGTCGCGGAGTGGCTCGGCGCCGCCATGGGGCGCGCCCAAGCGCCACCACGTCCTCGACGACCAACGGAAAATCGGTGCTCGCCTCCTGCGGCAGCACAGCGCGCCGGCGTGCCAATACGTCGGCAGCAGTGCGGTGGACATCCAGTCCATCGAGCCGGCAGTGGCCGGATAGCGGTCGCAGCTCCCCGGCGAGGCTGCGCAGCAGCGTGGACTTGCCGGCGCCGTTGGGACCAACCAGGGCCACGACCTCGCGGGGCCGAACCGTAAGGCTCACGTCCTGCAGCACAGGTTGACGGCGGCGGGTGAGGTGCACACCCTCTGCACTGAACCCGCTCAAGAAACCCGCCTGCGCCGCAACAGCAGATACAAAAAGAATGGACCGCCGAGCAAAGTGGTGAGAATACCGATGGGCAGCTCCGCCGGGCTCACCAGGGTGCGCGCCGCGGTGTCTGCCATCAGTAGCCCACTTGCGCCCAGCAGCGCGGAAGCCGGCAGCAGCAGCCGGTGGTCTGCCCCCACGGCGAGGCGCAGAAGATGGGGCACCACCAGGCCGACGAAGCCGATCACCCCGGTCACCGAGACGGCAGCGCCCACGGCCACCGCGCATAGTAAAATTGTCAGCCCCTTGAGCCTTTCCACCGGATAGCCGAGATGATGGGCCACGTCCTCGCCCAGCAGGAAGGCGTTGAGCGGCCGGCCCAGGAGGCACAGCGCGGCGGTGCAGAGCAGCAGAAACGGAGCGACGGTACCGAATTGCGCCCACCCCGCGCCGCCCAGACTGCCCATGAGCCAGAATGTGAGGCTGCGCAACTCCTGATCGTCCGCGAAGAAGGTCAGCAGCCCGGTCCCGGCACCGGCAATCGCGTTGACCGCGATGCCCGCGAGCAGCACAGTGGCGACGTCGGTCTGACCGTGCCCGCGGCCCAGACGATAGACCACCGCGGTCGCCGCCATCCCGCCCATGGAAGCGGCAATGGGCAGGGCGGCGATACTGCCGAACAGCGGCACATGCGTTGCCAGGACGATGATGAGCACGGCACCCAGCGCGGCCCCGCCGGAGACACCAATCAGGCTGGGATCGGCCAGGGGGTTGCGGAACAGACCCTGCATGGCGGCGCCGGATACCGCCAACGCCGCACCTACACTGATCGCGAGCAGCAGGCGCGGCAAGCGGATGACGGTGATCACTGCCAGCGCCGGGTCGCGCACCGCATCGTCGGCGGCAAATGTCGTCAGCGCGACAACGACGCGCGCCGGCGGCAGGTCGACCGCGCCGGAGAGCAGCGCTGCCAGCGCCATGGTTACGAGCAGAACGGCCAACCCAATAAGGATCGTGCTCGGGGACAGGTAGCGCAGTGGCCGCCGGGGCAAAACGGCGGCGCGTTCACTCATGGGACGTATCCCGATGCAACCGGCGCGCGAGCTTGGCCACCGTTGCTCCGAGGCGTGGCCCAAAACCGAGCAGCCGTAGCGAGCTCATGACCACCACCCGGTCCGAGCGCGCCGCCGGGGTCAACGCCAGCGCCGGTTGCGCAAGCAGCGCCTGCCTTCCACCCACTTCCTCGATGACGTAGTCGACGGTGAGGATGACCTGCGGCGCCAGGCTCACCGCCGCCTCCGGGGTCAGTGGCTTGTAGCCGACGTAGCTCACTGCATTCCGGCCGCCGGCGAGGCGGATCATGGCATCGGCGGCGGTATCCCGCCCGCCGGCCAGCAACTGGGCGTTGGCGCCGAGCACGAACAGCACCCGAGGGTGATCCCGATAGCGTTGAATCAGTTGCCGGGCTTTCCGCAGTGAGGTGGTAAGCTCGGCGATCAGAGTCTTGCCGCGTTGCTCGCGATCGAACATGCGGGCCAGAGCGCGAATCGTACGCTTGACGTCGTTCGCCGAGCGCGGCGCCGGTAAGCGGTGAACCGCAACGCCGGCGGCTTCCACCAATGCCAGCGCCCTCGCGGGGCCGGCCTCGTCCGTAGTGAGCACCAGCGTCGGAGACAGCGACAGGATCCCTTCTACCGCCAGCGCGCGCATGTAGCCCACCTGAGGTTTTGCGCGCGCCGCCGGCGGCCACGTCGAGGTCGTGTCGACACCGACGATCTGATTCTGCACCCCCAGCGCATACAGCGTCTCGGTCAGGCCACCGCCGGCGACCACGACCCGCGCGGTATCGGGGCTGGCGGCGGCGTGCGCCGATCCCGCGGCCAGTAGCAGGATCAGCCACGCCAGCCACAGGGGGTTATACCGCATCGAGGACGGCGTCTGTCGCCGGAATCTCCGCGAGCAGCGCGCGCCAGCCCTTGAGCTCGGGAATCCCCGGCTTGCGTGCCCCGAACAACTGGACGATCAGCTCTCCCGCGCGGCCATAGAGCTCGACCGAGTTCACGCCGCCGTCGCTAGTCGGCTTGTGCACCACCCAGCACTGGGCGATGGCCTCCTCGCGCAGGTGCAGGTTGAATGTCGGGTCCAGCACGTTGAACCAGCCGTCCCGCGGTACCAGCTTCTGGATCGGGCCGGTGTGGATCTGCACAACCCCGGGGCTGGCGACGAACACCATAATGGGCATTGCGATATCGGCGGCGCACTGCAAAACCGCGCGCCAGGTATCACTTGCCACCGGGCGTGCCTGGTCGGTGCCGACCAGGTGCAGGGCGTCGATGCGCCGCAGCCGATAGCGGCGCAGCAGGGCTTGGAAGGCGTGCACGTCCTCCAGTGCCAGCCAGTCCTTACGCAGCGCCGCGGCATCGGCTTGTTCGCGCGGCTCGACGGTGTAGTCCGTCACTGCGGGCATCGGCGTAAGCCCCGGCGCCTGATCGGCGTGCGCGAACCCGCCGATCAGATCGCGCCACGCCGTGTCGCTCGTATTATTGGTTTGGTAGATCTTGTGCACCGAGGTGCCGTCGCGGTCAAAGAATTGTAGGCTCTTGCGCGGGCCACGTGCGCCGTCTTCGTTGACCGCGAAGCCGTGCGCCCAGTGGCGGAAGTTGAAGCGCAAATCGATGTTCGGATCCAGCGCGGCACCGTACGAATTGTTGAACTCCAACTTGCGATAGAAACCACGCTTCTCATGTACGACGTGCTCATTGCGAGTGATGACCAGGACTTCGCTCAACGGCTCCAGTGACCCCAGCAAGCGCTGGTAGTCCTCGACCAGCCGGGTGGCGCCGTCGCCGCAGCGCGCGGCAACAAGCTGGCCTTCGCTGACGCCGAGCCGGAGGGCGGCGTTGCGCGAGCGCAGCGCAGGCTCGGATGCGAGCAGTTCGAACCAGCGTTCCAGCAATTCGGTGGACTCTTCGATAGCGTTCATGGTCGTTGTCTCCGGTGTCAGAACTTCAAGGTGAGGCTGGCCATGACGTTGCGGCCAGCGTCCACGATGACGGCGTTATGCCGTCGGTAGGCTTTGTCGGTGAGATTGGTGATGCCGAAGTCGAGCCGCACGCTCGGCAGGGGGTGCCAGCTCGTGAGCAGGTCATAGACCGTATAGCCCGGGGTCTCCTGGACACCGGGTGGGACGCGGTCCTGGTGCTCGACGCGGGTTCCGCGCAAGGTGATGCGACCATTCCACGGCAGCGAGGTGAGCCCGACGCGCAACACCCACTGATCCGGTGCCACCGCCGCGAGGGGCTGGTTCTTGGTCTCGTTGTAGCCGCGGGTCTGACCGTAGCTCAGGGCGATGAACCAGGCCTCGGTGGCGTAGAGCGCGCTGCCCTCAAAACCCTCCAGGCGGGCCTCGGTGACGTTCTGGCTGCGCGAAGTGCCGCCGACAAAGGGCGGGAACGGTAGCGGCTGCACGCTGACGACGGTGTCGATGAAGTCTTCCACGTCATTGCGGAAGGCCGAGAACGTCAGCGCCAGCCGGTCGGTGGTGGCGAGCACGCTATCCCAGCCGGCGCGCAGGCCAACCTCCTTGTTGGCTGCCCGCTCGGGCTTCAGGTTGGGATTGGGCACGAAGCGATTGGCGCCGAAGTGGATGCCGGTGGTGTAGAGCTCGGCCAGCGAGGGCGCACGAAAGGCCTCGGCGTAGCTGGCATAGAGGCTAAGCCAGTCGGTGGTCTGCCAGAGCACGCCGAGCTGCGTGGTCAGCGCGTCCTCGTCCTGCTCGGGTCCCGCGTCGTCGTCGGATTCGCTATGGTAGCGGTCATAGCGCACCCCCAGGGTGGCGATCCAGTCGCCCCAGCCGATCTCGTCTTGGGCGAATACGCCAACGATGCGTCGGCTTGCATCCGGGAACTGCGGGCGCGGATCACCGTTGCGGGTGGCCTCGGCGCGGTCGCGGAAGGCGTTGACGCCGTAGGTCAGTGCGTGCGCGCCCGCGACGCCCAGGTCGAAGCGGCTGGTGTTGGTGGCGTTGAGGGCGATGGTGTTGATGGCGGTATAGTCATGGCGGTCGATGCCGCGGGCGCGCTCGTCCACCTCGGTGTCGGTGTAGGAGAGCTGCGCGTGCAGGTCCACCAGGCGCGACTGCGGCGCCAGACGCCACTCGAGCTGAGTGCTCTGGCGAGTAATCTCACGGTCGAGCACCGGATTGGTGGAGGACGGAGGCGAAGCGGGATTGGAAGGCGACTCGCCATCGAGCCACAACTGGCGGTGGGAGAGCTCAATCGCCTGGTTGGCGGTGGGGTAGAAGGTGCTCTTGGCGAGCACCGAGTCGCGGCGATAGGCGGAGTTCTGCAAGGTCTCACCGTTACCCAGCTCGAGGTTATTGTTGTCGCGGCGACTCGCGTAGACAAAGGCGTCCAGACGCTCGCCCAGTCGGCCGTAGGCCGCGGCACTACCGAGCCAGCCATCGGTGACGCCCTGATAGCCGCCGCGTACACGGACACCGATGTTCTGCCCCGGCTGCAAGAGATCCGCGGCATCCTTGGTCTCCACGCTGATTACGCCGCCCAGCGCGCCGCTGCCCCAGAGCACCGAGGCCGGGCCGCGCTCGATCTCCACCCGCTTGATGAGATCCGGCTCGATAAAAGCGCGGCTGAGATGGCCCGCGTTGAAGTTCTGACGAACGCCGTCGATGAGCAGCAGCACGCGCTCGCCGGACAAACCGCGGATCTGGATGCCCTCACCGACGGGGCGCGGCGAGCCGGTCAGGCTCACGTTCGGTAGAGGGGTGATGGCGTCGCCCAGATCCCCGCTCTGCTGGCGCGCGATCCTTTCATCGGTGATCACGGATACGGAGCGGGGGATCCCGTCGCTCGGGCGCTCGGTACGCGTGCCGAGCACGGTCACAGTCTGCATGACGCTCGGGTGGGGTTTCTCTTCACCCCAGCCGAGAACGGGTAACGCGAGCAGGGAAATGAGCAGCGAGGCTTGCCGACCGGATTGCCGAACCACTTCGATTCACCTCCGGATCGGAGTGAAGAGTCGGCTGGCTGGCTGACCGCGCTCCCTGCGGGTGGCTGGCTGGCGGAGACTAGACGTTAGAGTTTGGTAAGAATCAGGCGCTCGTTGCGGGTGAGCCGCAGACAGTAGTGCTCACCCGTGTGCTCGATAATGAGTCGGCGGTGGCCGCGGAGCAGCTCATCGCTGCGCAGATGCGGCGCGCCCTCCCCCGGCTGACTGCCCTCCTGCTGCGCTGGACCTGCATTCCTGTCGGTAGTGGCCATGGTACTCACCCTGCGCTGGTTCGTAAATAATAGCAATTCCCATTCGCAAGTCAACATGACGAGCAGATTGCAAATGCCAACCTAAATGGTAATAATTCCGATAAGATCTATCGGTACGACTCCACTAGCATACGATTCATAACCTAGACGGCGGGGCGTCGTGACTGCAGCGGTGGCGACTTGGGACAATTTATCCACGCAACCGACGCCGAGTTGGCCGGCGGCGGGGCTGGTGCTAGCGTTACACGCCTTGCTGATATGGGGGGTGCCCCAGGCACAGCAGCCGGCGCAACGCCTCGACTTCGGCAGCCCTATGATGGTGCGCCTCATTGTGGCACCGCCGGCGCCGAAACCGGTGGCTCCTCCGCCGGCCCCGGACGTCAAACCAGCCCCGAAGGCCGAGCCGGTGCCGAAGCCTGAACTCGAGCCCAAGCCGAAGGTGGAGCGCCCGCTCGAGCCAATCAAGCCACCCGAGCCCGAGAAGAAGCCACTCATTACGCAGAATAGGTCCGAGCCGGTGCCGATGGAGCCGGCGCCGCTACCGCAACCGCAACCGCGCCCGCAGCGTCAACCGTCCGCGCCGAAGCATTCTGTGGCGGAGCCCGCACCAGAGCCGCCACGCTCGGCGCCGGTGGCGGACACGGCCAGGCAAGCGCCGGTCACCCCGCCCAATGTGATGGCGGCCTATCAGAACAATCCGCCGCCGGTTTATCCGCTGCGCTCACGCAGCCTCGGCGAGGAGGGCCAGGTTCTGCTGCGGGTACACATCACTGCCGACGGGAGCGTCGATCAGATCGAAGTTGAGCGCTCTTCCGGCTACGAACGCCTGGATCAGGCCGCGCTGGAGGCGGTGCGCGATTGGCGCTTTGCGCCCGCGCGCCGGGGAGATGAGCCTGTCGGCGCCTGGGTGCTGGTCCCCATTCACTTCAAAATGAGCTAGA
The DNA here is from genome assembly GCA_030452265.1 of Nitrococcus sp. GTDB lineage: Bacteria > Pseudomonadota > Gammaproteobacteria > Nitrococcales > Nitrococcaceae > Nitrococcus. The sequence continues at coordinate 7,340 of JAKDMQ010000171.1, forward strand.
GGTTGACCATGGAAGCTGCACATACCTTGGGATTGGTCAATTACCTGCAACAGGCCGACAGCGTTGCCCGCTCGATTCTGGTGCTGCTGCTGCTCGCCTCCATTGCCAGCTGGTACCTGATCCTGACCAAGACGGTCTATAACCGCCTGGCGATTCGGCGCGCTCGGCGCTTTCTGGCATTTTTTTGGGAGGCGTCGTCGTTCCGCGCCGTGGTAGCGCACTTGGAAGAGCACAAGGCCAAAGACCCGTTCTCGCGGCTAGCCTTCCAGGGCATGGTCGCGAGCGCGCATCACGAGCGCCATGGGGTAAATCGCGTGGGCGAGACGGGCACCCCCGGCGACATGGTACACCCGGCGCAGCGGAGGGGGATACACGAGGACACAACCCCCGC
>JAKDMQ010000021.1 GCA_030452265.1 Nitrococcus sp.
GGAGCAGCGCGGGCTGTTCAGCGAGCTCGCGCACAAGCTGGAGGTCCATGCCCAGCTGGAAGAGGAAATTTTCTATCCGGCGCTACGCGACCACGGGTGGGATACCCGCGTTGATGAAGCCGTCGCCGATCACGAGAGCGTTCATAGGTTGCTCCTGCAGATCGAACAAGCGGGCCCCGGATCCGATCCGTGGGCGCAAGGCCTCGAGGAGCTCAAGACCAAGGTCGAGCGCCACGTCCATGAGGAAGAGAGCGAGTTCTTCCCAAAGGCGCAAGCCACGCTGACAGCGCGTGCGCAGGAAGACCTTTACCAGCGGATGCACGTGCGAAAGGCGGAGCTGGCGGGTGAAGGGGCTGACAGCACACCGCGAGGCGCCTCAGGCGACGACGAGGCCAAGGGCCAGGCGGCCGAGCAGGCGCAGGAATATGGCCGCAAAATGCGCGCGCGGGGCGAGGCCGCGTTCGAGCAGGGCGCGGGAGCCGCCGCGAACCAGACGAGGCGCATCGCCGATGCCTTGCATGCAACAAGCGAGCATCTGGCAAGAGAAAGCCAGCCGGGGCTCGCGCGCTACCTGAGCGACGCGGCGGACGGCCTGAATCGATTCTCGAATCGGTTCACTCGCGGCGATGTCGAGGGCCTACTGCAAGAGGCGCGCGACACCGCCAAACGCAATCCGGCGCTGTTGCTAGGCGGGGCAATCGCGGCAGGTTTTCTGCTGACCCGCTTCATCAGAAGCACCGAGACGCCGTCGAGTGAGGTACCAGCGGGCACGGGGACTCTGTATCGTGCCCCAAGCGCAACGCCTGGCGCCTCTGTTCGAACCGCAACCTCGGCCCCCCCTGGAACGCTACAGCCCTGACCGTTACAGCCACAGGAGGTGCGCAAATGGCACAACCAGCATATAAAGAGCAGCCGCATGTCGAGCGCTCGCGTGAGTCCACGCATGAGATCAAATCCCATGACCCATCGCTGATGGGGCTCTTCTCCGACCTGATGCAGGAGACGTCCGACCTCGTGCACAACGAGGTGGCGCTGGCGCGGGCGGAGGTTTCCCAGAAGGTATCCCAGGTTCAATCCGGCGTCGTTGCCTTGGTTCTAGGGGCCGTGTTCGGGATACCCGCCATGACCGTGCTGTTGGCGGCAGGTGTGTTGGGGCTTGCCAATGTGGATGTGCTGACGCCCTGGGCATCGGCGCTCATTGTCGGAGGTGCAGCAGCGCTTGTGGCTCTCATCCTGCTGATAGCCGGCGCCCAGAAGCTCAAGGCCACAAAGCTCACACCCACGAATACAGCGAGCTCGCTTGACGAGGATCGCAAACTGATGCGCGAGCACAGCCGAACCAGGGAGCATAGGCAATGAATAGCGAAGCGACCAACGGGGATGCCAGGCGAGCTGAGGCAAACGCCGGCATCGATGCCATTGAATCCAAACTGGCCGCCAATCGCGCGGCATTGGATCGTACCTTATCGGAGCTCGAGCAGCGAATCTCGCTGGGCGGCCTCGCTAATCTGGCGATGGGCAGCCTGCGTAACGAAAACGGTAGCGAATTCGTGCGTAACCTGCGCGACTCCGTGGTTCACAACCCGCTGCCGATAACCTTAGCGGCGATTGGCCTCGCCTGGACCGCGTTCTCCGACGGCAATGGCCGTGCCGGCTCAGCGGGCCTACGCCTTGGGAACGCGCGGCAAAAGAGCGCGGCTGCGACAGACCAGCTCCGCGCGGCAAAAGAGCGCAACCGTGAATGGGCGGAGCGTAGCGGTGAGGTAATGGCGAATGCCCGAGAGCGGGCGGGCGAGCTCGGCTCTAACGTGGCCGGGCGCACGCGCCGGTCAATGGAACAAAGCCGTGATCTTGCGCGCGAGAACCCCATCATCGTCGCTGGAACCGGTCTCGTGCTGGGCGCAGCCCTAGCGGCGCTGTTCCCCGCCACGCAACTGGAGCGCGAGAAGCTGGGCCCGGTCAGGGATAGCGCCTTGCGCCAGGCCCAAGGCGTTGCCGCCGCGGCGGGTAAAGGCGCAAAGGAGAGCGCGAGCGAGGCGATTGGCTGGGATCAACCGCGACAGACCGAGTCACCACCTCTCGGGACGAGTGGTGATGGAGTAAGAGGTGGCAGGCCGCTCACGTAAGGAGCACTCGACCGGCAAGTGCTACGGCCGAAAAGGGGCGGTGAGCAGGTGTTCCCGACCCGCCGCCCCCAGGTCGCAATTCTCTATGGTACACCGGGCTCCGTGTGGAGCTTCGCCGTTGCCGCACCGGCCGGGTGTACGTCACGAGGCAGGTGATGGACGAAGCTGCCGCCCGCGTCAGCCGTTATCTGCTCATGCAGCTCATCATCAATACGACCTACGGGGTCGCCGTCGCGGTCGGCCTGTATTTCATCGGCTTGCCCAGCGCCCTATTGTGGGGGCTGCTGGCGACGGTCTTCCGCTTCGTGCCCTATGTCGGCCCATGGATCGCCGCCGCGCTGCCCATCGCGCTGTCAGCGGTCGTCTTTGCGGGCTGGATGTGGCTGCTGATCACCATCGGGCTGTTCCTTGCCTTGGAGTTGTTCAGTAACAACGTCATGGAACCGTGGCTATACGGCGCGAGAACCGGCGTCTCGGTGATGGGTATAATCGTCGCGGCGACCTTCTGGACCTGGCTATGGGGACCGATCGGGCTGGTGCTCTCCATGCCGCTGACGGTCTGCCTGACGGTGATGGGCCGGCATGTGCCGCAATTGAGCTTCCTGAACGTGCTGCTAAGCGACAAGCCGGCTTTGGAGTTAAACGTGCGGTTCTATCAACGTCTGCTGACGTTCGACGACTAGGAGGCGAACCGGCTGATCGAGCAGTTCCTCAAGACCGGCTCGCTGGACGATTTACACGAGCACATGCTGATTCCGGCTCTGAGTCTGTCCGAACGCGACCGGCACGCAGGACGTCTCTCCGAGCACCAGATGCGGTTCGTATATCGCGTCGTCACGGACATCGTCGAAGGGCTGGGCGAACAGTTCGACATGACTGCCGCCAGCCGGGCGGTGCCGCCGGGAGCCGCGGAAGATGCCGCCGTAGAGCCGAAGACGGCCGAGCTCACCGACCGGCGCTCGCTGCGGATCATCTGTTTTCCGGCGGAGGACGAGGTCGATCGCATCAGGGGGCGGATGCTGGTGCAACTGCTCGCGGCCCGCGGACATGCCGCCGATGCGGCGGAGGTGCAGGCGAATTCGGATGCCGCCGCCGACCTGGTTCGACAGCGTGCTGCGGAATGCGTGATGATTTCGGCCTTGGCTCCCGGTGGCGCCATTGCCGCACGCGAAGGATGTCAGCGCTTACGACAGACCGAGGACGGCTTTAAAACGGTTATCGGCTTATGGAACGCCGGGGGAGACCTGAAGGCAACCCAAGAACGATTAGCTGCTGCAGGGGCTGATTTCGTCACGGCTTCACTCACGCAAGGGCTGCACAAAATCGAACAGTTCGCCGCGCCAGTCTCGTAGCGTACGGAAATCACCAAATCACGGAGCCACTTTATCTTCAGGTTGGAGTGATGGAACAATGCTGCGTTAGCCGAGAAAGGGCGTCTCGAGTTCTTCGAGGCGCCCTTATGAAGTGCCCTTAAGTCGAGAACGTTGCGGCTAAAATTCCTTGAATTTGTCCTTGGCCTCGCCTTTGGTTTCGTGTAGATGGCCTCTGCCTTGCTGGCGTCTGCCCTCGGCTTCCCGCTCTTTCTCACCGAACATCCTGGCGAACATCTCTTTAATTTTACCGAAAACTCGATCAGCCGTGCCTTCGGCCTTGTCTGTTTTGGGATCTTTCATGTCTTGCGCTCCTAGTTATGTAAATACGCCGTGCCGCGTAGCCGAGATCAGCGCAAGCGGCCGCGACGGGTAAGGTTGACGATTGCTAGCAAAATCACCGCGCCGAGAAACGCGATAAACAAGGCGCCGATGGTGAAATTACCGTGGCCCATAGTCGGAATGCCGAACAGTGGCGAAAGCAGCAAGCCGGCGAGAAACGCGCCGACGATACCGACGACGATATTCAATATTATTCCCTGCTGTGCGTCGGTCTTCATGACCTTACTTGCGAGCCATCCGAGGATGCCGCCAATTATAATCCATAGAATGAAATTGATCATAGAGCCTCCTGGCTAGGAACGCTGATTGCCGCGAGCTTATGCGCGTGTTGTTCCAAGTTATTAGTGTCGTTTCAATTCCCTTGCGCCACTTTAACCGCCGCGGCTATTGTGCTGAGGGCGTGCTATGCCGTGCCGCGGCTCGGCACCACGCTTCTTTCGCAAGCGTTTCTGGATCACCCGCCAGATAAAGCTACCTGCGGCAAGAAGTAACGCCTTTTTCATCTCAGTTACCTCCTATCTGCGAGTTGCCGTGGAAGCCACTACGTCTTTGGGGGTGCCAGTCATGCCGCCCAGCGCTGCCGCGATAACGCCTAGAACCAGTGCGATAAACCCACCAAAGGCCGGCCCGGGGGCTACTGGCATGGCCTTCTGGACTTTCTGTGCCGCTGCCTGTTGCGCGTTGTCCAGCGCCTGCGCCGCTTCCTCGCGTACATCACCGAATTGCTGCTGAAGTTTATCAACCGGCTCGGCGGCCGGCGGCGTAACCTCGGTGGCGACCTGTGTAGTCGTTTGGATCCCCTGGCTAACGATGCCCGCGACGCCGCTAACGGCGGAGCCGACGGCTGAGGTAGCCAGGTACAGTGACAGCAACGTCGCCAGCGCCCATACCAACACGCCATTCAAAAGGCCATCTAACTTAGCCGGTTCGCCGGCAAGATGGGCTGAAATATAGCCACCGACGTAAAGAGATAGCAATGTAGTGATCACGAGCCAGATCATTCCACCGGTGCCGATGCCGCCTAAGGCGTTACCGCCCGACACCTGGCTCATTACGCCAAAGCCGATGCTCAATCCGAGCAAGGTCAGAACGACTTGCACGGCCAGCGCCGCGAGTGTACCCGCGAAGATTGCGCTCCACGACACACGTTTGACTGCGATATAGTCATCGTTAACGTAGTCATCATCCCGATACACGCGATGTGCACCCATTTGACTGGCAATGATGAATCACCTTCTGTGCTTGTTAACCAAATTTAGGGTTGGCGGCCGGGTAGCCGCGGCCGCTGGAAGATCTGTTGTCAGCGCGTTCTGCCCGTGCCGCTGCTGCCCTTGGGCACCTCGGAGGTGTCAGCCTCGATCTGCTCCTTGCGCACCTTCTCGTTCACCTGCTGATTCTCGGTAATGGTTTCCTTGTCCATCCGAACCCGCTCGACCGGGACGGTTTCCTTGGCAACCACGAGTCGCTCTTCGGTGAGTGTCACCTCATGCTCCTCGTCGCTGATGTCCGGTCCTGCCGTGGCGGCATCGCGGTTTTGCTCAGTGATCGGCTCGCGTTCGATGTGGACCTCTTCGTGGGACACTGGCACGGTCTGCGTCACATTCTCCGTGACCACGAATTTGCGCAGCCGGGCTTTGCCCGACACCCGCTTCTCCGTTCCAACGTGAAGCTGCTCTTCGGAGCGGGTCATCGCGTCATACGTGAGACCTGACTTATCCCGACCGATGGCCGTTTCAGGCTTGCCACCCCCGGGTGCTCCACCGGCCGGCAGGCCAGAATCAGAAACGGTCTCGGAGTAGTTCAAGCCGTAGTAGCGGTAAAGCTCCGCTTCGCGGTCCTGGGATAGGCGGCTTTCACTGTCATCCAACCGCGGGGCGTCCTTGACTTTGTCTTTGCCGTAAGGCACGTGAATGTCGCTTCCTTCCACGGTCCCGTGGGCCAACGGGATGAATGTCTCCGCCGCGCCGAACATGCCGCTCTTCGCGGTCACCCATTCGGGCTTGCCAGTCTGATCGTCCAGGAATATCTGGCGGATCTTGCCGATCTTGGAGCCGCTTGCGTCGATTACGGTACCGCCGCCGTCGAGTAGGGTGTGAATCTGCTCAGTCGTGATCATGTCACTCTCTCTTCCAAGGTTTCAGTTAGAACCGGGACGCTCCCGGCTGCCTCAGTGTCGGTTAGCGCGTCCCCCCGGTCGGGGGTTTTTGCTCTGGCCGTGGGGCAACTATGCGCTACGAACCGAGGGCAGACGATGGGAGTAGACCCTTATGAGTAGCGGCAGAAATACCTAAGTCACCCCGGTAAAATACCTAAGCGACCGATAGTACCTAACCGACGGATAATCCCATGGATTGGAAAGCAGCCTAGCGGTCAAATGGAGGCGACTGAAGGCTTGCGCAGGACACGCATCACTGCATTCACGTGCGTTCCCAGACGTTCGGCGCAGTACGGCCTGTTCGGCCTGATGCGCTCTACGGCAACCGATCCCAGCGGCCTTGTGGGTAAGAGTCAGGGGCTAATTGAGTTTCTTATCCTCACGTTTGGCTTCGGCCATCGCGTCGGGTTCAAGCTCTTCGGCAGATCGATTCAGACGTATGAAAACACCCCAGCCGGCAAGGAGTACGCCCGTGGCGGCCAGAATGCTGGCCGCGTATACCAAGTGCGCCGGATCTTTATGCGCCGCGCCGAAGGTCGCAACGAGCCCCTCGATGGCGATCGCAACTATGACTACCACCAGGAACCTTGACAGAAAGCGGCGCACACGCGTGGGCCCGCTGATATGGACGTCCCGGACGACCTCTTCTTCCGCAATAGTATGTGCGATTTGAAGCGCCACCACGGCGGCGGCCAGAAGTCCTAAGGCTTCGATGATCTGCTGTGCCGCCGCGCGGTCGAGACCACTCGCGAAAGCAAGCCACGCTTCCTTGGCGGCGATGACGATAAGCATAAGGGCTGCGCAGGCGAAGAGCGCCGCCATACAAGCGTGAATGACTGAGAGGACAAGCGTAAGCAGTTTCATCGGCGTATCTTGACACAAGCGGCGTCGGGGCGAAGCTCGCACGCTGTGATGACTGTGATAAGGGATACACCACAGTTCTCTTGCTTGTCCGGCAGACGGGCAACCAAGACGGTCAGGTTCTGCTGAGGAGGCGTATTTAGGGCGCCTCGAATCTCTTCGAAGCACCCCTATTGCGAATCCGCCAACCCCAGGAGAAGCAGCGCGCGGCCTGGGATATCGATCGGCTCGCCACTCTCGTGCGCCATACCTTCCCGGCTGATGGCGCTGCTCTCGGTATCCAACAAGCGATGCCAGCGCGAGCCGTCTTCGGCATTAGGAAGCGTGAACGCGACTGACGCGTGGTGTGCATTGAATATGACCAGCAGTGTGCGCTCGCTGTGCTCGGCCGCGTACGCCCGCTCTTCGCCGCGCTCGAGCAGCAGGCCAATGCAGCGAGCGCCGGCATCGCGCCACTGCGCCTCGGTCTGATGCTCGCCCGAAGGGTTGATCCAGCGGATGATCATGCCGTCGCGAAAACTATAGCGGTGCAAAAGCGGCTGATTGCCGCGCAGCTCGATCGCCTGGCGCACGAACTCGGTGAGTGCCTGGTCATCGTCGTCGATGGCCTCCCAGTTCAACCAGGTGATCTCGTTGTCCTGGCAGTAGGTATTATTATTGCCGCCTTGCGTCTGGCCGAATTCATCGCCCGCGAGCAGCATCGGTGTGCCGTGCGAGAGCAGGAGGGTCGCCAGCAGGTTGCGCTTTTGTCGCTCCCGAAGCGCCTTGATCTCGGGGTCATCGGTCGGCCCCTCGGCGCCGCAGTTCCAGCTCTGGTTGTCGTTGCTGCCGTCTTGGTTATTCTCGCCATTGGCCTCGTTGTGCTTGTCGTTGTAGGAGACGAGATCGTTTATGGTGAAGCCGTCGTGCGCGGTGATGAAGTTGACGCTGGACCAGGGACGCCGGCCGTGGCGGTCGTACATGTCGCCCGAGCCGGTAATGCGCGCGGCGAAGTCTTGGATCAGTCCTTCATCGCCCTTCCAGTAGCTGCGCACCGTATCGCGGTACTTGCCATTCCATTCCGCCCAACCCGGCGGGAAACGCCCGACCTGGTAGCCGCCCGGGCCGATATCCCACGGCTCGCCGATGAGCTTGACATGCGCCAGCACGGGGTCCTGACCCATGGCGTCGAAGAACCCCCCGCGCGGATTGAACCCGTCCTTCTCGCGCCCGAGGATGGTGCCGAGATCGAAGCGAAAGCCATCGACGTGCATCTCCAGGACCCAGTAGCGCAGCGAATCCATCACCATCTGCAGCACGCGCGGATGACTGGTGTTAATGGTGTTGCCGGTGCCGGTGTCGTTGATGTAGTAGCGCTGCTGATCCGGCAACAGCCGGTAATAGGAGGCGTTGTCGATCCCTTTGAAGCACAAGGTCGGCCCGAGCTCATTGCCCTCCGCCGTGTGGTTGTAGACCACGTCGAGGATCACCTCGATGCCGGCTTCATGGAAGCGCATCACCATCTCCTTGAACGAGTCCACCCCGCCCGGGCCGAGGTAGCGCTGTTCCGGTGCGAAAAAGCCGATCGAGTTGTAGCCCCAGTAGTTGCTCAAGCCCTTGTCCAACAGCGGCTGGTCCTGAACAAAGGCGTGGATCGGCAGCAGCTCGATCGAGGTGACGCCGAGGCTTTTGATGTAGTCGACTACGGCCTGCTGCCCGAGTCCTTTGAAGTTGCCTTGCAGCTCGGGTGGCACGGCCGGATGGCGCATGGTGTAGCCACGCACATGCGTTTCATAGAAGATGGTCCGCTCCCAGGGCACGTGCGGGCGCTCATCCCCCGTCCAGTCAAAGGCGGGATCGATGACCTGGCATTTGGGCATGCCGGGGGCGCTGTCACGCTTATCGAAAGAGAGATCCTTTTTGTCCGATCCCAGCTGGTAGCCGAAGTGCGCCTTCGACCACTCCAGTTCACCCACGAACGCCTTGGCGTAAGGATCGAGTAACAATTTGTTGGGGTTGAACCGATGACCGTGGCCGGGCTCGTACGGACCGTGCACGCGATAGCCGTAGAGCGTGCCTGGCCCCACTTCCGGCAAGTAGCCGTGCCAGATCTCATTGGTATATTCCGGCAGCACGATGCGCTCGACTTCGTGATGCTCGGTGGGGTGAAAAAGGCAGAGCTCTACCTTCTCGGCGTGCGCGGAGAAAAGCGCAAAGTTGGTGCCCTCACCGTCCCAGGTGGCGCCCAGCGGCGCGGGTAACCCATAGAGGACTCGACGGGCGCGGCTCGTGGTGATCATGTGGTCCGCCTTGCAGGATAGGGATGGGACGGGTGGCGAATCGGTGCCAAACAGGCGCTTGGAGCGATTTCAGTTCAACTAGTAGACTGCTCAATCGTGATTTGGTTTCATGCGCCCATGGAGCCGATGAGGGCTTCATCCCGCGAATGGCTGAACCGCTGTCCTGGCGCCGTACCCAGCTCCGTAGGCAGAGCAGCTGGTGAAGTTGCAATGCCGTCGAATTAAGGGCCTACCGTGACCTTGTGCATGGTACGCTCTCGACCGGCGGCTCGGGTGGAAAGCCAGGAAGCGGCGCCCAATAATAATGTAATCAAACCACTCAATGCCCGGGCGCTCCTCGCTCGGGTGGGAGCGCAACTCCATGAGCAAACAGCCCAGCGATTTGGTGCAGCCGCTGCGCCGGCTCAACGAGGACCTAGAGCAGCATGCCGCGGACCGAACGGCCGATCTCGAAGATCTAACCGAGCGACTGCGCCGGCTTGCGGCGGAGCTGACACAGACCGAGCAACGGGAGCGCAAGCGCCTGGCAGATGTCATCCACAACCACCTTCAACAACTTCTGGTAGGAGCCAAAATATGGGTGCACGCGGCTCATGCGAAGTCGCAGGAGGCGCAGGGCAGGCAGCCGCTAGCCCAGGCCCTCTCACTGCTTGACCAGGCCATTGCGGAATCCCGTTCTCTCAGCGTGCAGCTACGGCCACCTGCACTCTACGAAAGCGGCCTGATCGCCGCACTGCGTTGGCTTACCGGGTGGATGAAGGAGACCCACGGGCTGAAGGTGACGCTTGATCTGGACCACCAGGCCGAGCCGGATCTTGAGCATGGGGCGGTGCTGCTCTTCGAAGCCGTTCGTGAATTACTGCTGAACACGGTCAAGCACGCCGAGGTGGACGAAGCCGAAGTGGGCTTGAGCCGAGCCGATGGTGATCGCCTATGCCTCTCGGTAGCGGACCAGGGCAAGGGCTTCGATGCCGCTACCGTGGCGCGGCAGCGCAGCGGCGGGTTCGGTTTGTTCAGTATTCGGGAACAGCTCTACGTGATGGGCGGAACGCTGGAGATGGAGAGCTCACCAGGTAGCGGAACCTCCGCACGGCTGTTCTTGCCAATAGAGGACAAGGAGATCGATCTCGCGGACGCACCGGAGCAGGTGTTATCGCCGGGTCAATCGGCCCCAGAGTGTGCAACCGTCAGCCGGCCCACGGAGGGGCAAATCAAGGTCCTGCTGGTCGATAACCACTCGCTGATCCGAGACGGAATTGCGTGCCTGCTGCAAGAGGATGGCGCCATCGCCGTGATTGCCGAGGTTGCCGACGGTGAGGCCGCCATCGAAGCGCTCCAATCCCTAAAGCCGGATGTTGCGATCATCGACATAAACGTGCCGGGGATCAGCGGTGTGAAGACGACGCGCGCCATTATGGAAAAACAACCGGGAATCAAGGTCGTCTGTCTGTCGATCCATGAGGACGATGCCGCCCGCCAGGGCATGTTGGACGCAGGCGCTTGTGCCTATCTGCTTAAAGACGGACCCGCCGAGGTTCTTATTGAGACTGTTAAGCGGTGCATAGAGAAGGATCTCGCCGCCCCGACGCCGAACATTAGCTGAGCACAAGGTGCCCAATGACAGCGAACGTGTTGCTGGCGGGGCCGATTCTTCGCAGAGCCGAGCCTGATCGGGTCTGCATCTGGCTTGCGACCCGCAAGCCGGTTCGGGCGCGAGCCGAGATCTTCGAGCTGGGCCGCGAGCCAAAGCTCGGTCCGCGCCTCGGGGCTGGAGATTCCGAGCAGCTACAGCTCGGCCCATGCCTGTTTGTCCATCTGATACAAGCGGTGCCTGACAGCAGTGCATTTCTTATTGGGCGGTTGCTCGGCTACGACATCGAGCTGTTTGAAGAGGGGGGTAGTAGCGGACAACGCTTGGGCGATCTAGGACTGCTCGAGGGGCCGAATAGCATTAACTATACCGATCTGCCGCTGCCGAGTTTTTTCCTGGCGGCGAAGGCCACGCCGCTGAATCTCCTGCACGGCTCCTGCCGGCTGTTGCACGGCAACGGCGAGGACGCGTTCTCTGCCGCCGACGGCGTGCTCGCGCGTCATGCAGAAGATATCGCGCAGCGCCCAAGCGCCTTATATCTCACCGGCGATCAGATCTACGGAGACGACGTCGCCGGACCGCTCATCGCGCATTTGAACCGCCTGGGATGCGAGCTTCTGGGAGAAGACGACGATGCCTCCGTGCCCGGCACGCCCAAGCTCTCGGAGCTTGGCCTCTACGGCCGGGAGGAGCTGGCGCAGGCGGCAGGGCTCACGTCAACCACACTCGGCAATCACCTGATGAGCTTCGGCGAGTTCGCCGCGATGCATCTGCTCGCCTGGAACGTTGAGAACTGGCCCGCGGCCCTGCCGCGTGCCGCCAAGGCCATTCCCTCGCGAGGCCTCGTGGGCCCGAAAATCATCAGCCAGAGACGCAAGTACGCGGCCGAGGCGAAGAATCTGGGCCGCGCGCGCAGGGCGCTGCGCTCTGTGCAGCGGGTGCTGGCCAACACGCCCACTTACATGATCTTCGACGACCACGACGTGAGCGATGACTGGAATCTCACGGCGGCTTGGCGGGACGGTGTTTATAAAAGCCCAACGGGACGCCGGCTGGTCGCCAACGCGTTGGCGGCTTACTGGGCCTTTCAGGGCTGGGGTAATGACCCTGACTGCTTCGATCAACCCTTCAAGGACACGGTGAGCGGCTTTCTGAGCCGGCGCGGCGCGGTGGATGCCGCCACTTTTGAGGAAACCCTGTGGTCATTCGAGCGCTGGTGTTTTCACGTGCCGACCGATCCGCCGACGATCTTTCTGGACACCCGCACGCAGCGCGACTACGACGCCGACGAAGGGGCGGCCCACCTCATCGGTAAGGTAGGCCGCCGGACTACCCGGGAGACGATCGCACGCGCCGGCCACCAACCCGGAGAGCCCCTGATCTTCGTCTCGCCGGTACCTCTCTACTGCCTGGAACTGCAAGAGCGGCGCCAGAAGTTCCTGAAGGACAAAGTCGGGCCCTATGCGATCGATCTCGAGGGGTGGCATTCGAACCTCCAGGGGCTTGTCGACTGGATGGCATTTCTCATCGGCGAGCTCAGGCTCCCGTGGTGCTTGATTCTGTCGGGGGACGTGCACTACGGCATGAATCTCAAGGCAAGCTTCTCGTGGGGTAATCAGACGCTTGTGATCACCCAGCTCGTGAGCAGCGCGCTAAAACACAGCGGCTCCGTGAGCAGAACCGTGCTCAACCTTTTGGGGAAGATGGTGGGCAAAACCCACGAGCGCATTGGCTGGGAGCGCCCGCCTAAGACGGTGCGCGTGAGCGCGATCAAACGCCTGCTCGCACTCCAACCCGCGACAACCGACGCTTGGAACGAGGACGCCCCCGTCTTTCTGGCGCCACGCCGCGCGCAGCAGCTTGGCATCGAGGAACCGCCCCACTACCGCGAGGAGCGCGAGTACGTATCGGCCGTGGGGCCTCATACCTTGAAGATCGTCGGGAACAACAACACCGGACTGCTGTCAATATCGGGGAACGAGGTAACCCACCAGCTCTTGTGCCCAACCGAAGGCGAGGTACGTATGTACACCGCCGCGATAGACGTGAAGACTGCGCCGGAAGGCGGGTGATGGGTGATGCGGCCAGGTCGGACACGCCGTCATCCCGGCGCAGGCTGGGGTCCATCTTGGTCTGCCCGGACTACGCCCCCCATCGCTGTTGTGAGCCCTTCGGGCCAGCCGAAGCCGTACACAATGCTGCAGGAGCAAAGCGTTGCACATGGCGCGGCCAACACCCATTCCGATCTCCGCGCGAACGAGGAACCTCATCCTCTTTGCGATAGTGTTCGCGCTGTTACTGACCGTTTGGCTCGTGCCGTTCGTGCTGACGGTCATGTTGCTCGGCTTCGCGTGCGCGTTGTTGCTGTCCTTCCCAGTGGGCTGGTTTATGCACTTCATGCCGCGCGCATTTGCGATGCTCCTCTCGTTGCTGATCTTGCTGGTGATCGTAGTGCTTGCGCTGCTCTTTCTGGTACCAGTGATCGTAGATCAGGTCACCGCGCTAGTGGAAAACCTGCCGACCCTGACCAGCACGTTGCGCGAGTATGTGCTCGCGGCGCTGGAGCCGCTGCGCGAGAGAGGATTGATATCCCACACGCCGCAAGAGATTGCCTCTCGATTCAGCTTATCCGTGACTAGGAGGTTAGATGTAATCGCGCGCAACGCCCTCGGCATCCTGTTTGGAGCCGTTGATTTTGCCTTGGCCATATTCGCAGTCGCATTCACCGGAATTTGTCTACTCTCCGGCGCACGCAACATCAGGGCCGCGTACCTCTTGGCGGTACCGAAAGCCTACAGAGGCGACGCGCGCGAGCTCTGGAACGAGCTTGCGCATACACTCTCCCACTATGTAGGCGGCTTAGGCGTGATCTTGCTGATCCAAGGTGCTCTCTCGGCCACCGCGCTTTATTTTATCGGCGTGCCTTACTATTTGGCGTTAGGCGCCTGGGTCTCGGCGGTGGCCATCATCCCCTACTTTGGAGCGTGGATAGGAGCGATCCCAGCGCTGCTCATCGCATTCACCGTCTCCTGGACGGCCGTGCTGCTCACGCTGCTCACCTTCATGGGGATACAGATACTCGAAGGCTACGTGTTGACGCCGAAGATTCAGGGCGAAGCCCTTGAGCTACCTGCTATTGTTGTGTTGCTGGCGATCCTCATCGGCGGCGGGATCGGGGGCCTGTTGGGAGTGATCTTCGCTGTTCCGGTCACTGCCGTGCTCAAGGTATTCTTCGACTTCTTTCGCGTGCGCCTCACGACGGTCAAATAGTAGCGGTAGCGGGGTAGCGGGGTCAAGTCTAGCATTGACAGGTTATCGTTCAGTGATTATCCGTGACTATGCCGGTATCAATAACCTATCAATACTAGACTTGACCCCGTTGGTCCGTCGGTTGTTGGGTGTTCATGGAGGCGGGAAGGGCAGTGTTTCGCGCCGCTCGACAGCGGATTCGATCGCGCATCGTTTCGCCGCCAGTAGTTCCAATACGCTGCGGTGACGCGCTGTCACTTCGCGGCGATCGCGTTCTTCGGACAATTCCTCACTGCCGCGCTCGATCATGTCGGCCTGCATTTTCAGTACCGCGAGATGCGCGTCGTTGCGCACATGAGGCACGATGGCGGCGATCGCCTCCAACAGGCGCAACGTCACGGCGGGGATGGGGCGGGCATCTTGGCGAAACTCATCGAAAGCGGTATTTACGATGCCCTCGAAGGTTAGGGTATCGGCGATCAGCCGCAAGCGGCCGTCCGTTGCGTATCGGTGCGAAGAAGGAAAATCCAGCGCCGCTAGCCGCGCGATGCCTGCGCTCAGCCAATCCACGCAGGCCATGGCCGTGTAAGGGTCGTTCAGGTAGGGCGACAACGCGCGCGCCGCGACTTGGTCAATCTGATCGATCAGGAACTCAATATCCTGCAGCGGCGAGCGCTGTCTACCGAGGATGAACGCGGCGCAGACGGCATTCTCAATCTCCTCTGGCGCGTCCATCGCGGGTGTATAGCAAAGTAGGATTGAATCCCGAATGACAAAGTGGCCGGCACGGTAGTCGAGTTTCATACAGATGTCATGGCGCTCGGCAAGCCCCATGAGTCCAGCATAGTCGACCGATTGTATGTAGCCGCTCTCGCGGGCGCGTACGCTGCCTATGGCTTGGCCGGCCACGAGCCTACTCCAGCTTTCGCCGCGGTCGTGCTTAGCCTGGCCTACCGTGTCATGTTTATCGCCGGCCCACTCATCGATGGCTTTGCTTAGCTCACTGCCGATCTGGGCGACGACGCTATCCGCTTGAATGATCGAGGAGACGTGATGAAAAAAATAGATCAACACCGCAAGGCTCGCGAACGCAAGCACGGTGCTGAAATTCACCGCGAGATACGGTATGAAAAGTTCTGTGTCGGCGCTGCTTACATATCTGAGCACCGTTAGGCAATAAACGAAGTCCGCAATGAACGTGCCTAGCACTATCTGGTTGCCGCGATCACGCATGTAGTTGCGCAGCAGCCGCGGCCCAAACTGACCGGAAGCCAGCGACAGTGCGACGATGGTGATCGAAAACACCACGCCGGCAATCGTGAGCATGGAGCTGGCAATGACCGCCAGCAGTTGGCGCGCGGCATCGGCATCAACGGCGCAGAGCCAGCCGAGCAGTCCCGAATCGCAGAAGCTAACGGTGCGGTCCACCCATATAAGCGCCGTCGCGAGCAATAAGGCCGCGGCGGCGAATACAGTCGGCACGAACCACAGGCTGGTTCGCAGCACGTCGAGCCAGTATTCCAAGTAGACTTTCACGATCCCCCGGCGATTCTCTCAACGAGTCTCCAGTTCATCTTACCGTTACCCACAAGGCCGCTGGTATCAATTGTCTGCTGGCCGATGGCTGCGTCACCGCCGCCTTGCGTGTGGTTCCCACCTGCCCTTAGCTCCAAGCTGCCAGGGCGCATGTTGCGCGAGGGCAACGTCTGTATTACGGAATTCTTGTCCACCTTCGTTGTCCTAAATAGTAGGTGTAACGGCCGGTACAGCTCAACAGCGCACAGCTATTTGCGGATGGCCTGCGATTAGTTGGAGTTGCGGTCGCGTGTTCAACGTCTCGTATGCGCAACAGAAGCAGCACATCCCGGACAAGCATATCCCAACAAGGGCGAAGTGCCGTTGCCGTTAACCGACATTGTGCCTTAACGACGGCTTCATTAGCTGCCGCCTGCGAGCCTACGCGGCTTCTTCACGGCACTATGGTCGATCGATTGGCTTGTCTGAACAGGGATGCAAATTGAGTTGCTAGGAGTGAGGCTCTGGGAAGGATGGCAATGTTTCGCCACCCCTCTGGGCGGTTAGCACTAGACACGATTTTTGCCTCACTCGCGGCAGGCTGATTCAAGTCAACAGTCCAGAGGTTTAAGGTGATGAATAGAAGCCTATTGCTTGGTTTTATGATTGCTATGCTGCCAATGCTGGCGATGGCCCAGGATAGGGTTCGTGTCGGACCTGAGGCCGGTGACCGGGAGATCCTATTGTCCGGTACGGGCAACAGCACCGACGACTTAGATGGGTTCAATTTTGGTCTCCAGGGCCAGCTCGGCTGGTACTACACGAGGCACTTAGAGCTCGGTGTCCGCCAAGGCGTAAACTATGCGGACGTGCCAAACACTGGCGATAACATCTGGAACGGTTCCACGCGAGGGTTCCTGGACTACCATTTTATCGCCACAGAGCGTGCCTGGCCGTTTATAGGGGGCAGCCTCGGTTATGCTTACGGCGAGTCGCGTAACGATAGCGGCTTCGCTGGCCTGGAAACCGGCCTGAAGTACTATGTTCAGCCCAACACCTTTATCGTCGGTATGGCCGAATACCAATACTTCTTCGATAACTTGAGCAATCTCGATGATGCCTTCGACGACGGTGCCTTCGTCTACACGCTCGGTATCGGCTATCTCTTCTGAATTCTCAGTGGCGGTGGCAGTGAGCCCAACGCACGCTGCCAATTGGAAATGATCTCGCGCGCATGGAATAGCAGGTTCGGGAACAAGGATGTTCCCTCCTAGCCGTTTTGGTGGATGCGCTGCGCTTATCCAACCTACCCGGGCTTGCGAACAATGAAATCGATTACCGCACGCCGTCCATGGCGTGCGCCCTACTGGGGAAAGGCAGGGGATCATCCTTGCATGGCTGAGGTGCCGCCAAACCAGGCGTCGACTTGGTTCCACCACTGGGTGATCTTGTCCTCCGCGTTCTTTGCCCCGCCTTGTTTGATGTTTTCCGCAAGCGAGCTGATCTCTTGGCGCAGGGCGCTGACGTGTTTGGCGCGGTTATCGCCCACTTGGCTCTGATACTTCTGCAGAGCATCAGCCGCTTCCATCAAGGCGAAACGGGCATCCTGGACCCTCTCCTGTTGCACGAGATTACGCGCCAGCAACAGGTTTGCCCGTGCTTCCCGCAACGGAATGTCGATGCTGACATACGAGAAATCAACCGCCTGAGTTTGGATCAGCGTCAGGGCTTGGTCTGCAGCTTCGAGATCCCCGCTATTATTTTTGTTGTCAAGTATTTTTTGGGCGGCTTCCAGGCGTGCCTTGGCCGCGGCGACATTCAAGGTCACCTGAGAGTAGTCCAAAAGCAGCTCTATTGTGGTGGGCGGTATTCCGGCCTTCTTGGCGGCCTCCTTTTTCGCCGCCATAACGGGGTCCAATATCGCGACTTTGTCCAGATCGTCGTAGAGCCCGACCACCAACGGTTGCACCTTGCGCGTGTCCTTGTAGGACATACCGTTCGCCTCGATATTCGTTGCGACGGTGTAGGTGGGCAGCGCCGACTCGACGATGTTGGCAAGCGTCATGGCCTTTTGCAAATTCTGCTTGGCCGCTTCGACATTGTCCGCGGCGATCGCACGGCGCGCCTGTTGTACGTGCACGAGAATGCGCCCAGCGGCGAAAGAGACGGCCGTGCGTTCCTTGACACTCAGCGTCTCGTCAGGCTGGGTATTGATGTCCGCGGTTATGTTGGATTTCTGCGTGCTGGATTTCTGCGCGAACGCGCTGCCGCCAAAGGTCAAGGCAAGCGCGAAAGGTAGTATGGCAGCCGCCCTTAGGTGCTGTTTGTTCATGGGTTTTCCTCCCTGACAAGGTATAAATTAGATAGAGCGGCGATTTCACCGACAACGCCCGTTCAATACGGTGTCCTTGTCAATCGCTCTATCTCTCTGATTGAAAAATGGAGTGGCTTTAGCGGATTGACGCTGCTACTCGCATGAGGCAAGCGTTGCGGATGATCGTCTCGAGCGAGTAGCGGATATTGGTTTTCTAAAGGCGGCCCTCGAAGTCCTTGACCTGTTTTTCGGCCTCGTCCTTGCTTATTCCGTATTTCTCCTGAATCTTGCCAATCAGTACCTCCCGATGGCCCTCGATTTGATCGAGCTCATCATCGGTCAGCTTGCCCCATTGAATACGCGCGTTTCCTTTCAATTGGCTCCAATTGCCCTTGATTTGATCCCAGTTCATAACCCGGTCTCCTTCTATTGTAAATAGACATCCCGATACGCATCCAAGCGTATCGGGCTCTCGAAATGGCAATTTCTGCGCCATGGCACCACAGTGTAGACACCAATATGAATCTATAGTTCCAACTCTGCCACTCGCCTGAGCCAGACGTTGCGCGCTCTCGCCTCAAGCGAGTGGCATCCGATGGCTGGTTTAGAGGCGCTCCTCGAAGTCCTTGACTTGCTTATCCGCTTCTTCCTTGTTTATTCCGTATCTTTCCTGAATCTTACCAACCAGCATCTCCCGGTGGCCGTCGATTTGATCGAGCTCATCATCGGTCAGCTTGCCCCACTGAGTACGCGCGTTTCCTTTGAACTGCTTCCAATTACCTTTAATTTGATCCCAGTTCATACCCAACCTCCTTCTCATTCGAACAATTAAAAACATAAAACAACGAGATACCTATAAAACAGATATCTAACCCTATTCTCGAGATTTCCTGCGCCGTAGCGCAATACTATTGACACCTTTGAAAAAAAATAGTTCCGTACCGTCGCAATGTATAGCTCACGTGACGTGTCGCGGCGTGTGCCGGCGCCGCGCATCGGTCTGCGCGGCGCCCGAGCGCCCGCTCGAACAGCCGCGCCGCGCTTGTAGTCCGCCCCGGGGGCTTTACTAGCGAGCAGGCAAATCGCCACCGCACTCGCGCAAGGCATACTCCGTAAAACGCGATCTATCGTCATTGCGCGGCATCGATAATGGTCACGAGGATGATTTGAAACTATTGCCGGACCACGCGGTCTATGCAGTTAGGGCCCATGGCTTTTCATGTTCACTGTAAGATGGCGCCAGAAAGGACCAGCAACGATTGATACTGAGCAAATCCAGAAATGCGCGGCAGCGTCAATGGTTGCCGTGTGTTTTTACAATTACTGGAGAGCTTTCCTTGAGCTACAAAGTGGAGATAGTCGTGAAGATTCGCCGCTTCATTTTCTTTCTCATGCTTGCATGCACGGTGCCTTTCGCCCTGAGCGCATGCGATACAGAGGGCCCTGCTGAGGAGGCGGGTGAAAGCGTTGATCAAGCCACCGAGCAGACCGCCGAGGCGGCGGAAGATACTATGGAGCAAGCGCAGGAAAAGTTGGAGGACATGGGTGATGAGGTCGACCAATAAACAAATCGGTGATGGCCGCGCCGGCAAGAGCAAGGTTTGAATATCGTACCAGCGGTGGCCCGGCGGGTGAGCGGTAGGAATGCCGCAAACAAATGCGTTGCTGGGGGTTTGTCCGGCTTTCGCCGGAATCGTATTAAGGAGCTGATTAGCGGCTTTCCTTAGGGAGGGCGATAGGAGATCAGCCATATTTGCTCTGAGATAGAGGAAACGGCAATGTTGTATTGGGCAGTGGTATTCCTGGTCGTCGCTTTACTTGCTGCATTTTTCGGCTTTTCAGGGATTGCGGGCACAGCAGCGGTGTTTGCAAAGATCCTGTTCGTTATCTTTATAATACTTTTTATCGTTTCTCTAGTGCTCAACCGCCGTGGATCACGCGGCGGTGGCCCACACATTTGAGTGGCTTTCTTGCATGAGGCCACGCGCAGGGTGCGGAAAAGTGCACGAATTTCCGCACCCTGCGTCACTTAACGCGAGGCTTCGCAGCTCCAACGTCAGGACCTATACGACGACAATTACGGGCCGGGTTGATTCGGCGCCGGAACAAATCGAGCAACTGGCAGGTCTATAAGCAATGAGTCATGGTTGCGATCCTTGATGGCGCCGGGCCGTTGTGGCCCTCCCGCCTCACCTCGGTCACGCCGCAAGCGCGAGCCCGTGAGCAATGAAACTATCAAGTTTTGCATCGCGGCGCCTGCCACGAGCAGACGATCGCAGTTTTTTGTCTATGGAATGGTTCGGGATGGAGCATGCAGCAGAATTCGAACGCTAGTTCCAACGGAGAATCGAGTTATCGGCCAAAGTCAAGACGGCGTATTCTCTGCGTGTTTCCCCGCTATGCGCCATCTTTTGGCACCTTTCAATATGCCTATCCCTTAATTCCCCGTGTTAATGCGTTTATGCCGCCACAAGGGCTTCTGGTGATCGCGGCCTACCTGCCGCGCGAGTGGGAAGTGCGGTTCGTCGATGAGAATATGCGCCCGGCGCAGGCGGCGGATTATCAGTGGGCCGATGCCGTCTTCATGAGCGGCATGCACGTGCAGCGCGCCGATATCGAAGCCATCAATCGGGCGGCCCATCGGTGCGGCAAGCTCACGGTTTTGGGTGGGGCGTCGGTCTCGGGATGTCCGGAATATTATCCCGAAGTGGACATCGTCCATGTCGGAGAGCTCGGCGATGCAACCGATGAGTTGATCGAATACATCGACGGGCATACGCAAAGGCCGGCCAAACAGTTGCGCTTCGAGACGGTGCAGCGCTGGGCACTGGAGCAATTCCCAGTGCCTGCTTACCACCTTCTAGACATGAGCCGCTATTTTCTCGGCAGCATCCAATTTTCCAGTGGTTGTCCATATCAGTGCGAATTCTGCGATATACCAGAGCTCTACGGCCGCCGCCCGCGGTACAAATCACCGCGGCAGATCGAGGCGGAATTGGACATGCTCGTGGCGGGTGGTGTACCCGGCGCGATCTATTTCGTCGACGACAATTTCATCGGCAACCGCAAGGCGGCGCGGATACTGCTGCCGCACTTGGTTGAATGGCAGCGCAGCCGGGGCTACCCGGTGGAATTTGCCTGTGAGGCGACGCTCAATATCGCCCAGCAACGCGATATTCTGGAAATGATGCGCGAGGCGAATTTCACTACCGTCTTTTGCGGCATTGAGACACCGGAGCCCGAGGCCCTGAGCGCCATGCGCAAGGAGCACAATCTTCGCCAGCCCATACTCGACGCGGTGCAGATACTGAATCGATACGGGCTCGAGGTCGTCGCGGGCATCATCCTCGGTCTTGATACCGATACCTACCGCACGGCCGATAATATCCTCGCCTTCATCGAACAATCCCACATCCCGATGCTCACCATTAACATGCTGTATGCGCTGCCGCGCACGCCACTTTACCGCCGGCTCGAGCGCGCGGGGCGTCTCGAGCAGGATCTGGCCAGAGTCTCGAACGTGCGCTTCAAGATGCCTTATGAGGATGTAATTGCGATGTGGGATCGCTGCATCAGCGAGGCCTATGATCCCATTAAGCTCTTTCGCCGCTTCGCCTACCAAGCAGAGATGACTTATCCCAATCGGCTATGCCCGCCGCGCAAACCCACGCCCGCTCAAGTACTGTTCGGCCTGCGCATCCTGGGCCGAGTGTTGTGGCAGGAGGGGCGACGCGCGGACTATCGGCGGGTGTTTTGGCGCCATGTAGGCCCACTGCTGCGCAGCGGCCGGATCGAAGACGTAATTCACATCGCCCTAGTGAGCCATCACCTGATTCGATTCTCGCGCGAAGCGGTGCAAGGCAATGGCGAGGCTTGCTTCTATGCCGATCCGAACGAAGTGAGGCAAGCCACTGTCTAAGGACAAACAGCACTCGCTGGAAATTGGATGGCGCGAACGGCTCCGCCTCTTCTGAGAAAGCGGAGTTGTTCGTGTGATGGAGCCTGGCATGCGAGAAGCCGGAAATGATCGACCACAAGCGCGGCTTGACATGCGCTTGCGAGGGGGCCTAGCGCCTGTCCTCCGCGTCGGTAGACCCCCTCAGTTCTGAGGTTATTACGGGAAGTTCGGTATGGTGGCCTCGGTGCCTTGGATATCGGCCTTCGGATGGTGCTTGCGTATAAGCTCCTCGATTTCATCGACGCGCCCTTTGGTCACATCCACGAGCACTAGGATTTCGCCGGCCTCCAGCGCCTCGTGGAACTTTTTCAGCCGGGAGCTGTCTGCCGAGATCCCGATCATGCTTGAAGCCCAGGCCCCTAAGCCCGCGCCGCCCGCGGTTGTCATGAAGACGAGCGCAGCACCGGCTGCCACCACGCCGGCCGCTGGGATCGCCGCGGCCGCCAAGCCGGCAATGGCCCCAGTGGCGCCGCCAACCACCATGCCCTTCTCTGCCGCGGGTAGAACATCGGATTTTTGGCCCAAGCTTGCTTCTGGCAGCTCCTCGAGGGGGGTTCCCTCGCGGGCAACAACATGGATATACCGCTCCTCCACATGATTGAGCAGGAGCTCGTGGACAACCCCTCGGGTAGTCTCGACGTTCGGGAGCAAGAAATACAACCTTTTCATACTGCCTCCATGGCTTGGAGCGAGTTTTTGACGCCAACGCTGGAACTGCTTGCCATTTCTGACGCCGCTAGACTATAGACTCGGAGCCGGCGACAATAGTTCCAAAAGGACTTCCAGCAGTGTTTTGCCACGAGTGGCGCAGGCGTCTTTGAGTGGCGCAGGCGTCTTTTTGCTAAAACTAAGGCGCGGTATTGAAGAGGCATTACACAGTGAAGTCCGCGCATTAGCGAGGCCTACCGGCGTAGTTTTGGCGGCGCGTCATTTGCTACGCTCCATTTTGCGGCCGCTGGCTACATTGAAACTCATACCTCGTCATCCCAGCAGTGGGCGCAGGCGCGCGTCGATGGCCTCGCGCGCGCGATAAATGCGCGAGCGCACCGTCCCGATCGGGCAAGCCATGGCGGCAGCCACCTCGTCATAGGTCAGGCCCTTTAGCTCCCGCAATATGATTGCGGTGCGCAGATCCTCGGGCAAATCCGCCAAGGCCGCGAATACGGTCTGCTCGATCTCATCGCGCAGCGCCATTGCCTCGGGCGAGCCAAGATCCTTCAAGCGGGAATCGAACTCGTAGCACTGCGCATCCTGAACGTCGATATCGCTGTCCGGCAGCCGCCGGCCGAGCGCGACCAGATGGTTTTTCGCCGTGTTGAGTCCGATGCGATAGAGCCAAGTGTAGAAGCTGCTCTCACCGCGGAAATTGGGCAGCGCCCGGTAGGCTTTGATGAACGTCTCCTGGGCCACATCCAGCGCTTCGCTCTGGTCGCGGACGTGGCGCGATATGAGCTTAACAAGCTTATGCTGATACTTTTGCACCAACCCATTGAAAGCCTGCTTGTCACCGGCCTGCACCCGCGCGATCAACACTTGGTCGAGCTGCGCATTAGAGGGCTTTTGACCGCCTGCCGCGCCGGGTGCAGCGGTTTGCCGTGGTACCCGGGACTCGCTCGCGGGCCTACCCGTGCGATCGAGGCGGTGAACAGAGTCTTCTTTTCGGTCCAGTGTGCGCGCCGGGAGCGCCGCTGTAGATTCCACGGGCTCAATGCACAGATTGGTTTGGGTTGTCATTGGCGTATTCCTCCCTCCGCGACCGTGAGTGGCGCCCCGTATGCCAATGGACTCATGCATTGACGGGGATCTTGGTCTAGTCGTGGCTCTACTATGGCTTGCAGGCGCACGGAGGACGATAGGAACAGACCCGTGTTAAGGGCAGGGAGAAACCACTAAATGAGCCAGGGGAAACTACTTAAAGACGCGCGGGCAGCCGGGTCAAGTCTAGGTGCGCCAGGCAAAGCCTGAGCGCTTGGGATGATTAGGACGAGGAGGTGCTTAATCTGAAATAGCGTTAGTTATCCGGCAGGTAGCCAATCCTGCCCGGCAAAGTCTAGCCAACAGCCGGAAGCGAGTTCCGCGCGGTGGCCGGGTAACCGGTGCTGCGAAGCCGGAATGAGCGAGTGTGCAGGCCGTGTGATAGA
>JAKDMQ010000172.1 GCA_030452265.1 Nitrococcus sp.
TGTGGTATAGAAGGGATCGAAAACCCGATCCAATGTAGCGTGCGGTATGCCGGTGCCGTTGTCGCGAACCTTGATGTGGATGCGCCCGTCGATCTCTTCGGCGCCTATGCGGATTTCCCCAGCGCGTTGCTCGGCAACCGTGCCCGTAGCCTTGACTGCATTGCTGATGAGATTGACCAAAACCTGTATGACGTGATTGCGCGAGCCGCCGACTTGATAGCTCTCGTCGACCTCGGTGTACACGGCAACGTCACGATGCTCGTGGGCGAGCATCTGCAACGCGCCCTGCACGGCTTTGGCCACGCCGAAGGTTTGCCGTTCACCCTTGGATGGATAGGCAAATGCTCTCAGCTCGGTAACGATCCCGCGGATACGCTGCATGCCCTCGTCGATGTCTCCGACAATCTCTCCGAGGTCGGCGTCGCCACTGATCGCCGGGTCACTTTTCACCACCTCCAGCGCGGTCAGCGCGTAGTTGAGAGGATTATTGACCTCGTGCAGAAGCCCGGCCGAGAGGCGGCCTAGCGCATTGATCTTCTCGCTATGGATGAGGTGGTTTTGCGTCTGCGTTAGCTCATCCAGGGTGGCCCGCAACTCCTCGTTGCGCGATTGCAGATCTTGTTCCAATCGGGAGGAGCGAAGCAGGTTATGCAGTCGCGTCTGAACCTCGACCCCACTGAACGGCTTGGTCAGGAAGTCGTCCGCGCCGTTCTCCAACGCCGTCAGCTTGGTAGTCTCATCGACTCGGGCCGTGAGCAGCACGATGCGTATCGAGCGGGTCTCCGGGGATTCCTTGATGCGGCGGCAGATTTCCAGGCCGTCGAGCTCGGGCAGCATATAGTCAAGCACCATGAGATTTGGCCGGCGGCTTTGCGCGAGGGCTAAACCTTGTCGCCCGTCGCTGGCGCTGAGCACTCGATACTCGCGTGAGAGCAGATCGACCAAATAACGCTGCATGTCCGGCTCGTCATCTACCACCAAGACCGTTGCCCGCTCATCGCCCGTGGCTGGCACGGGTTCATCGGAATCCAACGTGTCCATCCGCGGTGTAGCGGGAGCCGTGGACAGCCCCTGCCAAAGTGCAGCTTTGGCCACATCATCAACCGGGCCCTCGTTCGGGCTTTCGCTGTCCGTCGTGGCGAGTCCATCGGCGGAGAGCAGCCGCGGGAGACAAATCGTGACGGCTGTGCCCTCACCCAGGCGTGATTGAATGTAGGCTTTACCGTCATGTTTTTTTGTGAGCTCTTTCACGAGAGCAAGACCCAGTCCCGTGCCAACGTACTTTCGCGTCGTCGAGCTGTCCGCTTGCCGGAAGCGATCGAAAACGAATGGCAGGTCGCTCTCGCTGATGCCGACGCCGGTATCTCGTACGGTGACTTGCGCCTGCTCGGAGCCGAGATCTATCGTGACGCTGACGCTACCCCCTTTGTCCGTGAACTTGAGCGCATTGCTTAGCAGATTGAAAAATACCTTCTCCAGCGCACTGCGGTCACCACGGACGCGGACTGGATCATCGGGAAAGAGCTGGTTCAAGGCGATACCGCGCGATTTGGCAAGTGGTTCAGTGGCTCTGGTCGCATCGCTTAGAAGCGCATTCAAATCGACTGGCTGGCGGTCTAGCTTGGCGCGGCCTTGCTCCAGGCGAAGGATATCGAGCAGATCGTTTACCAGCCCCAGCAGCCGAAGCGCGTTGCTGCGAACGATGTCCAGGTGATTGGCAACCGCGGGCGTGAGGTCAACGCGCTTTTGCAGCAAGTCCTCGACAGGCGCGAGTATCAAGGTCAAGGGCGTGCGTAGCTCATGACTGATATTGGCGAAGAATTCGGATTTAAGGCGATCCATTTCCGCCAGTTCTCTATGGCGTGCATCGAGTTCAAAATTGAGCCGGAACTCGCTAAAGCGTCGCCGCCGATTAAAGTACACGGCCGTAGCGCTAATAGCGGCCGTAGCTAGGAGAAAATAGATATTGTTGTACAGCAACGCATAATCAAACGCCTCTCCCGTCCGGCTTATGCAGGCAGCCAAATAGAGCGCGAAGCTAGCGCACGAGAGAATCGCCACCTCCCAGACCGTCGCGGGCAGCAACAGACCCATGCCGAGGATGACCAGGTTCAACCCGGCGTAATAGGTAGAGGCGTAGCCCACAGTCCGATAGATCATGTAGCAGATGAGTGCCTGGGGTATGATCAGCCAGGCCATAGTGAGGGTCCGAGGATAGCGGCGACCGATTTCACAGAAATGCAGTATCAAAAACAGCAGGAGGACCGCGTCAGCAAGCGCACGCAGCAAGACGAACTCCCTAAAGAATCGGGGATAGACAATGAGATCCAGCGTTACTCCGGCGGGAACCAAGACGAGCGCAAGCACACAGCCGATCCTGGAAAACCGCAACATCGCCGAGCGGTCTTCCTCGGCCCACGCGCGCTCGAGATTGGGGTCAACGTGCATTCGAGTCGACATTCTTGCCCTTGTAAATTTTCAAGAAGACGTTGATCCCGGTTTGGTCGACGAAAATCTCCCGCGGGCCGAGATTTTCGGAAATCTGCCGCATCTGACGTTCATCGCGGTAAACTAAGTGCCATTCCAGAAGGTATTCCATGCAATAGCGAGTTGGGTTGCTCGGATGCACGTTCGTGGCCAGTATCTCGCTCTCGGGGCCGCCCCACTGGCAGAAAAGGCCAAGCAGCCGTGAGCAAACCCGGTCGGAGAGGTAATCGAAAAGGCCGGCGCAATAGACAATATCGAAATTCTCCGCGCCCTCTTCCTCCCTTTTCTGCGAGGCGCGTTTGAGCAACTTGTGCACGGAATCGTGGCAGTACTCGATTTTCGGCCGAATGCCACTCGTCTGGCTGGCCTCCTCTAGCTTGCCTTTTGTGTATTCCAACGTCTCGGCGCTGAAATCGACTAATCTGATCAGGCACTGAGCCAGCAAAGGCTCGCTGCGAATCAGGTGCTGGAGCTCTATCGCCGGCCCGCAGCCGATATTGAGTATGCTGGGTTGCTGCCCGCGCTCCAGCGCCTTGCCAATGCGCTCCCGTAACCATTGCACCAGTATGTCAATGCGGTTGCGGTGGGCTTGGCAGGTGCCGCTGCCGACGTATTGCGTGTTGATGATCTGCGCGTAGATGGTCGGCCCTTCCTGGGGTTCGCGCAGCATCATGTTAACCATCTCATAGTCGCCGGCGTAGCCGAGCGGTTTGTGATAGGCCCGGTGGATAAACGGCGCACGCAGGAGCAGCGGATGCAGATCACGCTGGACATAGCGGGTATGCGTAGGCCGTTCATCTTCTGGTATCTGCGCGGCGACTTCCTCAAAGCGCGCGAACATCTCAGCTAAGCGGGGTACTAGGGGTTCGGCAAGCGAGGTGAGCAGCTCCCGCTGGTCCTGCGTATTGGGTGGTCGATCGCTAGGGTCGCTCTCAATGTCCACGTGCTCGAGCCAGCAGTTGAGCTCGGTCAAAAAAGAGCGGATCCGGGATACGGCGAGCTGGTAGTGCGGGCGTATCTGATGCGACGCCTGCCAGTCCTCGATGAAGAACACCACCTCCTTCTGAACCCTAGACTTATCGCCGATCACGCCGCGCAAATCGGACCAGGCATCCAGCAACCGTGCGGAGGTGATCAGCATCAACCCGGTATTGACCAAATTGGTGACGACGGCCCGGCCATTGTAGATGACCCGCTCTCCGCTTCGGATCTCCATCTCGTTTAACACTTCGCTGAGCTGGACTATCGAGTACGGATTGTAGACCTCGAAAATCAGGTTCGTGCGGGAGAGCTTCAGCAACGAGCCGCGGGCCTGCAAGCCCTGACTATTGCGGAAGATAATGAGGTTACTCAGGTTACGCGTCGCGGGCACGGCGA
This sequence comes from Nitrococcus sp., assembly GCA_030452265.1. Classification (GTDB taxonomy): domain Bacteria; phylum Pseudomonadota; class Gammaproteobacteria; order Nitrococcales; family Nitrococcaceae; genus Nitrococcus. Next base: position 3,865 of record JAKDMQ010000172.1, read on the forward strand.
AATCGCCCTCCTCGCAGTAGAAAGCCGAACAAATTCATTGTATTGCCACGGCTGCCGTGCGGCATTTGTAGCCCAAAATCGAATCACGCCATTCAAGGAGGTTACGAGCCCCCAATCACCCTCAGGGTCGCTGTGTTCGCGCATTTGAGCCGAGCGCTATATCCGGGTCAGGAGCAAGACCAACAAGTTTCCAATACGTTATCCAACGACCGTCTAGCACTTTTAGCAGAAACCGGGTGGCCGAACTGTACTTTTCGTCACAAACTATTAAATAGCGGCAGCGCTTGGTGGCACGCGTGCTCCCAGCGGCTGAGGCGTTGTGATGTGCTCCGCAGTCTGCGGTTGCCGCCGCGGCGCGCCCTAATACAATGACTGGGCGGCGCTGCGCAGATAGAACGGGCTGCTGTGCTCGATTAGCGCCGTGCCTGCCTCAACGCGCTGGGGATCGTGGATGGCAGGCTCCGTGATCCGCACCAACAGGTGGTAGTACTTACGGACATTCTCGACGTAGTGCACCGGCTGCCAACCCCGGGCGTAGCCGTATTTCACCCGCTTGTACCAGCGCTTTTGCGCGAGCAGAGGAAGGCGTTTTCTCACCGCCGCCCAGGCTGAGGGATCTGCGCCTTGCATCTTCGTGATTGCTTGGGCGTCCGTTACATGGCCAAGACCGGCGTTGTAGGCGGCCAGGGCGAACCAAGTCCGCTCCGGTTGGGGAATATTCTCGGGAATGCGCGATAGCATACGCTTGAGGTAGATCGCACCGCCGCGGATGCTTTGCTCCGCGTCCAGGCGGTCATCGATACCGATGGCTCGGGCCGTGAGCCGAGTGAGCATCATGATGCCGCGCACACCGGTGGGCGATACGGCCTCGGGGTCCCAGTGCGATTCCTGATAGCCCATCGCGGCGAGCAGCCGCCAGTCCAGCTGGTGCTCGCTAGCGGCGTCTTGGAATATCCCTTTGTAGAGCGGCAGCCGGTTGGTTATATGGCGCATGAACACCCGCGTGCCGACATAGTCGAACTCATCCAGATGCCCGTAGTACTGTTCGATGAGCCGCCCGAGCTCGCCGCTTACACGTAGGTCCGCAAAGAACCGATTGGCGGCATCCAGCAGGCTGGTGTCGCCGTCGCGGCGAAACATCCACGCCAGCCCCTGGGGCTTAGCGATAGCTTTTGCAACACGTAGCTCAGGATAGAAGTTCCGGCTGAGAATGAACTTATTTGAAGCGACCAGCGCGTAATCGACTCGCCTGCTCCAAACGCGATAGAGCAGGTCTTCGGTCGTGGCATCGGAGAGTGTTGTCCAGCGCAAGCGACGGATATCGGCGCGACGGCGGGAGAGTAACCACTCCTGGCGGGTACCAGCGAGCACGGCTAACGACCCGGCGCGCGTATCCGCAAGTCCATCGGGGCGCGTCGATCCGGCCCGATAGATAAGCTGTGGGCGCACTTGTAGGTACGGCGTGGCGAAAGCGAAGCGTTTTCGGCGCAACGGCGTTGCCGTCATCCCTGTGGCCGCCAAATCCGCCGCGCCGGTTTCCAGCCGCAACTTGAGCTTGTCCAGATCACCGGCTATTGCCATCACCAGCTCCACGTCAAGGCGATCGGCGAAGCGCTTTGCAAGGTCGTATTCGAGTCCCCCCGGCCCCTCCTTAGACCGATAAAAAGTGCTTGCCCCGAAACGGGTGAGCACGACGAGCTTATCCCGCTGCTTGACAAGTTGGAGCCGGTCGGGTGGCTCTACCTTGCCGAACCAGCTCAATAGGCATACGCCGAGGATCAGCGAGACAATGAAAAGCTGTGTGAACAAACGGCCCATGCCGAGCGAGCGCCTCCGTCAGCCCTGAATCGTTATTCTAGACCGCCCCATGTAGGGACAGAGCATACAGGTCGCATTTTCCGCAATGGGGCTGCACTGCTCTTGCGCCAGACCTTGGTTTATAGCGGGCGTTTTATTGTAGACTGCGCATGCCACGTAGGTGTTAGGTAACCTGCGGAGAGGTGCCGGAGCGGCCGAACGGGGCGCACTCGAAATGCGTTGACCCTTTATGGGTCCGGGGGTTCGAATCCCTCCCTCTCCGCCATAATAATCAGCTTGTTACGATACCTCTCTCACAAAACACATCAAACTTGAAGGCGGCTTGTTTGCAGCGGGAAGTTTCAATGCCGCCGCTTGCGTGTCGTCCCGAACAGCCGCGCGTCGTCGCGAGAGGTCGTGGTGGCGCTGCGCGGGGCGCGCGCGCTCCGGACGGATAGACTTGCGCACCACCGCGAGGCCGCTTATCGGGCGGCAGGCGCAGTGTACGGCGCTGTTTCCGCGCCGCCTCCCGGGTCAGCTCGAGGGTTCCCGGCAGCCGGCGCGGGCGCTGGGAACGATCGTGCGGACCCTTCCTCCTGACCTTCTCCGCTGCGTTGTTGCTGCGCTGACGCACCATTGGCCAGCGAGCCGCTGGCAATACGGCCGAGGGCCTGGATTGCCAGAGGATCGCCATTATTCGCCGCACGGCGAATCCAGACCAGCGCCGTGCGCTGGCTCTGCTCTACGCCCTGGCCCATGTAATACATGTAGCCCAGTGCATACTGCGCACGAGGGTTGCCGGCACGCGCTAGGCGTGTCAGTAGCGGCAGTGCGTGCTCGTAATTGCCCACCAGCCAGGCTTTACGGGCGACTTCAAGCTGAGCCCCCGCGTCCGGCGCGCGGCTGAGCGTCGCCGCACAGCCAGCCAATGCCAGTGAGAGGATGATGATGACTGAGAAGCGTCGCATCGGCCACCTAGTTGCTCGACTCGCGCGGACACGGAAGCGCCGGGGCGGAAGCCGCGTAGTTACAGAAACAGCCACGGCAGCAATTCGTTGCCGGCTAATACCGTGGGCGCGCCGACAACGCCCCGGCAGGACGCCGCCTGCGACGTGCCGAGCGCGTCCTCGAGCTCACCCATATGCCCCTCAGCCGACCGTAGAGCGCGAGCAGCCGTGCGCCTGGGTCAGCGCACCGCGGCGCTGCAGGATCCGTTCTCCCGTTACCGCCCAATGTAGCTGATGCCGCACCGACCGAATGCGTCCACTGGCGCTTTGCCGGTGAAGCGGGCATCAGAGCACACCAGCGCCCCGAGGCACAAATTCCGCTACGCCTGCTCGACCATCTGCGGGAATCACCGCACGGCCTCGGCGGCCGGCCCGCATTGCTTCGGTGCGACCAGAACCCCGGCCGACCCCGGTTTCAGCCACCGAGGTGATCAGTGGATAGTAGATCCGCTTGCCAGTGTAACCATTATAAGCCGAACCGGCTTGCTGGCCGTACACCGGCGCCTGCCCGCCAGGCAGGAGGGTCGGCTGATCGTCGATGTCGATGGTCAGCCGGAGCCGGCCCGGTCGACCGCGCGCAGTCGGTGGCTTGGCATTGGAGCTCGGCCGCTCGGGACCGGTCCCACACAGATCGAGCCAGTGAATGACGGCCGGAACAATGGCCGTATCTCAGCCATGGTTTAGTGTCTCGGTGCGAGTTTTCAATTTTATAACAACTTGATTGTGCGTAGATTATATGCATCTACGCAACCAATTAAGCAATGCTATTGACAACGCCTCTCGAGAGAGCGTTGCGAATCAGTCTTGTTCGATTGTAGAATCAGCCGGATTGTACGCCGCTTCGATTTACTCGGTTCCGCCAACTAGCCAGCGAACGGACTCCCCGCTTAGCGAGCCGATAAACCCGAAAGGGAATTGCCTCACCTGTATTGGGAGCTCGTATGACTGCATTGCGCTGCCCCACGTACCGATTAGCTGGCGGCGATAGCGGG
>JAKDMQ010000173.1 GCA_030452265.1 Nitrococcus sp.
CGCGACGGTCGCTCCGTGACTCGACATCGATGACGCGCGGTTTTAATAAATCCTTGCCTTGGTCCTGCATGGGATCGACCTCTCAATTCAATTGATCGGCGACGCGCCGGCACAGTTCCCTTACTTGGAATAGAGCTCGACGACCAGATGCTCGTTGATATCGGGTGGCAGGTCACTCCGGTCAGGCATGCGCATGAAAGTTCCTTCGAACTGTTTGGTATTTACTTCGACCCATGCGGGCAAACCGATTTGCTGCGCCATCTCGAGCGCCGCTTGCACCCGTAGCTGTTTCTTAGCCTTCTCCTTGATGGAGATAACGTCGCCAGCCGCCAAAATACGCGAAGGAATATTGCTCACCCGCCCATTGACGAGAATCGCCCTGTGGCTGACGAGCTGTCGCGCCTCGGCCCGCGTGGACCCAAATCCCATTCGGTAGACGGTATTATCAAGCCGCGATTCGAGAAGCTGCAGAAGGGTTTCACCGGTATTCCCTTTGCGCCGATCGGCCTCCTTGTAGTAATTGCGAAACTGGCGCTCCAGCACGCCGTACGTGCGCCGCACCTTCTGCTTCTCTCGCAGCTGCAGCCCATAATCGGAGATGCGCCCGCGGCGCTGACCATGCTGACCCGGGGGAGTATCCAGCTTGCACTTGCTGTCCAACGCCCGCACGCGGCTTTTTAGCGATAGGTCGGCGCCCTCGCGCCGGGCGAGTTTGCAGGTCGCTCCAGTATACCGTGCCATGACTGTATGACCCTTATCTTAGACGCGCCGCTTCTTGGGCGGACGGCAGCCGTTGTGTGGGATAGGCGTTACATCCGCGATATTGGTAATTCGGTAGCCGGCGTTATTGAGAGCACGAACGGCCGATTCTCGCCCTGGACCCGGCCCCTTGACCCGCACTTCCAAGTTCTTCAACCCGTACTCTTTAGCGGCCTCACCGGCGCGCTCGGAAGCCACCTGGGCGGCAAATGGCGTGCTCTTGCGGGAACTGCGAAATCCGCTGCCACCCGCGCTTGCCCAGGCCAGCACGTTGCCCTGCCTATCGGTGAGCGTGATAATCGTATTGTTGAACGACGCATTGATGTGCGCAATGCCATCCACCACGCTCCGCTTGATGCGCTTACGCGTTCGGCTACTCGGTTTGGCCATATTCCTTTCCTACTAAAAGGCTAACACATCGCTGAGCACTCGCGGGTCGCTGAGCGAACAGCGCGGCAAAGCGGATTTCGGCAGATCGCGGCAATTAAAGCCTAATGACGCAGGGGCGATAGCGGGATTACATAGCCCCGGGCCGGAAGTCAGTTCAAGCACTTTGCCCTATCGACTGATAGCCCGCCGCGGTCCCTTTCGTGTTCGCGCGTTGGTGCGCGTTCTTTGGCCGCGCACCGAGAGCCCACGGCGGTGTCGGATACCACGATAGCAACCTAAATCCATTAGCCGCTTGATATCCATGGCAACCTGTCGGCGCAGATCACCCTCCACAGCGTACTTACCGATCTCGCTACGCAGATGCTCGAGCTCCGCCTCGGTCAATTCCTGAATCTTGCGCTGCGGCGCGATGCTCGCCGCCTGGCAGATTGCCACCGCGCGGCTGCGCCCGATTCCATAGATGGAGGTAAGCGCAACCCCAGTGTGCTTGTTGGCTGGTATGTTAACGCCAGCGATTCGGGCCATAAAGTCTTGCTCCTAATCGAATTCGGCTACTAGCTAATCGGCCCGACAACTACTGACAACAGTTTAGCCCTGCCGCTGCTTATGCCGAGCCTCGATGCAGATGATCCGCAGCGTGCCTCTGCGACGTACGATCTTGCAGTTTCGGCACATTTTCTTGACAGACGCGCGTACCTTCATCACTCATTCTCCGAAGCTGTCCACCCGCGGCAGAGACCTTGCTGCAAAAAGAGCCGCCGTGCCGCGCAAGCCCGCCTCAGCGCGGGCACGAGAAACCACTCGGGATCAGCGCATCAGACCGCCGCCGCCACGGCCGTGAGCGTGCAGCTTAGCCTTCTTCATCAATGGCTCATATTGATGACTGAGAAGATGCGCTTGCACCTGGGACATGAAATCCATCACGACCACGACGATGATCAGCAACGAAGTACCACCAAAGTAGAACGGAACATTATAATACAAAATTAAGAATTCCGGCAGCAAACAAACCGCGATCAAATAGATTGCCCCGGCGAGCGTAAGCCGTGTCATGACTTTGTCAATGTAGCGCGCCGTCTGCTCACCCGGGCGAATACCGGCGATGAAAGCACCGGATTTTTTCAGATTATCCGCGGTTTCCCGCGAGTTAAATACTAAGGCGGTGTAGAAAAAGCAGAAAAACGCAATAGCCGCGGCGTAGAGGGCGATGTACAGCGGCTGCCCCGGACTCAACGTTTGCCCCAACCGATTCAACCAGGCCAGCCCCGCGGAGGACCCGAACCACTGGCCCAACGTTGCCGGAAATAAGATGATACTCGATGCGAAGATAGGGGGGATGACGCCCGCCATGTTGAGCTTCAGCGGCAGGTGACTGCTCTGTGCCGCATACATTCGTCGCCCCTGCTGCCGCCGCGCATAGTTGACGGTGATGCGTCGTTGACCGCGTTCAATAAAGACGATCACCCAGACCACTGCGACGACAAGCGTCAGCAGAAACAGGATGATGCCGACGCTCAACACACCGGTGCGCGCGAGCTCTATGGTTCCGCCAAGCGCCTGCGGCAACCCGGCGACGATTCCCGCGAAGATCAGCAACGATATGCCATTGCCGATACCCCGCTCGGTAATCTGCTCACCCAGCCACATCAAGAACATGGTGCCCGTCACCAGGGTGACAGCGCCGATAAATACGAAACTTGGCCCGGGGCTGAGAACGACCGCCTGATTCTGCAAGGCAACCGTTATCCCCACCCCCTGAAACGTCGCCAACAACAAGGTCCCGTATCGGGTGTACTTCGTGATCTGGCGGCGCCCCTGCTCTCCCTCTTTACGCAGCTGCTCAAGTGCGGGTACCACCGCGCTCATGAGCTGCATGATAATCGAAGCCGAAATATAGGGCATGACGCCAAGTGCAAATACGCTAAGTCGCTGCAGGGCGCCACCGGAAAACATGTTGAACATGTCCAAGATGGTGCCTTGCTGCTGCTCGAACATGGCGGCGAGCGCGGCTTGGTCGATACCGGGAATGGTGAGGTGGGTTCCGAACCGATAAACAACCAATGCAATCAACACAAAGACCAGTCTTTGGCGCACCTCGGTCAGGCGGCCAAACCCTGCCAATGAGTTTAGGCTTGCTGCTGCTTTAGCCAAACTAACCCTCGACCTTGCCGCCTGCCTTCTCGATTGCCTCGCGCGCGCCTTTGGTCACGGCGACCCCGCGGACGGTGAAGACCTGCGCCACCTCCCCGGTAGCGATAATCTTGACCCGGCGCGCTTGGCGCGACACCACATTCGCGGCCTTCAACGCGGCCAAGTCAACTACCGAATCCGCGGCAAAGTGTTTCAGCTCGGAGAGCCGGACCTCGGCACTAAAACGCCCTTTGCGCGACCGGAATCCGACTTTGGGCACACGCCGTTGCAGCGGCATCTGCCCCCCTTCGAAACCGACCTTGTGAAAACCGCCCGAGCGCGAGCGCTGCCCCTTGTGCCCTCGTCCGGCAGTCTTGCCGTTACCCGACGCCGTCCCGCGACCGACCCGGTCCCGTTCTGGCCGGCTGCCGTTTGCAGGCTTGATCGTATTGAGCCGCATCCTCAGGCGTCCTCCACCTTGAGCAAATAAGAAACCTTACGGATCATGCCCCGGTTCTCCGGGCTATCATCAACCGCTACGCTCTGGTGAATTCGGCGCAGACCCAGCCCCGCCACGCAGGCTTTATGCCGGCTGCGCCGACCATTGAGACTGCGAACCAAGGTCACCTTGAGCTGTTTGTTCTGCGCCATGTTCAACCTAGAATCTCTTCAGCACGCTTGGCGCGCTTGGCGGCGACATACTCGACGCCCGCGCTCTGCGCGAGGGCTTTGATCGTGGCCCGCACGACGTTGACCGGGTTACGCGAGCCGATAGCCTTTGCCAGCACATCCTGCACGCCAACGACTTCAAACACGGCGCGCATCGCACCGCCGGCGATAATCCCCGTCCCCTCTGAGGCCGGCTGCATGAAAACCTTGCTAGCCCCATGATTGGCGGTCACTGGGTATTGCAATGTCGCACCGTTGAGGTGCGCCTTGCGCATACTCTTACGCGCCTTTTCCATCGCTTTTTGGATAGCAGACGGCACCTCGCGCGCTTTGCCGTAGCCAAAACCCACCGACCCCTCACCGTCGCCCACCACCGTCAGCGCGGTGAACCCGAATTGTCGGCCACCTTTGACGACTTTAGCCACACGGTTAATCGTAATCAGTTTCTCCCGCAGGCCCTCGCCGCCAGTCTCGCTCATTGCCATGCTTCTCGCCTCTTCTAGGGCCTCAGAACTTCAAACCTGCCTCGCGGGCCGCCTCGGCGAGTGCCTTGACGCGGCCGTGAAACTTGAATCCGGAACGGTCGAATGCAACTGCATCCACACCAGCCGCTCGAGCGCGCTCGGCAATCATGCGGCCGACCACCTTGGCGGCTTCGATATTGCCGCCGCTGCGTAACGACCCGTTGATCTCCTTTTCCATGGTGGAAGCTGCCGCCAGCGTTCGATCCGCCGCGGGTCCAATAATCTGCGCATAGGTGTGCCGCGGCGTGCGATGCACGCACAGCCGATAAGCACCAAGCTCCCGAATCTTGACGCGTGCCCTGCGGGCGCGCCTTTGCCGTGCAACCTTCTTGTCCATGCCCGCCTCGCCTTCGCCTACTTCTTCTTCGCTTCCTTCAATACGACCCGTTCGTCGGTGTAGCGCACGCCCTTGCCCTTATAGGGCTCCAGGGGTCGCAGACGGCGTATGTTCGCCGCCACCTGGCCAACCTGCTGTTTGTTGGCCCCCTTAATCTGAATCTCGGTCTGGGTTGGCGTCTCGATCGTCACGCCTTGGGGCACCGGGTAGTCAAGCGGAAACGAAAAACCAAGCGTTAGATTGAGATTATTGCCTTGCGCCTGCGCTCTGTAGCCCACACCCACCAGCTGGAGCTTGCGCTCGAACCCCTGGCCGACCCCGGTCACCATGTTCTGGAGCACGGCACGCGTGGTGCCCGCCAGTGCCCAGGCATCCTTGCGCTCCTTATTGGGAGTCAGACGAAGCTCACCGTTCTCCTGGCTGACATCTACCCAGCGGTGAACTTGGTGCTCCAGCTCGCCCTTGGGACCCTTGACTCTGAAGAGCCGACCCTCAATCGCGATATGCACGCCGGCCGGGACCGCTATGGGATTCTTGGCGACTCGGGACATTGCAATTGGATCTCGTGGTTAAAGCTTAGAATACTACGCACAACACTTCGCCGCCCTGACCGGCCGCACGTGCCGCGCGATCCGTCATGACACCCTGCGAGGTCGAGATAATGGCCGTGCCAAGCCCCCCGCGCACGCTCGGCAGCGTACGCTTGCCTTCGAACCGCCTGAGGCCCGGTCGACTGACCCGCCTTAGCTCTTCGATCACCGGGCGCCCCTGGTAGTACCGTAGACGAATAACTAAAGTAGGTCTTTTTCCATCGCCTTCCACTCGGAAGTCATCGATATAGCCCTCTTCCTCGAGCACACGGCAAATGGACGCCTTGAGCTTAGAGGCCGGCATGCTGACCTCAGCCTTTTCAGCCGCTTGACCATTACGAATCCGTGTCAACATATCCGCGATTGAGTCGGTCATGCTCATGCTGTCGTCACCTGACCCCCAACACCATAGTCCATTGCGCGCCCCTACCAGCTTGCCTTGACCAGGCCGGGTATTTCGCCGGCCATCGCCGCCTCACGTAGCTTATTACGCGCCAAACCAAATTTACGGTAATAGCCCCGTGGTCGGCCGGTAATGTTGCAGCGATTCCGCAAGCGCACCGGGCTCGCGTTGCGGGGCAGATCCTGAAGCTTGCGCTGTGCCGTGCGCCGATCCTCGGGCGCACTGCCGGGGCTTCTGATAATTTCCTTCCACGCCAGGCGCTTGCTGGCACTCTTGCGGTAGAGCCGTGCGCGCTTACGCTCACGCTCAATTAAAGAAACCTTTGCCATAATCGAGCCCTCTAACGGCGAAACGGGAAATTGAAGCCCTCGAGCAGGCCGCGGGCTTCGTCGTCGGTTTTCGCCGTGGTGGTAAAGGCAATGTCCATGCCCCGAGTCGCGTCTATGCGGTCATATTCAATCTCGGGGAAGATGATCTGCTCGCGCACCCCGAGGCTATAGTTGCCGCGGCCGTCGAAGGCCCGTGGCGAGAAGCCGCGAAAGTCGCGGATTCGCGGGGCGGCGACATTGATAAAGCGATCGAGGAACTCGTACATTCGCTCGCGCCGCAACGTGACCTTCAAGCCGATCGGCCAGCCCTCACGAATTTTGAAACCCGCCACCGATTTGCGCGCATGAGTAATCACCGGCTTCTGTCCGACGATAAGCGCCAGCTCCTTCTCCGCGAGCTCCAGCACCTTCTTGTCGCGAACCGCCTCGCCCACGCCCATATTGATAGTGATCTTGATCAGACGCGGCACCGCCATGATGTTGTCATAGGCGAACCGATCCCTGAGCGACGGGGTAATCTCGTTCCGGTAGAGCTCTCGCAGCCTCACCATCTAGGTACCTTACAGTTCAACGATTTCGTTGGTCGATTTGAAGTAACGAACTTTGCGCCCGTCCTCCAAGGTGCGGACCCCAACGCGATCGGCCTTGCCGGTATCGGGGTTATAGAGCGCCACATTGGACATGTGCAGAGGCTTCTCCAGCTCGACAATCCCGCTCGTGCTGCCGGTTTGCGGATTTCCCTTCTGGTGTTTCTTCACCTTGTTGACGTTGGCAACCACTACCTTGTTCGCCTTCGACAGAACCCGCAAGACCGTGCCACGTCGGCCTTTGTCCCTGCCGGCAATCACAATGACTTCATCATTTCGCTTAATGCGTTTCATCCGTTTGCCCTGCGCGTGTGCTGTACACGAACTGCCTTTGTCCTGCCCGGATCCAGGCCATGCCCAAACTCCGGGCGCCAACCGAGTTGGTCCTAGCGACCATCCAGCAGCGCCACAACGGAGTGATCACAGCACCTCCGGAGCCAGTGAAATGATGCGCATGAAACGCTCGCTGCGCAGCTCTCGAGTCACTGGGCCGAACACGCGGGTTGCGATCGGCTGTAGCTGGTTGTTAAGTAGGACGGCGGCATTGCTATCGAAGCGAATCACCGAGCCATCCGGGCGGCGCACGCCATGTCGGGTACGCACGACGACGGCATTATATATCTCACCCTTCTTCACGCGCCCGCGCGGAATCGCATCTTTGACGCTGACCTTGATGATGTCACCGATATGGGCATAGCGCCGGCGCGACCCCCCCAGTACCTTTATACACTGAAGCCGCCGCGCGCCGCTGTTATCGGCCGCACTCAGCGTTGTCTGCATTTGAATCATGGCGATCTATTTGCCTTCCAGGACTCGATCAATTGATGATTGGCTACCCGGGCAGATTCACTCGCCGCCCTGCTCGAGGACCTTCACGAGCCTCCACGACTTGATCTTCGACAGCGGACGACATTCCTCAACCGCCACCCAATCACCGAGCTG
>JAKDMQ010000402.1 GCA_030452265.1 Nitrococcus sp.
TGCGGCCGACGACTGGGGCAACCCAACGAAGCTGCTGGTGATCATGGCCGTGGTGGCGGCGGCGCACCACGACGCGGTGGCTTCCGCGGACGGGATCGAGTTGTTTGCCACGCCCTTGTTGACCTCAAACGAGATCGCCAGCGCCCGCGCGGCGCTCACGGCCAACGGGCAGGTACGGGCAGTGTCGGGTGGATGGCAACTGACCACGCGGGCCAGGAAGCAGGTGCGTCACCTGCAGGAGGCGCCCGCCGCGGCCTCGTAGCCGGTGCAGTCCATCCGGCCAGGCGAGCCTGGTACTAGGGTGTGTTTGCAAAGGGGGAGTACCCTTGGTTGATGGTACGACGACACGAACTGAGCGACGCGCAGTGGCAGCGGCTGGCCCCGCTGCTGCCGCCGCAATGCCCGGCGACGGGTCGCCCGGCCAAGGACCACCGCACGGTGGTCAACGCCATCCTGTGGCGGTTGCGCACCGGGGCGCCGTGGCGCGACCTGCCGGAGCGGTACGGGCCGTGGCAGACGGTGTACTCCCGCTTCCGCCGCTGGCAGCAGGCCGGGGTCTGGGACCGCGTCCTGGCCGCGCTGCAGGCCGAGGGCGACGCGGCGGGCAAGCTGGACTGGGCCCTGCACTTCGTCGATGGCACCACCGTGCGGGCCCACCAGCACGCGGCCGGGGCCAAAAAGGGGGCGGTGATCAGGCGCTCGGCCGCTCCCGCGGCGGCGTGGCGACGAAGATCCATCTCCGCGCCGAGGGCGGCGGCAAGCCGATCACGGGCCTGCTGACCGCCGGCCAGCGCCACGAGCAGCCCGCCTTGCCGGCGCTGCTGGACCGCGGTGCGGTCAAACGGCCGGGACGCGGGCGGCCCAAGCTGCGGCCGGCGCGGGTCGCGGGCGACAAGGGGTACAGCAGCGGCACGGCGCGGCACGCCCTGCGGCGGCGCGGCATCGGCCCGGTCATTCCCCGCAAAGCCAACGAACGGCGCGACGGCCGCTTCGACCGCGCGGCCTATCGCGAGCGCAACCGGGTGGAACGGTTGATCAACCGCCTCAAGCAGCACCGCGCCATCGCCACCCGCTACGACAAACTGGAGGTCGCCTACCATGCCCTGCTCACCATCGCCTGTATCCTGCTCTGGCTGTGAGTTTGCAGACACGCCCTAGTTGGCGGTAGAGCTCGCGCCACCAGCCCGGCTCCTTGTTCCGATCATGCAGCGCAGCCATCTGCGCCATCTCCTCGGGCCGTTCCCGCGCCATGATCTCCAGATCGGCGAACTGGTTGGCGATCCTGACGAGGTCGTCGTTGAAGTAGTTGGGTCCCACCGCCACCAGCGCCCGCGCCATCTCTGGGCGGGTCATGCCGATGACCAGGGCCACGATGCCGCCATCGCTGACCCCGGCGATATGCGCCGGCCCCAGGGTCATCTGCTCCATGAAGCGCACCACGTCATCGGCGATCGTTTCGTAGCGGATCTGGCCGGCCGGATTATTCGTCCTGCCGTGACCGCGGTGTTCCAGATGGATGGCCCGAAAGTGCTCGCCAAAGGCCGGCATCTGCTCGGTCCAGCCACTGCCGGGCGCATCAATCGCCCCGCTGGCCCCATGGAGCAGGAGCAGCGGCGGCGCGGCCGGGTCGCCCGTCGCCTCGTAGTACATGCGAATGTCGTTCACGTCCGCATAGGGCATGGAGCGTTTGCCTCCCGGCTGATGGTTGGCGCGGCCAATGCCGCATACTGCGCCTGGTTCGGCTGCCATCGTAGCGCAGGACTCCCGAGAGGAATGGTCATCCGTCATGTCCGACGCGTATAGGTTGGAGCGGCTCCCCTCCGGTTCATCCCGCGAGCCCTATGTGCCGCTCCTCTTGCTGGCCGACGAGCCGGAGCCGTTGCGCGGCT
>JAKDMQ010000174.1 GCA_030452265.1 Nitrococcus sp.
GTGCAGGGCGTAGTAGCGGCCGTTGTGGTTGTAGCTGCGCCGATAAGGCAATGCGGCTCGTAGGCAGGGTGACGCATCAAATGTCCAGATCCCTGAACATCTCCTGAGCATCGTCGGCGTGATGCAGATCTTGCCCGCGCTCGCTTTTGGTCAGCGTCTCCTCGGTAAGCTTGTTCGGCACGCGCAATTCAAAGGGCAGCGCCTTCTCATGGGCAATCCGGGTCAACGTGATCCGCACCACATCAGAGACCGTAAGCCCCATTTGTTCCAGCACATTGGCCGCTTCGTTCTTGATGTCTTCGCTGATACGGGCTCGAACGACTGCTTTTCCGGACATGGCATCGCTCACTTGATCTATCGCCAACCAATTGTAGCCCAATTGCGCTACACTTAGAAATAGGCGCTGGTGTCTACCGGCGCAGGGCGATCCGCTTATCCAACATAAGCAAAAGGCGACGCTCCCACAGTCCGGTGGATAAGCGAAGCGCATCCGCCGTGCCGAGTTTGGTGGATACGCTGCGCTTATCCACCCTACAGCGCTGCAGATGTTTTACGGCCCGGGAGCGGACAGTCAGTCGTTGTGGGCACACTGCCCATAACCGGTCACAGTTCGTAGTCGATCAGCAGTCCCTGCGCCAGCGTTACCGACAAACTCGGCAACCGCTTATATGCCTCGACAGCGTTCCGTGCAAGCTATACTGGCCGAATGAAAGATCACCAACCCAACGCCGTTGCTCAATTAGCGGACTTTCTTGCTGCGCAGAAAGATATTCGTTTGGGTCTGCTGTTTGGCTCTCTCGCGAGTGGCAAAGCTGGCCAGGATAGCGACGTCGATATTGCCATCCTTTGTGATCATCCCCTGAATGTCGAACGGCGTATTGAATTGATCGAAGATCTGGCGTGCTTGACGGGCCGTGCCGTGGATCTTGTGGACCTCGCGACAGCAGGTATAGCCGTCGTTCGTAGCGCGGTGCTTGGGGGGCGGGTACTGTACAGCCGCGATAGCGCCGCTTATCCGACACAAATCACCCGCATGCTTCTGGATAGCGCGGATTTTCTGCCCTACCGTGAACGCCTGCTCCGGCAAAGGCTTAATGCATGGATCCGGTAATCCTTGCCGAAAAGCTCGAGTCGCTGCGGCGCTGCATCCGTCGACTGGAAGATAAGCGCGCGGCTAGCGCTGCCGAGCTCCGCATGGACGTGGATCGACAAGACATACTCGCGCTTAATCTATCCCGAGCGGTACAGATTTGCGTGGACATCGCTACTCATGTTATCGCGGAAAGCGCGGAGCCCGCGCCGGCAACGATGGGGGAGACATTCACGGTTCTGGAGCGGATGGGCCTTATCGATGCAAAACTATGCCGTCACATGAAAGCCGCCGTGGGATTTCGCAATATCGCGGTACATCGTTATCAGGAAATCGATTGGGAGATTGTCCAAGCGATCACCTGGCAGCACCTCGATGATTTCCGCGAATTCGCACAGGCCGTCAGCAAATAGAACAAGCGGTTATGCCCATCGGGCCTGGGCGTGCCCCGCAGACATAAAGCCGGCTGGTATCCCCCATAAAAGAAACCCTAACCAGCTCCTTGATCCCGGTACAGCGTCTAGCGGCCCGGTTGCCGTGCGCCGTATCTGACTGCAGAGCGCCATAGATATAGATGAACGCAACGCCGGGACTCAGCGCGGTTCAATTCCTCCGCCTGTACAAGCACTTCGATGGGCAGCACCTATTTCAGGGGCTGGATCTAACCCTGCCCGCGCAGCGCATTACGGCCGTGGTGGGCGCGAGCGGCTGCGGCAAATCCACGCTCCTGCGGTTGATCAATGGCCTGCTCAGACCGGACGCCGGTGAAGTGCGAGTGTTTGGGCAAGCGATCGACTATCTCGACTTGCCTCGCCTGCGGCGCCGCATCGGCTATGCGGTACAGCAAATCGGCCTGTTTCCGCACCTCACCGTGCGCGAGAATATTGCGATCCTCGCCGAGCGAGAGCGATGGCCGCGATCGCGCCTGCGCGCACGCATCGAGCAGCTATTGCACATGATGGACCTGCCTTCGGCGCTGCTCGGGCGTTATCCGCATGAAATCTCCGGCGGCCAGGCACAGCGCGTGGGGCTGTGTCGGGCCATGATGCTGGAACCGCCGCTGTTGCTGCTCGACGAGGCGTTCTCGGCGGTTGACCCCATCACCCGCGCCGAGGTGCACGCGCACTTCCAAGCATTGCAGCGCGCAGAGCCACGCACGGTAGTGCTCGTCACCCACGACGTGGGCGAAGCCATGCGGCTTGCGAATTACCTAGTAGTGATGGGTCCTGGACAGATCCTGCAAGCAGAGACCCCACAAAGAATTCGACAGCATCCCACCGGCGACCGAGTGAGCCGCCTGCTCGAGACGGGTTCATGGAACGCCTGAGGGCCGGCCGCCGGGGATGGTGGATGATTGCAGCGGCACTCGGCGCTCTGTTGCTGATTAATGGCCTACTGGGCATGGCATCTTCCGAAAGCCGCGAAGCGGGCGTAATCACGGTCGGCTCCAAGGCCGACCGCGAAGGTCATCTGCTCGGCGAGATTTTTGCCCAAACCCTGGAGGCGGCGGGCTTGCGCGTCGAACGTCGGCTCGGATTAGGCCAGACCATCGTGACCTACCAGGCTCTGCTCGAAGGCGAGATTGACCTCTATCCGGAATACACCGGCACGCTGGCCCATGGCATTTTTGAGGTGGAGCAGACGGACATCGACACGCTGGATCGCCTTGCCTGGGCGCAGGGTTTGCGCGTGCTGCCGGCACTCGGCTTCAACAACACGTACGCGCTCGCCATGCGCCGCACCGAGGCGCAGCGTCTTAACATACGCCGCATCAGCGATCTGGCCGCCCATCCAGATTTGGTGTTCGGCCTCTCCCATGAATTCATCGGGCGCCAGGACGGCTGGGCCGAACTGCGCTCCCGCTATGCCCTGCCCCAGTCCCCCGTCGGTTTAGAGCATGGCATCGCTTACCAGGCGCTTGTCGAGGGAAGCATCGACGTTACCGATGCCTATTCCACCGACGGAGACATCGAGCGCTTCGATCTCATTCTGCTGCAGGACGACAAAAACTACTTCCCCCGCTACCTGGCCGTGCCCCTCGTTGCTGGCGATCTCCCCGTAGCGGCCGTTGCCGCGCTGCGCCGCCTCGCCGGGCTCATCGACGAGCGGGAGATGCAGGAGCTGAACGCCGAGGTCTCCACAGCCGGTCGTGGCTTCGCCGCCGTCGCCGCCGGATTTCTGGCCAAGCACGGGATCGTCCCCTCGCAACCGGATACACATAGCCGCAGGTGGCAGCGGCTCGGTACCCACCTCATCGAGCACCTGCAGCTGACAGGAATCGCCCTGGGGCTCGCCTGCCTGGTCGGTCTGCCGCTGTCCCTCGCCGTGCACCGCTCGCCCCGGCTCTCCCGAATCGTGCTCTACGTTGCCGGATTGCTGCAGACCATCCCGTCGATCGCGCTGCTGGCACTGATGGTCCCGCTGTTCGGCATCGGCATGCTGCCCGCGGTGATCGCGTTGTTTCTGTATTCGCTGCTGCCCATCGTGCGTGCCGCCATCACCGCCCTGGCAACCGTGGACCCGCTGCTCGTCAATGTGGCGCGAGGCATTGGTCTCACCGGTGCAGAGCAGTTGCGCTATATCATTCTCCCGCTCGCTATGCCCAATCTGCTCACCGGTATCCGCACCGCGGCCATCATCAACATCGGCACGGCGACCTTGGCGGCCTTCATTGGTGCGGGAGGGCTGGGAGAGCCCATCGTCACGGGGCTCTCGCTAAACGACTATCAGCTCGTGCTGTACGGGGCCATCCCAGCGGCGCTGCTCGCTATCGTGACGGAGCTGCTCTTCGAGCTCGGCGAGTGGGCGCTGATCCCGGCTCACCTGCGCGCGTCGCGAAGGCCCTGAGTACTGCACCCTTCGCCGGCGCTGTCACATCCGGGATGAACAACTGGGTGACTGGTGCGCGATTTTCTCGCGTAACCACACGGAGTGACGCCTGCCTTCCCGAAACAACTCGCACCCATTACGCAGCAGGTGCGTTACGAGATCATGGCGCTTCACTGCGCCGATGCAACAAACCGCTCTTTAACAACCTGACGGCCGCGAATTGATTCTTCCGCGAGTGCGCGATTAGCCTCCAGCACCATTTCGACGGCTTCGGAGAGATTTTCTCGAGCCTCTTCCAACGTGGCCCCTTGGGTATGAGCTCCCGGAATCTCCTCGACAAAAGCAATATAACCTTCTAGTACTTCTTCAAAGATGGCCGTAAGCTCCATGACGATGCCTCGGGATTGCTAGTCCTGCAATTATACCTGCACCTTCTTCATCTTGGCACTGAACGGCGTAGCCCTATGCGGTGTCTCGGGGGCCGGGTTCCCGATGGACGTACCATCGCTCGTTCGACAGCGCTTCGCGATCCATACGGCAACTGAGCGAAGGGCTCAGAGCGACTCGAAGCCACGCTCGGTAGGCAGCTTGCCTCATGGCATCCGTATGCTTCCCTTTAACCGCACATCGCTACTGCATTTGCCGGCACGCAGCGCGGGTGAACGCCGAAGCTCAGTTGCCACCGGAGAAGTCGAAAGCCGCGGAGGGAGTCCAGAATGCGATAGCGCTTAGGGCGCTCCGCTACAGCGCCGGACTAAACCAGTTTGACAATCCCGAGCGTATGGAGCGCAACCAGCACCACCCCAATGACGAGCACGGAGAGCACCAGGCATGCCAAACTGACCCACAGAACGCGCCAGTTAGATTGGAATGTCAGTGAAGTAGCGCTTGTGATATCTTGTTTATTAAGCTGATATTTCTCGACAATCGATCGCGTTGCGATAATTGTCATAAGTGGGATCAGCATATCTGGAAATGACTTCGGCAAAAATGGCAGAATACCAAGTATTATCAAAATGACAATCGTGCCGCACATTAGCGCCTTGTCTTCTCCGGACGAGTTGCCGAGCACTTTAAAGTTGCGCTTGATGAACATGACGGACACGAGCGGCCCGCCGATGAATGAACCCACCGCAGCCTGATTGGGCGAGTAAACGCGTTCTTGCTCCATCATTCCCCCTTGTGCCTGTGCTCTTAGCAAGAAGTAGCAATCATGAATGACGTTTTATATGCCGCCTCGAGCTCAACGTGTATTCCTGTTCTACAGGACATGACACATGCGCTCGCACGCAGCATCGTATGTTACGTACCGAGCTCAAGGATGAAAGAAACGTCATGGCGCAGGAGCGCCGCCTACTTGATCAACCCCGCGCCCGCCACGGTATCCGCACCAAGCACGCTAGTCTGTGATGGCGTCGTCGTTTCATCCTCTTCCACGGCAAACGCCATCCGCTCGAGATGGCTGCCTTGGAAGTCGAGTTGTTTCTAGCGGCGCTGGAGGCTCAGCACGATGTCGCGGCCTCCACACGGAATCGGGCACTCAATGCCATCCTGTTTTTGTATCGCGAGGCGCTGGGGGATTAGGGATTAGGTAGCCCTTCTCTTGACGACGAGGTCAACATTGCGATCCAGTATGTGGAGGAGCGCGACAAGTTGCTTCATGGACTTGCGCGTATTAGCCGGATCCAACAGGCGGTAAAGCTGAGGGACTGACGTGTTGAGCCGCTTAGCTATCTGACGACGACTAAGAGCACTGCTCTCAAGGCCCTCCTTTGCCTCAACAGACAGCTTGTAAGTCAGCAGGTCGGCGAAGTACCGCGGGTCTTGGTTATACTCCAACACCTGCTCAATATGAATGGATCTCTGGTTACCGGATTTCAGGAAGTACGTAAACGCCTCATTACCAAGCTCCTTATCCACGAACAATTCGTCGATCGGATCTTTGGCACTCGGTCGAACATCGGCTTTCGAGTAAGGAAATGGGTACTCGGCACCGGAGCGCGTAACAATAGTGAACTCGTTCTTTCGATTGTTTGCCACAACGTTGCGAATCTTCATAAGGCACCTTCTTGCTCGAGATCCCTAATCAGCTCGATTAGGCGTCGGTCCGCTTTTTCGGGCGGGCGAACGCCTGAGCTCAGCTCCCGATAGCGCGCCAGCGCGATGGCGGGCGCCTGCAGCAGTGTCTTACACCGACGCATCACGAAACGCACGGAGGACGGCGTTGATGCGTGTTTGGTAACCGGGGCCTTGTGCTTTGAACCACTCGAGCACGTCTCGGTCAACCCGCAGAGAGATAGCCTCCTTTGCTGGTAGCGGCTTGAGCCCTCGCCGAACGATACCCCGAGCGATGTGATCGATATCGGCTTCTGGATGCTCCTCCGTCAACGCGGTGGCCTCGTCCGATTGCAGATGTGCCCAATCAGTCTTGGATTGCATGGAAGTACATTTGTGCTTCGCGCCTGGTTGCTCTGCGGAAGGAGATGATGCGGATTTCATGTTCGCTCTCCGTATGAACGATTGACACTGGAACGCCGGCGAGCAAGCCCTACGTGATAAAGGGCTGCTCGCCGTAGGAGAACCGGTCATCTTCAAACGTATACGTGACGCCCTCAAACACGCGGGCGCGTCCACGAAGTCCAACCTGTGAGCCTTGGCGTTTGTCGCACGCTTCGTCTCTGACCATGTGAACTCCATACGTCTATTGTATATACAATACGTATGCGCGACAACGTATGGTTTCCGGAGGGTTAACGGCGTAGCGATATGCGGTGCATCGGGGTCGCGGGCTCAATGCCCGGCTTCCCACGGACGTATCATCGCTTGTTCGACGGCGCTGCGCGTGTGAGCGCCGAAGCTCAGGTGCGCCAGAGGCCGAAGGCCTGAGAAAACCCATGGCACGACAGGGTATTGGACGTCATCACCTGCAGCGCCTCATTGGGCGACAACACGCGACAAAGATACAACCAAGCACTACGAGTAAAATTCCTCTTCGTTAACGGCAGCAACCGATTTTGGTTCCCCTGCCTTCTGTGCTCTCGCTCGCGCCGAGAACATTCTCCCGCGAGCCGGCTGCACCGGAGCGAATTGGCGAAACCCGATGTCCTTGAAAACATCTACATAAACTGCCTCCATGCCGCCAGCTTTGAAATACGCTTCATGCCAGAAACCCGTCCCTCCGCTATTGCGCAAAAATCGCTTCCACCATACGCGATGAGGGTCGCTTCGTGCCCAAATCTCAAGCGATTCAAAGTCACGCCAATATTGACGCATTCCAAGATGAGGAGGAAACATTGAGAACAAAAAATATTCATGCCCAAGCAAGTCATCCGGAGCACCTTTGACCGAATCATTAATTTTAGGCCCGAAGCCAAAGAGAGTCTTAAGACCCGTAAACGCATTTACCTTCATGCCCAACAAAATAACCACCAAATCTTGATAGCCAGAAAGGTCAACGGTGACTCTATCAGCTTTGCTCTTCATGGCACCTTCACTTTATCGTATTGCCGGACATGCACCCAACGACAAAGCTCAGCCGTCGCCGGAACGGTCGAACGCCGCGGAGGAAATCATACCAGTGCGAGCGCGTACTAAAGAACACGCTGAAAAGGCCTCATTGGATTTTCAACGAACACTCGCCATGGCAACCCTCACGACGATTGCACGTGCACAATCGCAGGCGGACTGTCGTCAGCTCCAGTGAAAACCACCCTAGGACCGCGGGCATCTTGCCCGCA
>JAKDMQ010000403.1 GCA_030452265.1 Nitrococcus sp.
AGCTGAAGTGCCTGTACTTCGAGGAGGGCGGCTATTGTCTGTGGAGCAAGCGCTTGGAGCGGGGTCAGTTCGCCCGTTTAGCGCCTGACCGAGAGGGCAAGCGGGCGCTCAGTCGCACCGAATTCGAGGCGCTGATCGAGGGGCTGGATCTAGCGATCAAAAGACGTCGGAAAAGATGGTCGAAGGGCTCCCCATTGGGCTTGGCTATGGTATAATAACTTCACCAAAAACATCGGGATAACCACCGTTGAGCACCGCCACGCTCGAGCACGAGAATTTGCGCCTCACCGAGGAGGTGAATAGCCTGCGCACGCAGCTCGCCGAGGCGAAACAGCAGCTCGCGTGGTTTAAGCGCCAACTCTTTGGGCGCAAGTCCGAGAAGCTGCGCCCGATCGAGGGCTCGGGGCAAGGCGAGCTGCTCGCCGGGCTCACCGAGGCTCCGCAAAGCCCAGCGCCACCGCCCACCGAGACGATCACCTACCAGCGCAGCAAAAAGCGCCGCGAGCAAGCGGTTAACGATACGGGGCTGCGTTTTGACGAGACGGTGCCGGTGCAGGTCATCGAGGTGGCCGCACCTGAGCTCCAAGGGGAAGGCGCCGAGCACTACGAGGTTATCAGCACCAAGAGTACGTTCCGGCTCGCCCAACGCCCGGGCAGCTACGTGGTGCTTGAGTACCGCCGCCCGGTGCTCAAGCGCCGGGAGAGCTCGGAGCTGATCAGCCCGCCGGCGCCGACGAATGTGCTCGAGCAAAGCCTTGCCGATGTGAGCTTTCTCGCCGGGATGCTGGTTGACAAGTTCAGCTACCACCTGCCGCTGTACCGCCAGCACCAGCGTCTTGCCCAAAGTGGAATACAGCTTAGCCGCGGGACTCTCACGGGGCTCGCGGGCCGAGCCATCGAGCTGCTGCGCCCGATCTACGATGCCCAGATCGAGCACATCCTGGCAAGCCGCGTGCTGGCGATCGACGAGACTCCGATCAAGGCTGGCCGCAAGGCGCCCGGCCAGATGCGCCAAGCCTACTTTTGGCCGGTCTATGGGCAGGCCGATGAGATCGCTTTTTACTATGCGCCCTCGCGGGCTGGCGCGCACGTGCACGCGATGCTTGGCAAGGACTTCACCGGCACCTTGCTCAGCGACGGCTATGAGGCCTACGCCCGCTATGCCAGCGCCCGGCCTGAGGTCACCCACGCCGAGTGCTGGGCTCATTGCCGACGCTACTTCGAGCGCGCCCTGGAGGCCGAGCCGCGAGCCGCCCGCGAGGCGCTGCAATGGATCGGTGCGCTCTACACCGCCGAGGGCAAGATCGCAAAGCTTGGCCTTGAGGGCAAGGCCAAACTTACCGCCCGCACGCGAGACTGCGAGCCGCTGGTGCGGGGGTTCTGGCAGTGGTGCCAGGCCCAATGCCAGCGCCTGGACCTGCTGCCCCGAAGTCCGCTTGCCAAGGCGCTGCAATACGCGCTTGCCCGCGTCGAGGCGCTGCAGGTGTTCCTCGCTGACCCGGAGGTGCCAATCGACACCAATCATCTGGAGCGCGGCCTGCGCGCTATCCCGATGGGCCGGAAAAATTGGTTATTCTGCTGGACAGAGATCGGCGCCGTGCACGTGGGACTTATCCAGAGCCTGCTGGTCACCTGCCGACTGCACGACGTCAACCCGCACACCTACCTGGTCGATGTGCTCCAGCGCGTCGGCCAGCACCCGGCCAGCCGCGTCATCGAGCTGACCCCGCGCGTATGGAAAAAGCTATTCGCAAGCAATCCGCTGCGATCAGACGTCGAACTCGGCGGCAATAACGTCGCCGTTTAGCCGGTTACGTTACAACTACACTACCGGCTCCAATGCGGGATCCAGTGTGCTTCGTGCATGGGTTTAGGTACGCGCGAC
>JAKDMQ010000404.1 GCA_030452265.1 Nitrococcus sp.
TGGTCATGGCCGAGCCCGACGTTCTCACCCGGGTGAAAGCTGGTTCCGCGCTGGCGAATCAGGATATTGCCCGCGTGCACGAGCTCGCCACCAAAGCGCTTGATCCCAAGCCGCTTGGAGTGCGAATCGCGCCCGTTACGGGTGCTGCCGCCTGCCTTTTTATGCGCCATGATGCGGGTTTCCTAAGCTATCGGTTACGCCCGTTCCCGCCCCAATGCGGGTGATCTTAACCTCGGTGTAGTGTTGCCGATGCCCATGGCAACGATGATAATTCTTGCGCCGCTTGAACTTGCGCACTTCGATCTTGCGGCCACGTCCCTGGCCGGTCACCTCAGCACTAACGATGCTGCCACCGATCAGCGGAGTGCCCACCTGGATATCATCTGTATCGGCTATCATCAGTACCTGCTCGAAATCAATAGCCGCACCCAACTCTGCATCGAGCTTCTCGACGCGCAGCGTGTCGCCCTCGCTGACCCGGTACTGCTTACCGCCCGTCCTGATGACGGCGTACATGATTACTCTCCTTCTGCCTCGGCTCGCGCCCGCGTAAAGTGTGCTAATGTACTCATTAACTCTTGGAGCGTCAATCAGGGCCTGTTGGCATCCGCCCAGGGCGTCGTCGTGGGCGAATGTCAACAGGCCCTAATGATAGCCTCAGCTTGACACTTGCGCCAGGGCGCACATAGCATTCCAGCCCGGCGTCACGCAGCACCGCCTAAGGAGCCTCGCTCCCCATGGACCTCGATCCGATCCGGGCACTCGTAGAGAATGATATCGAGGCCGTCAATCAGCTCATTCAGGAGCGACTGAGCTCGAACGTAGCCCTCATCAATCGTCTGGGCAGCTACATCATCAATAGCGGCGGCAAGCGCCTGCGGCCATTGGTTGTACTGCTGGCAGCACGTGCCTGCGGTTGCCGCGACCACAAACATCTATTGCTCGCCGCCATCGTCGAGATGATTCACACGGCAACGCTCCTGCACGACGACGTCGTAGACGAATCCGACATGCGCCGCGGACGTGAAACCGCGCGCCAGATCTGGGGCAACGGCGCCAGCGTCCTGGTGGGTGATTTCCTCTATACGCGCGCCTTTGAAATGATGGTGGAGCTGCAGAGTATGGGCGTGATGGAGATCTTTTCGCGCGCCACCAACACCATTGCCGAGGGCGAAGTCCTGCAGCTACTCAACATCCATGATCCGGATGTCACCGAAGAGCGCTACCGCGACGTCATCTTCCGCAAGACGGCGGCTTTGTTCGAGGCAGGCTGCCGGCTCGCCGCGTTGATGGGCGCGCGTTCCGCGCAAGCGCAGGCCGCCATGGCCGCCTACGGCCGCCATCTCGGAACGGCTTTCCAGCTCGTCGACGACGCCCTCGACTACGATGGTAACTCGGCGGAAATCGGCAAGAATATCGGGGACGACCTGGCCGAAGGCAAACCCACCATGCCCTTCATCTACGCCATGCGCAACGGTGACGCAAAGACCCGCAAGCTCATGCGCTCGGCCATCCAGCACGATGGACAGGAACAGATCGAGGCGGTGCGTGAGGCAATTGAAAAGACCGGCGCCATTACCTACACTTACGGCCTAGCGCACGAGGAAGCGGAGCGCGCCGGGGCGATGCTGGGCCATCTGGGCGACGGCATCTATCGTGATGCGCTCCAAGCGGTAGTTCAGTTCACGATCAGCCGCAGATACTAACCGACCACCGGGGTGTAGCTCAGCTTGGTAGAGCACTGTCTTCGGGAGGCAGGAGTCGCTGGTTCAAATCCAGTCACCCCGACCAGAAAAACAAGGGGTTAGGCCAAAAGCCTAGCCCCGTTGTGATCCCCGGAAGTGCACAGGAAGTGCACCTAAAAAACCCGGCGCGCGGCCGGGT
>JAKDMQ010000175.1 GCA_030452265.1 Nitrococcus sp.
GTTGGGAATCGTTCTCCAAGCATCCCCATGAACGGAATCGTGCCCCCTTCGCCCATATACATCGCTGATTGTCCGAAGTAATCCCGGGATGCCTGATCGACCGCGCCGGTGAGCCATTCGCGCTGCGGCGGAGCATTCCACCCGGTGGTTGCCTGGGTCGCGCGGAAACGCACGCGAGATCCAAACGGGGCATCCGCCTCCAGCAGCGTTTGCAGCAGAGCGGTTGCGGCCTCTCCAGAGACCGTAGGCGGTAGCCGCAAGGACAGTCGCAAGGTGGTTGCCGGTCGCAGCACATTGCCGGCATCGGCGAGCGCGGGCAATCCCCCTGCGCCGGTGACCGCCAATGCCGGTCGCCAAGTGCGGTTTAGGATGAGCTGCTCGGGATCCTCGGTAGCGGGCTTGGCGCCGGGAACGAAGGGAAACCGCTCGAATACTCCGGCGCCCAGTAGCGCCCCGGCGCGGCGGGCCTGCTCACGTCGCAGCAGCGGTATTTCGGCATAGAGCTCATCAGCAAGGATGCGCCCGCTGTCGGCGTCCTCGATACGACCCAACAGCTCGCGGATAACCCTGAACGTGCAGGGCACCATGCCGCTTGCGTCGCCCGAGTGGACGCCTTCGGTGAGGTTCTCCACGCTCAGATCCCCCGCGGCCAGTCCGCGCAGCGAGGTCGTCAGCCAGAGCCGGTCGTAACTGCCGCAGCCGGAGTCCAGACAGATCACCAGATCCGGCTGGCCAAGCCGCTCGCCGAGGGCGTCGATATAGAATGGCAGATCATAGCTGCCGCTTTCCTCGCAAGTCTCGATCAGGATCAGGCAGCGGCTATGCGCAATGCGCTGCTCGCGCAATACGCGCAGCGCGGCCAGGGCGGCGAATACCGCATAGCCATCATCGGCGCCGCCGCGCCCGAACAGGCACTCATCGGTCAATACCGGCCGCCATGGCCCTTTGTCCTGATCCCAGCCGGTCATCTCCGGTTGCTTGTCGAGGTGCCCATAGAGTAGCACGCTGCCTTCCGCGCGGCCGGGAATCTCGATGAGCAGCACCGGCGTGCGGCCTTGCAGACGCACGACCTCCACCGTCATTTCTGCCACGGCCTGCTCCTGGCACCAGTGCTCGGCGAGCGCGACGGCCTCATCGATATGGCCGTGCGCGGCCCAGTCGGGGTCGAAATGCGGCGACTTCGCTGGGATGCGGATGTAATCGACCAAACGATCGACGATGCTCTCTTGCCAGATATGCTCGATGTGCTGCGTCGTTGTGCTTCGATCCAGCGTTGGCATGCCGTGCCTTGTCTGCGCTGCTATTAGTAGGCTTATGCCCCGACGGGGGCATGTCCCTGTAGGGAGCTGCCTTTCATTCCGCGGGCACGAGGCAGCGCGGGTAGGCAGTGAATCGTGATTCGCTCACCCCTGAGCACTAGTGTCGGGATGAGGTGGCCGCATTTCTCCCAGCTCTGCTCGAAAGCAAGGCGGAGCTTTTTTGTGATGGTGTCCCCAATGGTTCACGACTGATTGCCACTACTGACAAGGCAAAGCCGTAGGCGGCAATCTATGGCGTCCCCAACCGGATTCGAACCGGTGTCGCCACCTTGAAAGCGCCCGACAAGCGTCCATTCGTGTCCAATAACGTCCACGCAACAAACTGTTTTCATTGCTCGCGTCGCCACGTTGTCCTATGCTGTCCAAGCGCGTTTCCCCACGCTTATTGGACATATTTTGGACACGAGATTGGAGGCAGCAATGGCCCGCACCGTCCGCGATTCTCGACTAGAAACCCGCACCGCACGCCTAAAGCTCGCGCCCCGCGGTAAGCCCTATTATCGCGCCCTCGACCAGGGCTTGCATATCGGCTATCGCAAGACCACGACCGGTGGGCGCTGGGTCGTTCGCGCCTACGCCGGAGGCGGGCAGTATATCACCCAGACGCTAGGCGATGCCGACGACCACGCCGATGCCGATGGCGATCTAGTGATCGACTTCAGCACCGCGCAAGCGAAGGCCAGGCAACGGGCCGCAGAGCTCGAGGCACAGGCCCGCGGCGCTCGGATCGGTCCGTACACCGTGGCGGACGCATGCGAGGACTACGACTGCGAGCACGTCCGCCCGCACGGTAAGGGCATCGGGCCAAGGGAGACGCGGCGGCTAATGAATCGCGAGATACGCCTGCCCCTGGGCCAGGTGATGCTCGCGAAGATTACCACCGCGATGATCCGCAACTGGCTAAACGACATAGCGGCCCGCCCGCCGTGCTATAGCAGCGGCAAGCCTAAGCCGGTGGACATGACCGACCCCGAGGTGAAGCGCCGCCGTAAAGACACCGCGAACCGAGCCCGGAGCCTGCTTTTTGCCGTCCTCAACCACGCCTACAACGAGGGCCGCGTGGCAAGCGATGGCGAGTGGCGCCGGGTGAAGGCGTTCAAGGCCACGAGCGCGGCCCGTGTGCGCTATCTCACCCTGGGCGAAGTGCGCCGGCTGCTCAACGCCTGTCCCGCGGACTTCCGCGCGCTGGTACGCGGGATGTTGCTCACCGGCGCTAGGCCGGGCGACCTGAAACGCCTCACCGTCGCCGACTTCAACCCCGATACCGGATCGCTCGCGCTCGCGAACCGCAAGTCCGGCAGGCCCTACGTCTGTCACCTATCTAACGAGGGAGTGAAGTTCTTCGGCGAGTGCACGGCGGGGCGGGAGCTGAGCAAGCTGATCTTCGCGCGCGCCGATGGTAGCCCATGGGGTGACGACGACCACCAGCGCCCAATGAAGGAGGCGAACAAGGCCGCCAAGCTCGACCCGCCCGCGACGTTCTATTGCCTGCGGCACACGTACTGCTCTCACGCCATCATGGCGGGCGTCCCTATGTTGGTGGTGGCTCACAACGTCGGCCACTCCGACACCCGCATGCTCGAAAAGCACTATGGGCACCTGACGGAGGACTACGCCAAGCGCGTGCTGCGTGAGGGGCTGCCGACCTGGGGCGGCGACGAAGGCACGAACATTGTGCCGATGCGGGGTGCGAAGTGAGCGCACGAGACTGGCTACCCGATTGGCGCGATGCACACAGCTACCCGAGAGCCGACGAGCTCTCGCACGCGCAGTGGGCATGGGAGTTCATGCGGCGCAGCGCGGGATATCAGGCCGATTATCAGCGCAGTCTCGCGACGACCAACTACGCGAAAACACATCGAGGCGAGTTCGATGACGCGCCAGCTGCCCTAGTCGGCAACTGCGACCCAGCGGCGCTCGAAGGTGAGAGCGTAGCACAATATATGGAGCGGCTCTATTCGGAGCGCAAGCGGGGCAGAATAGATTACGTGCCATACTGTTTCCGCTCCGAATACCTGACGGGAGACCCATTACCCGACCCCTCCCAAAACGAACAACTGCCGTGGTTTTGGGGCCCGCAGTGTTCGCGGCTCCGATCTGGTGCTGTCGATGAATTGAGCGACCAGAACCGATTCGTCTTATCAATCAATCTCGATGAACCAGCCGAGCCCCAATTCGTGCGAGCAAGGCGGATGTTTGATCGCGAGCATCAGCTGCGCGGCACCGTCAAAAAGCGTAGAAATCATTTTTCCAAGTACCCGCTCTACCTGCGAATACTCGATGCTGATTCAGCCGGCGCTAGCCGAAAAGAAATGGCCGCCGAACTGTTTGCCCACAGCCCGAACGAATACCCAATCTATCAAGCGAATAACCGCGCCAATGACACGCTCAAGGCTGCACGAGCAATGCGCGAGGGTGGCTACCGCGAACTGATCTATCAGCACGAATCTCGCCGGAAATAAACCACGCCGGAAATAAGACCCACAGGATTTTAGGGGCGGCCCTTATTTCCGGTATATTCGACCTCCCCCGCGTGAAATACTCCTGCCCATAGGCACGCCATGGCGTGCCGAAAAACAGGAGTATGGTCCGATGCCTCCCACCGATACTATCCACCGCACCGAGCAATTGGCCTGGCGCATAGGCGAGTATGCCGAGGCCGCCAGGATCTCGCGATCAAAACTCTACGCCCGGCTCAAGGCCGGGACCGGACCGCACGTCACGTACCTCGATGGCGTGCCGCTGATCCTGCGCGCCGATGGCATTGCCTGGCTGGAGCGCCAGCGTGACGCCGGCGAACCCAACAAGAGCCACGATCTCGAGACTGGCAGGGCTGGAGGCGCGCACGAGCGAGCATAGCTCGCCGCGGGCAGCGAAGGCCCGCGCAACAAGGAGGGACACATATGCCGGGACGGCAAAAAGAACGCCGCCAGCTAGGGGCCGGCGGCGCTCGGGGTGAGCCTATCGGGTGCGCTCACCCGCAGTCTAGTCCAGCCGATCGCCTACCGCCACTACTCAACCCGCTGATGTCCACCGGCGCCGGCCGGGAGGCTGCGCGTGTCGGATGAGGCTGACCTGCGCGCCTGCCTCGACGATCCGCTGCTCGGGCCTGGCGGGGCGGACTCCGCCGAGGAGGCCGCGGCGGATGAGCGCCTGGCAGCGCTGGAGCCCATCATCGTCCAGCCCGGCGAGCTGCCGGGGCTTACGCGCGGTTCGCGCACTCAAGGCGGCCAAGGTGCCGGCCTACGATCGCGGCGGGCTGCTGGTGCGCCCGGTGCGCGCGGCGAGCCTCGCGCCGAGCGACGGTATCCGCCGCGGCGCCGATGCGATCACGCTGCGCCCGATCGTCGCCGAGTGGCTGCGCCTGCGCCTGGCCGGGTGCGCGCGCTGGGAGCGGCAAACGCCCAAGGGCGAGTATGTGCCGGTCGACCCACCGGCCGCGATCGCGCGCACACTAGTGACCTGCCCGGATCTCGGTGGCTGGCCGTGCCTGCGCGCCGTCGCGCGCCACCCGGTGCTCACGCCCGAGGGCCGGCTGATCGGCGCGCGCGGCTACGACCCCGAGACGCGGCTGCTGATCGATACGCCCTGGGCGCAGATGAGCCTGCCCGAGCCGCTCGATCGCGGCGGCGCCGAGGCGGCCGTGGGGCGGCTGCGCCACCTGCTGCGCTACTACCCCTGGGCGAGCGCCGACGATGAGGCCGTGGCGCTCTCGCTGCTGCTCACGGCACTTGCCCGTCCCGTGCTGCCGGCGGCGCCCATGCACGCGGCCGACGCGCCGGCGGCGGGCACAGGCAAGAGCCTGCTCGTGGATGTGGCCGCGATCCTCGCGACTGGCGAGCGCGCCGCGGTAATGGACTGGGGGGCGGACCCGACCGAGGCCGGCAAGCGGCTGGACGCGATGCTGCTCGCCGGCGACCCGGTGATCGCGCTCGATAATGTTGAGGCGCCGCTGACCGGCGGCGGGCTGTGCCAGACGCTCACCCAGACCACGCGGCGTATCCGCCCGCTCGGCACCAGCATCCTCGCGACTACCCCTTGTACGCCGCTGATCGCCGCCACCGGCAACAACCTCACCATCCCCGGCGACATGGTCCGCCGTACTCTCGTCTGCCGGCTTGATGCCGGCACCGACGCGCCCGAGCGCCGGGCCATCCCCCAGGACCTGCTTGCCGAGGTCGCCGCGCGGCGCCGGGAGATCATCGTCGACTGCCTCACGATCATGGCGGCCTATATCCGCGCTGGGGGGCCCGATGTGGGGACCGGCTCGCTGGGGAGCTATGAGGCGTGGAGCCGTATGGTGCGCGATGCGCTGATCTGGGCGGGCTGCGCGGATCCTGCTGTGGTGATCGAGCGCGCCCGTGCCGACGATCCCACGCGCCAGGCGCTGGCGGCGGTGCTCACCGAGTGGCGCCGTGTGTATGGCGATGAGGGTGTCACGGCGCGGACCGCGATCGACACCGTCGATGACCACCTGCGGGCTGCGCTGGAGCTGGTGGCGCTGCGCCGCGGCGAGCTCGAGAGCCGGGCGCTCGGGTACTGGCTGCGCGGGCATAGGGATAGCCGTAGCGGCGCGCTGGTACTGCGCAGCGAGCCAGGTCGGGCCGGTGTCCACGCGTGGCGGGTGGAGCGTGCCATCCGCGCGGTCGACACCGAGAATCCGACGGGCACGCAATCATCTCGGCGCTGCTCGGATCATCGCAACCATGACAACCATCGCAACCATGGCGCCGATCGCGAGCGGGGTGGCGTGTGACGAATAACCCAACGAAATCATTCAATTACGCAATTGTTAGTGCGCGCACTATGCGTGCGGCGGGTGGTTGTGATGGTCGCGATATTCCGACCAGCCGCGGGGACTGAGCAGCGTATGGGCGCCGAGCTAATTCGCCGGCGATCAGATCATCACAACCATGCGGGTGATCGCGAGCGGGGTGGCGTGTGACAGACACAGCTAGCGAAAACAATACGTTACGTCTTTCTGCGCTCAATATTCGCGCGGCGGGTGGTGGCGATGGTTGCGATGGTTGCGATATTCCCAGCAGCCGCGAACGCATTTTCAGGGGTGCCGGTGCCCGCGGGCGTGGGAACGCATGAGCGCGGAGCTGCTATCGGCACTGCGCGCTCGCGGTGTCCGCTTATGGGCGGAGCACGGCGCGCTCAATTACGACGCGCCAGCCGGCGTGATGACCGATGAGCTGCTTGAGCGGCTGCGCGCCCACAAGCCCGAGCTGCTGGCGCTGCTCGCGAGCGCGGAGCCGAGCGCGCCCTGCACCACTTGTGCCGGCGGCCACTACTACCAGCTCGCCGGCGTATGGCGCTGCTCGTGGTGCGACCCGACCGACCAGACGCCGGCCGCGACGCTGACGGTTGCGGGCGGTCGGCTGCGCTGCGGCGAGCCCCAGGATCCATACGCCGTTATCCACGCCGCCGTGGCCGGGCTGCCGATCACCGCGGCCGAGTTTCGCGCCTGGTGCGCACGCGAGGACCTGGCCGACATCGCGCGCGGGCTGATCCCGGTGCACACGGTGCGCGCGTACGCCCGGGAGCTTGTCCGCCAGGGACCGCGCGATCTAGGCGCCACGGCCTACGGTGCCGCGCGCGTGCAGACGTACCGGGCCGCCTAATGAGTCGTGAGAGTCACGTTACGCAGCTACGCGAGGGCTACGACGAGTTGCCCACGAGCCGGCCGCAGCCTGGCGATAGCGTGACGGTCGCGGGGCTCGACGGTGTGTTCACCGTGCTGAGCTGCGACGGCCGCGCCTTGTACACACTGCGCAGCCAGTACGGCACCCAGCTTCGAGCCGGCGTGCTGGTGGTGCGCCGCGCATAAGGAGATGCAATGAGTGATGCTGATTCGATCTGGGCCGATGCCGACCCGGCCCTCGCGCTGTTGCGCGAGCTTGCCTCGCGCGGCGCCACGCAGGACGAGGTCGCCGGCCTGCTCGCGCACACGCTCGGCGTGCTCTGCGCCGGCATGGATACACCCGAGGCAAGCGTCGCCGCGGCAAAAAGCATCGTCGCGGCTGTCGCGGGCGCGGAGCCCGACGCATCGCTGGCGCTCCTTATGCCCTGCCGCGCATGCTGGGACTCGCTTGTGGTCGGCATCGCGGAGCGCGAGCTTACCGGCAGCGCGACGCAGCATTGCGCGCACCGCGCGCTCGGCTTTGTCATTCATGCCGAGGGCGGCACGGTTAGGCGCTGGAGCGTGGGGCCGATGACGCCCGAGCAGGTACAGGAGCGCCGGCGCAGT
>JAKDMQ010000176.1 GCA_030452265.1 Nitrococcus sp.
TGGCGACAACTTCTTGCTCGATAACGGTTACCCGTGGAGAATCAATCCGCCCTGCATTGGTGAACCGCTCACTTAGAGGCTGACCCAACGAGCAGGTGACCGGTCAGGCCCGCGCGCGTTTACCGCACCGATTGAACGTTCTCCGTCGTTTATATCCGATTTTGGGCACCCGTTAACACGCACTCGCTAGTGGAGCCCGTAAACTACTCCTATGGATGCCACAGACCCAACATTCAGGCTCGATCACGTCGGTATTCAAGTTCGCGAGCTCGGTCCGGCCATCCGAAAATTTGAGGAATTGTTCGGGTACCGCCAGGCTACCGAACCCGTATTGAACACCCGGCACAATGCGGAAGTTGTGTTCCTCGAGAAGTCGGGCTCGATTGATATCAAGCTGTTCCGCCCGGTCGGCGATGACATCAGGCCGCAACCGTCCAAATTGCATCATCTTGCGTTCCGCAGCGACGACCTGGATGCGGATGTGGCGCGGCTCAAAGTACGGGGTGCGCGCGTGCTCAATCCGCCCGCGCCAGGTGAAGCGTTTGACGACGAACCGATCGCGTTTCTGTTTGCGGGTGGGATCAACGTAGAGCTGATCTCGACCGACAAGCGCCGCGGCCGCAATTAAGCGCGCGCCTTGTTATGGACGAGGCTCATACGCTGTCCCTTTAACTGCTATATCGCCCACGATCCCCTTAGCGCCATCGCTGTCTGCCTGTGAAAGAGCCGACGGTTTTTTGCGCCAACCCACGACTCGTCCGGGATTGCCGGCGACTTGGGCATAGGGAGGTATGGATTTGTTCACCACGGCGCCCGCGGCAACGATGGCGCCTTTTCCGATCGTTACGCCGGGCGCCACGAACACGTTCGCACCGAGCCAAACGTCATTCTCTATGATCACCGGGTTATCGTCGTCCCCCTGTAGCAGACAAGGCCGATCCGGATCGTCAAACCGGTGATTCGCCGACCATACCTTCACATCCGGGCCGAACGCCACCCAATCGCCGATGGTGACGCCCCCGCCGCCTCCGATGAATGTGCCCTGCGCAAGCGCGCAATGGGAGCCAATCGACACAGTTTCGGGTATGTCAATTTGCAAGTGGCGCTTCAGTACGGTGCCTTCCCCCAGGTGCTTCAGTAACTGCCGCATCAGTGCATAGCGCAGACGGAAGCCAGTACGGCCAGGGATGCCATCGACCATCCAGAGCGCGAGCATCCGAATCTTGCCGCGCAAACGCCAGTAATATCGCGTCAATGACTGCATGCGCTCATCTCTCCGCCGCAAATGGTCGTCTTGACAATGGCTTCGCCACCGAGCTCCTCGTTACCATAGAAGTCAAATACTCCGATTATGATAGTCCGCTGAACTACAGCGGTTCTTGCTGTTGCTGGCTCTCGCTTCGCATCTGGTCGCATGGTGCCTAAGTTTTCAGGATGGATACTGTTACCGACCTCCCAAATGGCACAGTCATAAACTGGGGAATCCACGACGACGGATGGCCGCCTGGGGCCGGTGTCTAGCCCGAAGTTGTGACACGGGTACGGACGAGGCAGGGAGCACGGGTGATAATCCGCGTTCTCGTTGCCAGACGCGGAATCGGCAACCGGCTAAGAACGCGGGATAGGGGCATAACAACATGGCCGAAGCGCTGTGCGAAAAGATTCGGGATTTCATCCTGGAGAATTTTCTGTTTACCACCGACACTGCGGCGGTTTCTCTCGATGATTCACTGCTTGATCGCGGTGTCGTCGACTCCACGGGCATGCTCGAGATCGTCATGTTTATCGAGGAACAGCTTGGAGTAGAAGTCGCGGACGCAGAAATGATTCCCGAGAATCTCGATTCCGTGAACAACATCGCCCGATTTGTCGAATGCAAGCGGCAGGCGGCCTGAAGGACACCGAATCGTCGATTGTCGAGGCGCTGAAGGTTGTCGGCGGCCGAACTCCGGCGGCAACCGCGCTGGCCTGGCGCCAAAGCACCTGGACCTATTCCCAACTGCTTAGCGCTGTAGAATCGGTCCAGGGCCGGCTGGCTGGCATCGAACCGGGCGCGCGCGTCGCAATCCTACTCAGAAATTCACCCCAATACGCCGCCCTGTATTACGGCACGCTCGCGGCGGGCTGCGTGGCGGTACCGCTGAACGCGCAGGAACGCGCCGGGGTGCTCTGCCGTCAGCTTGAGCACAGTGGCGCTCGAGTCCTGATCGGCGATAGCGCACATAAAGAGTGGGCGGCGCTTTGCTCGTCGGTTTCGCCTGGAATTGAAATCATCACCGTTGCTGCCGATCACCGTCCAGATTCTGTGGAGCGTTTCGTACAGGAACTGGGTACAACAAGCTGCGCGCCCACACCGGCTGCACAAGCAAACCAGCTCGCTGTCATTCTCTACACCTCCGGCACGACCGGGCGTCCAAAAGGCGTCATGCTCAGTCATCGCAACATCCGGTCCAATGCTCGTGCCATCATCGCTTATCTCGGATTGACGGCTTCGGAACGCGGGCTCTGCGTGCTGCCGTTTCATTTCTCATACGGCAGCTCAGTGCTCAACAGCCACCTGCTTTGCGGTGCCACCCTGCTACTGGAAGACAATCTTGCGTTCCCGCATGTCACGCTCGATCGTATCCAGAACGATTCGGTTACAGGGTTCGCCGGCGTGCCTTCGACTTTCGCGCTCCTTCTTGGGCGATGTCGCCTCGAGGACTATGACCTGAAGAGCCTGCACTATATCACCCAAGCCGGCGGCGCTATGCCGCGCGCCACCATCGAGCGGTTACGCGCAGCCACCCCGGGTATCGAGATCTTCATCATGTACGGCCAGACGGAGGCAACGGCGCGGCTTACCTATCTGCCGCCGAACCGGCTGGATGACAAGCTGGGCTCGGTCGGGGTTGCCATAGACGGTGTCGAGATCGATGTTCGTGACGATCAGGACCGCTGCGTACCAACCGAGACGACTGGGGAGATCTGTGCGCGCGGTCCTAACGTCATGCTGGGCTACTGGAACGACCCGCAAGCCACTGACAAAGTCCTGCGAGGCGGCTGGCTAAGGACCGGCGATCTGGGTCATCGCGACCGTGACGGTTATCTTTATATCGATGGCCGTGTTGCAGAGATGATCAAGACGGGCGCTTTTCGTGTCAGCCCACAGGAAGTCGAGGAAGCGATCTCCGCGCTCGCCGAAGTGCAGGAAGTCGCCGTCGCGGGCATTGCGGATGACATGCTGGGCCAGGCGATCCTAGCCGTGATTATACCGAAACCCGGTAGCAACCTGGACGTTCGTACGATAAAGGCACATTGCCATCAATGTCTTGCGGCTTACAAGGTGCCGAAGCGCGTTGAGTTCGTAGATGCATTCCCGCGAACCGCGTCCGGCAAGGTGCAGCGACTCGAATTAGCCAGGAAGGTGAACCGATGAACAGAGCGACGCCAACTCTCAACAACAAAGTTCTCGAACTTGAAGAGGGCGAAGTCATCGAGAGCATCGCAGGTCGCATGCGTGAGATCCTATCAGGCGAGCTGTCGCGGCGCGGTTTCGTTGTGGCGATCTCCGGTGGTATCGACAGTTCTGTTTGCGCCGCGCTGGCCGTCGAGGCCCTCGGGGCAAAACGCGTTTTCGGCCTTCTCCTGCCGGAGCGGGACTCATCGGGATTCAGCACGGATCGTGGCCGGCAGCTCGTCGAGCACTTGGGGATATCGCACGAGGTCCACGACATTGCGCCGACGCTAGAGGCGATCGGCTGCTATCGATGGCGAGACGAGGCTATTCGCAGGGTCTTTCCCGACTACGGCGAGGCTTGGAAGAACAAGATCGTCATTCGCGGCGGCCTCGAGGGCCGAATGAATCACTTTTTCCTGGTTGTGCAAAACCCCGATGGCGAGATGAAGGAAGAGCGCTTGAGCCTGCCCGATTACCTACAGATCGTGGCAGCCACCAATTACAAGCAGCGCATCCGCAAAACCGTGGAATATTTCCACGCCGACCGCCTGAATTACGCGGTCATCGGAACTCCGAACCGGCTCGAATACGACCAAGGGTTCTTCGTTAAAAACGGCGATGGGAGCGCGGACATCAAGCCGATTGCGCACCTCTACAAGAGCCAGGTCTATGCCTTGGCACGTTACATGGGGCTCCCCGATGAAATCGCCAGTGCGATCCCGACAACCGATACCTACAGCCTTGCCCAGGGACAAGACGAGTTCTACTTTGCTCTCCCTTACCAGCAGATGGACCTGGCACTCTGGGCGTATAACCACGGCCGGGCGCCTACCGAGCTCGCGCTCGCGCTTGGGATTAGCGAGGCGTCGGCCGCCAACGTATACAGGGACATCGAGTCGAAGCGCCGGGCTACCCGCTACATGCACCTGCGCCCGATTCTCGCGGAGCCGGTCACTGAGCTTTCCCTATGACGTCTGGCGGCGGCCCTGACTCTCTTACCCACAAAGCCGCTGGTATCTGTTTGCGTAGGGCGCATTAGGCCGAACAGGCCGTAATGCGCCGAATGTCTGGGATAGCCGAATTGCAGTCGGCAATCTACAGTTCGGCAACCCGCTCCCGAGGCTCCTTCCGCGCCTCCAGAGTACTGGCCAGTGTCTGCACGAACGCAATCGCGGCGCGCCGTTGGGCCACTTCGTTCAGGTGGCCGCCGTCTTGCGTATAGGCATTCGCCAATGTGTAGATGGCTTTACCATCGTGCTTGAAGGCACTGCGAGTCCCATCAGGCAGTGTCGATTCGACGCCCGCGAGATCGAAGATCGCTTCGCCCGAGTACTTCGCGCGCAGCGCATCGTTGTAGGCGTTGCGCAGGATATTGTTGGCATCTTCCACCGTCGCGAGGCCGAAGAAGCGCTTGACTGCCGTTTTCTTGCCGGGAGGCTCGGCGACTAAGGGCATGGTGATGTGTACGAGCTGCACCTCAGGCCGCGTGAGACGAATATGGTTAACCATACGCGAGTACTGGTCGATCATTTCGGCGACCCCTAGCGGTGTGTCTTGCCTTAAATCGACATAGCAGAACTTCATCATTGCGATGTCGTATTGCGGTTTAC
The DNA here is from genome assembly GCA_030452265.1 of Nitrococcus sp. GTDB lineage: Bacteria > Pseudomonadota > Gammaproteobacteria > Nitrococcales > Nitrococcaceae > Nitrococcus. The sequence goes on from JAKDMQ010000176.1 coordinate 5,050, forward strand.
CATTGGCAGTCAGAAACGACTGGAACATCTCGACTTTTGAAACGGGATTGCCATTCTGCCCGATATTGGTATGGAAGATACCCGGACCGTTCGGAGGGGCACCCGAGATTTCGACAATTCGCAGTGGCACGCCTGCCTCTTTTGAGAGCGATTCGAGGCCCGCGAGAATATTTCGACCTACCGACTGATGGCCGAACAGGACGCGTGCCTTAGCTATGGTGCGCAAGTTCTCAACTACTGATTCCATATCCTCACCGTTCCCGCTCGCTTCGCGCATGGCCGATTTGCCCTCGTGCTGCCCGCACCCAGCCAGTACCAGAACGAGTGCTGCAACCAAAACCCACAACAATCCGCGTCTCTTCATACCACGTCCTCTGTTCTAAAACCTTGCGCTCAGCGTAAAGACTCACCCCTCGTCATCCTGCGCGCAGCGAGGCGGCGTCGCAGGATCCAGCGACCAGATTCTGCGACTCCGCTTTACGGTTCCGCGCAGAATGACAGTACGGAAAAGGTAGCCTGCGCGGAAGGGGTGTGAGTAGTTTCCTTCAGCATATAATTCACGCCGTTTCCGCTATATCCGCTCGATTGAAATTTGCAACAAACTGGTAGTGCAGCAGCTGCAGCGAAGTGACGATGGCCAATGCCATTTCATCCCTCTCGCTGATCACTCCGTCACCATCCACCGCCTTCGCCAGAAGCTTACGAGCCGCGGGAACGCAGACTAACCCCGACTCCTGGAGAGCTTCAGCTCGAAGCAACTGACTGGCGAGATTCGCACCACCCGTCAAGCATGCAGAGATCGGCGCTCGGTACGGTTGCTTCGGGCGTTCGTGAATTGACGACGGTAGCAAATCCGCGAAGGCTTTCTTTAGCACGTATTTCTCGTTTAGCCCACGCAACTTGAATTTTGGGGGGATACGGGCAGCAAACTCGATCAGCCGGTGATCGAGGAAAGGCACGCGCCCTTCTACCGAGTTCCCCATCATCATCCGATCGCCTTGCGAGCTCAGCAAATAGTTAGAAAGGAACAATGACATTTCCAGATACTGTGCACGACAAAGCGGATGCCAACGCTCGCGCTCGGGTTCGAGATAACCCTCAAGCTCGGCAAGCAGCTCATCGTCGCGTTGCATCTGTGCCTGAATGTCCGGCGAAAACACGCCTCTGATCTGAGATGTATTCTGCCATCGGATCCTATGTGAATAATACGGATCGGATGTGTTCTCGAGTCCCTTCCGAAAGAACAGCCTCCAGAACGACTCGGCACGCGGGTTACGACTGACATACGCATACAACCTGGACAGTAGCATTGGCCTCCAGGCAGAGCCTGGATTGCGCGCCCAAAAGCGCCTTACCTTATCTTCGCGGAACAGGTTATATCCCGCAAACACTTCGTCCGCACCCTCGCCGCTTAAGACAACCTTAATGCCATTGGCACGTACCAGACCGGAGAGTGCCAGTAGAGGAGCTGGTGCAGTTCGCATCATGGGGCGTTCGGCAAACCAGACGACATCCGCTAATGCACGCCCTATATCACTCCCACTCACCTCGATTTCCCGGTGGTCGGTGCCGACGTGGGCGACCATCAGTCTCTGATACTCGCGCTCATCAAAACGAGCATCCTCGAATCCTACCGAAAAAGCGGTGAGATCCCTGCTATGGAACCGCTTCACAAGCGCCGTCAGAATCGATGAATCGAGTCCTCCGCTCAGATAGGTGGCAACCGGCACGTCGGAGCGCAACTGCAGGCGTACGGCATCATGGAGCAATTCCTGTACGCCTTCCCGCCAGTAGCTGATAGGTTGCTCCTCGTAATCCTTCTGGTCAGGAAATTCAAGCCTCCAGTAGCGCTTTTCCGCACGACGGTCATGCTCCAGTACCAGCATAGTCCCCGGTGCTAATTCCTCGACACCCCGAAACGGCGTACGCGGTGGCACGCTGACCCACAAAGTCGCAATCTGACCCAGCGCAACTGGATCCAACTCGGCTCTGAGCGCGCCATGCGCAAACAGCGCCTTCATTTCAGAGCCGAAAATGACTGTTCCGTCCGCTAGCGCTGCGTGGAACAGTGGTCGAATGCCCACCCGATCCCGCGCGAGCACTAACCGTCGACGCAGTCGGTCCCATAGTGCGATTGCAAATTGACCATTGAGATCATGGACAAAATCGAGACCCTTCTCTTCGTACAGATAAACGAGGGTCTCGGTATCACTCGTCGTGCGAAACCGGTGGCCGCGCTTCTTCAGATCGCCACGCAATTCGAGGTAATTGAAGATCTCACCATTGAAAGCGACCCATAGGGTTCCGTCTTCATTCGAAAGTGGTTGCTGCCCCGTAGCGAGGTCAATAATGGACAGGCGGCGATGACCCAAGCCGATTCCTGGCTCCGAATGGTAGCCCTCCTCGTCCGGACCACGATGCGTCAGTATGCGGGTCATGCGCCGCAGCGCATCAGCATCAATCGCGCGCATATCCCGGTGCCAAATTCCGGCAATGCCACACATA
>JAKDMQ010000022.1 GCA_030452265.1 Nitrococcus sp.
GACAGGATCGGTACCCGCAAAGGCTTGCCAGTCCTCGTGCCCGTGACGGACACGAACAATGAAGACATCGCCATTGCCATCGACTCGATAGACAACCAGATGCGCCTCAACGGGATGGATGCGAACCGCAGGGGTGATCTCGAAGCGCTCATGGGCCACCAAGGGGTTCTCGGCAAGAAAGCGAAAACACCGCTCCAGTCGCTCATGGTATCGCTCGGCCTGATAAAGCCCGAACTGCTCTACGCCGGCGCGAAAGATGTCAATAATGTCCTCTTCGGCCTTGGCACTGAGACGGTAGGTCACGCGGTTCAGCCGGCTGAGCTCTGCTTCCGAGCCTCCTCGCGGAGCTCAGCCATGGTCCTGCTACCAAGGCCACTGTTGAGGCCCTCTGTGACGAGATCCTGCATGTAGGCGATCTTCGTTGCCCTGTCCTGATCCCGCCGGATGAGATCACGCACATAATCGCTCGCGTTGCTGTAGCGACCGGATTGGGTCTGCTTCTCAACCCACCGTTTCATTGGTTCCGGCAGCGATACGTTCATCGTGGCCATGGTGAGTACCTCCATCGAATACAATGGCGTATTTTGCCAAAGATTGTCAATTTTGCCGCCATGTATTCGTCGCCCCCCGACGCCGCCTCAGAGCCGATACATGCGGGCCTTCATAACAAGCCGTGCCCCTACCGCAGACTCAAGTCCCCCTCCACCCCGATTCCCATTTCGTTACCAACCTGAAGTCGCGGTATCTGCGGGGTCAAATCTAGGGTATCTGCGGGGTCAAATCTAGTATTAGCAATTTAACTGTTTGTATGCTCAGCGACGCGATTACATCGCTGCCAACCGCTACTGGCACCATCTTCCAGATCGTGCGGAGCGGCGTGAGGCTTGCGACGAGGTCGTCGACGGATGCCGCGCCATTCGCGCCTTTTTCGACCAGGCCAGCGACTGTCGATTTATACTGCGCCGGTGAGCATGACAACGGCAGCCTTGGCGCTGCTGTAATGGCTGTGGTCCGGGCTCGGAGCGATGGAGGCGGTATTCACGATGGTGCCGCCGCCTGCGCATGCCGCACGGCTGCCTGCAAGCAGAAGAAGCAACTGTCGACGTTACTGCAGGACATCTCGTGCCACTCGGCGTCGCTGATCTCAAGGAAAGGCCGGGTGTACGGAGCCGATGCGGTCAAGTCTGTTATTGTGCATTCCAGGTCTTTGAGACCTTTAGCATAATTTGTCCCGCCTACTGAATGCACAATGCTAGACTTGCCCCCCTCCCGGCCGCGTAACCAGCTACCTTCGTGACCGAAGAAATCGGAGCTGTACAGCGGCGAGGCTACATTCTAGAATTCGCTGGGCGCCGGTAATTTCCTCCGCTGAAGCAGCTTCATCCAGCCGTTACTGTCACGGCGGAGGGCAAAGTGCAGATACGACAAATAGGTTTCAATGGATACGATCACGTATCATAGCTTGCGAACTTATACTGCCACTCCTGGCGAATAAAATAATCGATGGCTTCATTATACAAACCAACAATATTTCTCCGGGTAATGGCATAAATACTGGTTGTAAACGATACACTCGAAACCACAGCCTTTTTCGAGGCCCTGCTTAATTAACTTCATTAACCGGAGAAAATATGTTTAGGATAATTGCAATCATGTTGGTCTTGGTTGTTGCTAATGCTGCACATGCCGCGGTCCCTCTTGGTCCGTATCTTGGAGTCGTTACTGGGATATCTTCTGACACTGTCGATTATACTCTCCGCACACTCCAGTCTACCGTGGCGAGGACATCAACTACAATGTACGGCCCCGTTGTTGGCGCTATCGTTGGTTATTCAGGAATTAATTCCGGTATTTATAGCGCTATTGAGTTTGGTGCTGGCTATAATCTGTCTAGTGGAAACAGTAACGTCCCAGACGAATTGAATATTGACTTTGGTCCATACGCCAATGTATCGGCGTTGATTGGCGCCCCATTTGGGGCTAGCTCAGTTCTTTATGCGAAAGGCGGCTGGCAGTGGCAAAATGTAGACTTCAAAGGATCTGATGTCACTAGCTTTTCAGATTCAGCTTGGGTGCAGGGGCCCATTATAGGCGGCGGATTTATGCGCGAAGTCATTAATAATGTGATGGTAAGGGTTGAATATACTCACGCATTTTATTCTGAGTATGATTCAACTCGGGAAAATCTCCTTCAACAAACTTTTGAGCCTAGCAGCAATAGATTGATTTTTGTTGCCTCATATGCATTCTAGTTGTTGGATGAGGCGGTCAGCCCCCCTGGTGAACCGTTCACTGCGCGGCTGACCCAACGAACAGCCGAGCCGATCCGGCCCGGCATCGCTCACCGTGCCGGTTGGACGTCCTTCGCCATTTATATTTGCATCTGCTCGGCCGTTATCACTCTGGTGACGCATACACCAGTAGAATAGAAAAAGCATGACCAACCTAGAGGGTACGGATATGTTGGTACGGCAAGGCGTGACGGCATTGGTGGCAGTGGCGGCAGCGGCAGGCGTCAGCGCTCCGGCGGCGGCGGACAATCTGGGCATCGCCGCCGGCGTGGCGTTATGGAACTACGAGCCCGACGGCCACGCGCGGCAAGATGGGAATGGCTCGTTTGATCTGCAGAACGACCTGGGGCTGGGCACCGAGTGGGGCGGCTACGCCTGGATTGCGGTCGAGCACCCAGTGCCGGTGCTGCCCAACATTCGCGTGGAGTACACCCGCGCCGACACTCAGGGCAGCGGCACGGTTTCCCAGTCCTTCACGATCGACGGAGTCACCTACGCCCAGGGCACCGATGTCAGCACTAAGGCCGATCTGGATCAGCTCGACCTCGTGCTCTACTACGAGTTGCTGGACAACGTAGTAAGCCTGGACTTGGGCCTCGACATCAAGTACCTCTACGGCCACGTGCGGGTGCGCCAGGATGATACCGGAGAGAGTGAGAAAGTTAGCTTCCGTGCGCCGCTGCCGTTGCTCTACGCCGCCGCGCGGGTGGATTTGCCGTTGCCCGGCATGTGGGTCGGCGGCCAAGCCAGCGGTCTGGCCTACGACGACAACCGCCTAGTGGACCTGCGCGCCACGGTCGGCTACGACTTTGTATTCGGGCTCGGTGTTCAGGCCGGCTACCGCCACCAGGCCATCAAGCTCGACGACGTCAATGATCTCAGCGCCGACATAAGCGTTGCCGGCCCGTTTGTCGGTGTCCACGCGGACTTCTAGACCACTGACTCACAACGGGCAGGCCGTTGATCCTGGTCGTCGGCTCCTTCGATCTCGATGGGGATCAAGATCGGCCCTGCGTGCTCAGCGTAACAACGGCCACGGCGCCAGCAGCAACACCCAAAGTACCACCACCACACCGGCGAGTTTGATGGCCTTGAATAGCGCACGATGGTGTTGCTTGAATCGACGGCTTTTTTCGCGGCGATGCCGCAGAGCCGCGAACAGGCGGTTGAGCGCGCCGGTAGGCTCGCCGGCCTCGTTGGGCGAGGCCGTGATCGCGCCCATGAAGTTGCTGACGCGGTGGTTGAGCCGCGCCATCGTGCGCGATCGCAGGGGGCGTTCCAAGTCGCAGAACAGGATCACGCGGGTGGTATCCGTGCGGTTCTCGGCCCAGTGCACGCAAGTCTCATCGAAGATCACGTCCTCGCCGTCGTGCCAGACGTATTCCTGCCCATCCACGATGATGCGGCAATCGCGCGAGTTGGGCGTGATCAGGCCCAGGTGGTAGCGCAGTGAGCCCGCGAATGGGTCGCGGTGTGGATTCAACTTAGCGCCTGGCGGCAGCAGCGCGAACATCGCCGCCTTTACACACGGGATCCGGTTCACCAGTTCCACCGTGCGCGGACACAGCTTCCGCGCCGAGGGCAGCGGCTCGCGGTACCATTTCACGTAAAAGCGCTTCCAGCCTTCCTTGAAAAACGAATTGAAGCTCGCGTCGTCGCCCTTCAACGCCGCGCGTATATGATTTTGATCGAACAAACCGGCGGCCTCATTCCGGATCACCCGCCAGTGGTCCTGCAGCGGATCGACTTGGCTAAAACGTTTACGGCCGGGAAACGCCCCGGGGGGCACTGCGGAGAACGCGTACATCAGGAGGTTGTAGGGTGCGAACACCGTCGCGTGCCCGGCCAGTTGGCGCCGGAGCTTCAGACGCACCCGGCTGCGAAAGTGCACAACCAACGCGCTGAGAAGAAACAGCAGGATCAGCGCGACGATCGCAAGGCGAATCGTGAGCAGCATGCCGTTAGATTAAAGCCTCTGCCAAGCGCTAGCCACGACGAGCCCGCGATTACTCGAAGCTTACCGCCGCCAGTTCAGCGCGGGCGGCCAGCGCTCGCGTATGAGAGCTGTCTTGGTATTGGTGTACTGAAGCGACTATGGGCTACTCGGAGGCGGCGGTGCGGGCGCGGGCGCCGTATCGGGCACCGGTCCCGGCGGTGCTGCAGGCGTGGTTTGGGACGGGGATGGCGGACTCTGCTCCTGTGCCTCGGGCTGATTTGCGCCGCCATCGCTATCGATTACGCTATGCTGCGAACGATAGGTGCCGGCTAGCATGGCAAGCACCATGCTGGTCGCAAAAAACCCGGCCGCGAAGAGCGCCGTTAGCTTACTCAGAAAGGAGGTGGAACCGCGCGATCCGAATACCGTAGCCGAGGCGCCGCTGCCAAACGCCGCACCGGCATCCGCACCCTTGCCGTGCTGAATCAGCACGAGACCAATGAGCGTAGCGGCAATTGCAAGATGAGCGACCAAAATAGCGGTATACATAAATCCCGCGTTCCCGACATTGATAGGGGGTTATGCCGATCGCTTACGGCATTCCCTCACGGATGACTGCCGGAGCGACAGATGGCAAGGAAGTCGGCCGCCTGCAGCGCGGCTCCACCGATAAGCCCACCATCCACATCCGGCTGCGCGAATAAGCTGCGAGCGTTTTCCGGCTTTACGCTGCCACCGTAGAGGATTTGCAGCTCGGCCGCTGCGCGAGCATCGCGCTCCGCCACGCGCCCACGTATATGCGCATGCGCCGCCTGTGCCTGTTCCGCGCTGGCGGTACGCCCGGTGCCAATGGCCCAAACCGGTTCATAAGCGATGATCGCGGATCGAAAAGCCTGTGCGCCCTGCTGCTCGAATACGGCGTGCAACTGTTCATCGAGGACCGCCTGCGTTGCGCCCGACTCCCGCTCCTCGAGCTTTTCACCGACACAAAAGATCGGCGTCAAGCCATGGCGCTGCGCGGCAGCGAAGCGACTGGCTACTAGCGCATTGGTCTCACCATAGATATGGCGACGCTCGGAGTGACCCACGATGACCCAGCGACAGCCGAGCTCAACCAACATATCACCGGCAATCTCCCCCGTGTTGGCCCCTTGGTCCTGGTCACAAACGTTTTGGGCACCTAGACCGACACGGCTGCCCTCCAGAGCTCCTGCTGCATCCGCCAGGAAAACAAAGCTCGGACATACGACAACCTCGTAATCCGCGCTTTGCGGGAGACCGGCGATGATGGCGCCTATCAGCTCCCGGGTGCGCTCGCGCGACCCATTCATCTTCCAGTTTCCGGCGATTAACATCGTACGCATAAGATTGAGCGCTTCCTGAAAGTGGCGGCAAGATTACGCTTCACGCACCTCAAAATCAATCGACCACGACCGGATCCACAACCAAAGCCTCGGCTACCCGAGCCGCCAACAGGTCCGTGAGCTGGTATACCCGCCGGCGATTCTGGCCCTCAATCATCACCCGAATAACCGGCTCGGTGCCAGAGGAGCGCAGCAGCACGCGACCGTCATTGCCGAGCTCGGCCTCGACCGCCTGTACGGCAGCGGCAATAGAGGGCACTTCCAGCGGATCCACACGCCTGGACATGGGAACACTCACCATGTGCTGCGGCAGCTTGGTCATCCCCTCACGCAACCGACTGAGTGGCTCACCCGAGACACGCATACAGCAAAGCACCTGCAAGGCGGCGACTATTCCATCGCCAGTGCTCGTGCGGTCGAGACAAATAATGTGGCCGGAAGACTCGCCACCGAGGGCGCCCTCATGCCGGAGCAACATCTCCAGAACATAGCGATCCCCAACCCTGGCGCGGAGCAATGGTATGCCAAGGCCCTCCAGCGCGAGCTCCAATCCCAAGTTGGTCATCACAGTGCCGACCACAGGCCCCCGCAGCATCCCCTGCCGGTGGCGATCATGGGCGATGACCCAGAGCAGCTCATCACCGTCGAGCACTTCGCCGCACTCGTCCACCATGATGAGCCGGTCGCCATCGCCGTCCAGGGCGATCCCCGCATCCGCGCCGCTGTCCAATACCGCTTGTTGCAGGCGGGCCGGGTGCAGAGAGCCGCAATCCACATTGATATTGAGCCCGTCCGGCGCCACGCCCAGGCAGGTCACCGTGGCTCCCAGCTCGCCGAATACGGCCGGCGCCACTTGATATCCTGCCCCGTTAGCGCAGTCAACCACCAGATTGAAGCCATTGAGACGGCTGCCAAGCGGGATGGAACGCTTACAAAATTCGATATAGCGCCCCGGCGCGTCCTTCATACGGAACGCCTTGCCGAGCCGGCTCGAAGCGACGGTGGTGATCGGCCCCTCCATGGCCGCCTCGATGGCAAGCTCGGCCTCGTCGTCGAGCTTGCGTCCCTCGGTGGAGAAGAATTTGATGCCGTTGTCGTGGTGAGGATTATGCGAGGCGCTGATAACGATACCGGCATTCGCCTGCAACGCTTGCGTAAGATAGGCAACGGCCGGCGTGGGCATGGGACCCAGTAGCTGAATGTTTACCCCCGCGGCGGACAAGCCCGCCTCTAAAGCCGATTCGAACATGTAGTTCGAGATCCGCGTATCCTTACCGATAAAAACCTGATTGCCGGCCGTGCGGCCAGAGAGAACCTGCCCGGCGGACCACCCCAACTTGAGCATGAAATCCGGCGTTATCGGAAACTCGCCGACCCGCCCCCTTATGCCGTCAGTGCCAAAATAACGCTTCTCCATGCAACATCCCCATTTCCACGCGACTAATATTACTACTCATTGATGACCGGCATCGGTGTCCATTGATTGATTACGCCGTCCGCAGGCAGGCTCGCGCCCAGCTCAGGGTAATCGGCGAGCGAGAAGACTATTCAGAGGCCATCATCGCTTGGCGCCGGATCATCCGCTATCCGCTACTTACTCTTAACCCCGGCACTGTACGTGCTCAACGACTCGTAACGCTTCAACCGTTTCCGCGACATCGTGCGTGCGGATAATCCGCGCGCCGTTGAGCACGGCAAGCACGGCGGCCGTTAGCCCACTTACCAAGCGCTGGGATACTAAACGATTGGTAAGCTTGCCCAGAAAAGACTTACGCGATAGCCCCACCAAAACCGGCAGCCCTAGATCGCAAAAGCGGCCGAGCGCCTTCAACAAGCGCAAGTTATCCACCACGCTCTTGCCGAATCCAAACCCCGGATCGATGATCAGGCGCTCACGGGATATCCCGGCGGCTTCACAGGCCTGAATTCGCGCGGCAAAGAATTGATGGACATCCTCCACTACGTCGTCGTAGCGGGGATGCACCTGCATGGTCCGTGGATTACCCTGCATGTGGACCAGGCAGACCGGCAGGCTGGTCTGCGCGACGGCCGCCAGCGCACCATTGCGTTGCAGCGCCAGGATATCGTTGATCAACCCAGCCCCGGCATGAGCGGCGGCACGCATCACTTCCGGCTTGGTAGAATCCAACGAAACCGGCACCGGCAGCTCCCGCGCCAGCGCCTCAATTACCGGGATCACACGTCGCATTTCTTCCGCGAGCGCTATCTTGACGGCACCGGGTCGGCTGGACTCGCCGCCCACATCAATGATGGCTGCGCCCTCTTCCACCATGGTCCGCGCGCGAGCAATGGCCGCATCTGGGCCAAAAAAATCACCCCCGTCCGAGAACGAATCGGGGGTGATATTCAGTATGCCCATTACCTGGGGCGACGACAGGTCAAGCAATTTGCCACCGCAATCGAGCAATGTCGTCTTGATCGCCTCCATGGCCTCCCCGGTCAGTGCTCGCTCGCTGGCCGGCCGACCTTGCCGCCGGACTCGCCACCCGGCGCCTTCTCACCTGGCTGCTTATCGGCGCCTTTGGGTGATGGCGGATCGTCCCAGTCCTTCGGGGGCCGCGGCGGGCGCCCGTTCAAAATATCGTCAAGCTGCTGGCGATCCAACGTTTCGTATTTGACCAGCGCTTCCGCCATACTGGTCAGCGTGTCGGTGTTCTCCTCGAGAATTTTCTTGGCTCGGCGATAGTTCTCATCAATGATGCGTCTGACCTCTTCATCGATGGCGTGAGCGGTCTCATCGGAGATTTGCTTGTGCTGGGTCACGGTGTGGCCCAAGAACACTTCGCCTTCATCCTCGCCGTAAGCAAGCGGTCCCATGCGATCGGATAGCCCCCATTTCGTAACCATGTTGCGAGCTATCTCGGTGGCATGCTGAATGTCATTCTGAGCACCCGTGGTAACACTCTCGCGCCCGAACGTCATCTCCTCAGCCAAGCGTCCGCCAAAGAGGCTCGCCAAACGGCTGTTGAGCCGCTGTTTGGTGTAGCTGTAGCGATCCTCTTCGGGTAGGAACATTGTCAGCCCCAGTGCTCGGCCACGCGGTATGATGGTCACCTTATGCACCGGATCATGCTCGGGCGATAACAACCCGACCACGGCATGACCCGCCTCATGATAAGCCGTCAAGCGCTTGTCGTCCTCGCTCATGACCATGGACTTGCGCTCCGCGCCCATCATGATCTTGTCCTTGGCGTCCTCAAAGTCCCGCTGATCGACCAGGCGCTTGTTGCGACGGGCCGCGAACAAAGCCGCCTCGTTCACCAGGTTCGCCAGATCCGCGCCAGAGAACCCCGGCGTGCCGCGCGCGATGACCCGGATATCGACATCCTCCATGAACGGCACCTTGGCCATGTGCACCTTGAGGATCTGCTCCCGGCCGCGAACGTCGGGCAACGGCACCACCACTTGCCGGTCGAAACGGCCTGGGCGCAGTAGCGCCGGATCCAACACGTCAGGACGGTTGGTCGCCGCGATGACGATAATTCCCTCACTGCCCTCGAAACCGTCCATCTCTACCAGCATCTGGTTCAAGGTCTGCTCGCGCTCATCGTGACCGCCACCAAGCCCGGCGCCACGCTGGCGACCCACCGCATCGAGCTCGTCGATAAAGATGATGCACGGTGCATGCTTCTTGGACTGAGCGAACATGTCACGCACGCGGGCCGCGCCAACGCCAACGAACATCTCCACGAAGTCCGACCCGGAAATCGTGAAAAAGGGCACCCGGGCCTCGCCAGCGATTGCCTTGGCAAGCAACGTCTTGCCCGTTCCGGGAGGGCCGACCAACAACACACCCTTTGGGATGCGCCCGCCCAAACGCTGGAACTTAGCCGGGTCGCGGAGGAACTCAACCAGCTCGACAACGTCCTGCTTCGCTTCCTCGACCCCGGCGACATCAGCGAATGTGACCTTGATCTGCTCCTCTGACATCATGCGCGCGCGGCTCTTGCCGAAGGACATCGCGCCACGGCCACCACCGCCGCCCTGCATCTGGCGCATGAAATAGATCCATACACCGATCAGCAACAGGAATGGGAACCAGGAGATAAGGATCTGGAGCAGCATGCTCCGACCCTCCGGCTTCTCCGCCCGGATCTGCACACCGTTCTCGAGAAGCGTGCCGATCAATGCAGCATTGTCCGTCTCTGGGCTGTATGTATTAAAGGTCTCGCCAGATTCCATTTGACCACGGATAACCTGGCCCCTGATGGTGACCTGCTCTACGCTGCCCTGCTTCACCTCCTTGAGAAACTGGGAATAGGCGAGCTCGGGCGATGCAATCGTCTGATCCTGAAAGTTGCTAAAAACCGACATCAGCACAATGGCGATGACCACCCAAAGAATCAGATTCTTCGCCATGTCATTCAAGGCTATACACCTCGGTCAATTTTTCGCCGGCTACGCCGGACGTGGGTGGAACCCTAATCAAACCTTACTACAGACAGTATGACGGGCCAACAGATAGACTTCACGAGAACGCGCTCGCGAGGCCTTTGGCTTCCGTATAACAACTTTACGGAAGCACTCGCGCAACCTTCGTACGTAGTCCTCAAGCCCCTCACCTTGGAATCCCTTAACTAGGAAGCTGCCATCGCGACCGAGAGCGTGACATGCAAACTCCAACGCCGTCTCGGCCAAACGCATGGCACGCGGCTGATCGATAGCCGTTAACCCTGAGATATTGGGCGCCATATCCGATAATACAAGCTGCGCAGGGCAGCCTTGCAGGCGATCTATTAGACAAGCGCGCGCCTTATCGTCGCACAAGTCAGACTGGATCATTTCCACACCAGGTAACGGAGCAATGGACAGAACATCGAGCGCAATCACCCGACCCGCCGTACCGAGACGCTCGCTGCAGTACTGGCTCCAGCTGCCCGGGGCGGCACCCAGGTCGACTACCGTCATGCCTCGGTGCAGTAACCGATCGCGCCGATCGATCTCCAGGAGCTTATACACCGCCCGCGAACGATAGCCTTGATTATGCGCGCGCCGTACACTCGGATCACGCAGATGTGCTTTCAACCACCTATGGCTGCTCTGGCTAGCGCTCATCACCCCCGCTCCTGCACTCTATGCTGGACTCGAACGCGTGAGCCCTCAATTTACGAGCCACGCGATACGTGCGAAACACAATCCAAGCCCCGCTACCCACTCCGACTGCCGCCATAGTCAATAGTTCAGCCCAGCGCGGGGCATCGAGCCGGGCGATCACTAGCACGATGCCCATTGCAACCAAGGCCATCACCGCCAGATTGAGCTTAACCGAATCAAACGCAGTTAACCTGATACTGCGCGCTGCAATGGGCTCCATACGCCGTCGTTCTCCCTACTCGTAGCGAACCTCGACGATTTCATAGCACCGATTTCCGGCCGGGGCTTGGACCTCCACGATCTCGCCTTCTTCCTTGCCGATCAGAGCGCGCGCGATAGGCGAGTGGATCGAGACTTTGCCGCACTTGATATCCGCCTCGTCCTCCCCGACGATCTGGTAAGTCATTTCATCGCCGCTGCTCTCTTCGGCCAGCACGACCGTTACCCCGAATACCACCTTACCATCGGCCGAAAGAGTACGTACGTCGATAATCTGAGCATTGGCGAGCTTATCTTCGATCTCGGCAATACGTCCCTCGAGTAAGCTTTGTTGCTCGCGGGCAGCATGGTATTCCGCATTCTCCTTGAGATCTCCGTGTGCTCGCGCCTCGGCAATCGCCAGTATGACTCTGGGTCGATCCTGGGTCTTGAGCCGTGCCAACTCCTCTTTGAGCATCTGGGCACCACGCACGGTCAGTGGTCTCTTGCTCATGCCCTCGCCTCCTGGTAAAGCTCCTGGAGTGAGCTCACCGCGCCCGAATCCAAGTAATCCAGCGCCTGTATGGTTGCCCGCGCGCCGGCAATCGTCGTCGTGTAGCACACCTTGTGCTGCAACGCCTCGCGCCGGAGGGAGAAGGAATCCGCGATGGCCTGCCTGCCCTCCGTCGTATTGATTATTAGATCGACGCTGTCGTTCTTGATGGCATCCACTATATGCGGACGTCCCTCGGTGACCTTATTGATGAGCTCGCAGTCGATTCCCGCCGCCCGCAGTGCGCGCCCGGTTCCACCGGTGGCGAGCAAACGAAATCCGCGCCGGACAAGCTCTCTGGCCACCCCGACAAGACGCAGCTTGTCAGCATCGCGCACGCTGACGAAGGCGCAGCCAGAGCGCGGCAAACTCACCCCCGCGGCGAGCTGCGACTTGGCGTAAGCTTCTCCGAACGAACGCCCGATGCCCATCACTTCGCCGGTGGACTTCATCTCCGGCCCCAGAATCGGATCCACCCCCGGGAACTTGACGAATGGAAATACCGCTTCCTTAACTGAATAGTAGGCCGGAATGACCTCCTGGGTATAGCCCTGCTCCGCAAGGCCGCGGCCTACCATGCAGCGGGCGGCAATCTTCGCAAGGGGCAGCCCGATCGCCTTGGAGACGAACGGCACCGTACGGGATGCCCGGGGATTGACCTCCAGCACGTAGATTTCGTCGTCTTTAAGCGCAAATTGAGCATTCATCAAGCCGACTACGCCGAGCTCGAGTGCGATCATGCGTGCTTGATCGCGCAGCCGATTGCAACTCTCCGCCGAGAGCGTATAGGCGGGCAGGGAGCAGGCTGAGTCGCCTGAGTGCACACCAGCCTGCTCGATATGCTCCATGATGGCGCCGATGAGCACATCGCGCCCGTCGCAAATAACATCTACGTCTACCTCGACAGCGTCGTCGAGAAATCGATCCAGCAGCACGGGCGCCTCAGGCGAGACTTTCACCGCTGCGCGCATGTACTGCAGCAGATCCCCCTCCTCATAGACGATCTCCATGGCCCGGCCGCCGAGCACATAAGACGGGCGCACCACCAACGGGTACCCGATCTGGCGCGCCAGCTCCAGCGCCTGTTCGATCGCGAACGCCGAGCGATTCGGTGGCTGCTGCAAGCCGAGCTGGCTGATCAACTGCTGAAAACGCTCCCGATCCTCGGCCAAATCGATGCACTCCGGCGACGTGCCAATGATGGGCGTTCCGTGGGCCTCCAGCGCGCGCGCCAGCTTCAGCGGGGTCTGGCCGCCGTATTGGACGATGACGCCGATGGGCTGCTCCTTCTCCACGATCTCGATCACGTCCTCCAAAGTCAACGGCTCGAAGTAGAGCCGATCGGATGTATCGTAATCGGTAGAGACCGTTTCGGGATTGCAGTTCACCATGATGCTTTCATAGCCATCCTCGCGCATGGCAAGGGCGGCATGCACGCAACAATAGTCGAACTCGATGCCCTGACCGATCCGATTGGGCCCACCGCCAAGCACGATGATTTTCTTGCGCTGCGTGGGATTGGCCTCGCACTCATCCTCGTAGGTAGAGTACAAATAGGCGGTGCTGGCCGCGAATTCCGCGGCACAGGAGTCCACTCGCTTATAAACCGGGCGGATGGCAAGGGCGTGACGACACCGGCGCACCTCGCCCTCGGCACGGCCAAGCAGCTTTGCGAGCCGGCCATCGGAGAACCCACGCTGTTTGAGCGCGAACAGCTCCGCCCGTTGCAGCGCCTTCTCAGGGCGCTGCCGCACGCTTGCCTCTAGCGCAATCAGCTCTTCAATCTGCGCTAGGAACCACGGATCGATGGCGCTGAGCTCGTGGACGCGCTCTACCGAATAGCCGGCCCGAAAGGCATCGCCGATCCAGAGAATTCGCTCCGGCCCGGCAACCCGCAGTTCGTTGATGATCTCGGCATGAACTTCCTCGCGTCCAAGGTCGGCGCGCTCATCCAAGCCCTCCAGGCCATTCTCCAGACTGCGTAGCGCCTTTTGCAGCGATTCCTGAAAAGTGCGCCCGATGGCCATAACCTCTCCCACCGATTTCATCTGGGTGGTGAGCACGGGCTGCGCCTTGTGGAACTTCTCGAAGGTAAAGCGCGGAATCTTGGTCACTACATAGTCGATGGTGGGCTCGAATGAGGCCGGCATCGCGCCGGCGGTGATCTCGTTGCGCAGCTCATCCAGGGTATAGCCGACGGCGAGCTTGGCCGCCACCCTGGCGATCGGGAAGCCGGTCGCCTTGGAGGCCAATGCCGAGGAGCGAGAGACGCGGGGATTCATCTCGATGACAACGATCTGACCATTGTCTGGGTTGACCGCGAATTGCACGTTAGAGCCCCCGGTCTCGACCCCGATCTCGCGCAGCACCGCGATGGCGGCATCGCGCATAAGCTGGTATTCCTTGTCGGTCAGCGTCTGCGCCGGCGCCACGGTTATAGAGTCACCCGTATGAATACCCATCGGATCCAGGTTCTCGATCGAGCAGATGATGATGCAATTATCGGCGCAATCGCGTATCACCTCGAGCTCGTACTCCTTCCACCCGAGCACGGACTCCTCCAACAACACCTCGTTGGTGGGCGAGAGATCCAGGCCCCGTTCGACGATCTCGACAAGTTCCTCGCGATTGTAGGCAATGCCCCCACCGCTGCCCCCGAGGGTAAACGACGGGCGAATGATGGTCGGGAATCCGATCTCATCCTGGAGCTGCAGCGCCTCGTCACGGCCGTGGGCAATATGGGCGCGCGGCGTGAGCAAACCGATATCGGTCATCGCGGTGCGAAACGCCTCGCGGTCTTCGGCCTTGTCGATCGCCGCTTGGCGCGCGCCGATCATCTCCACGCCGCATTCATCGAGCACACCCTGCTTGGCGAGATCCAAGGCACAGTTGAGCGCCGTCTGGCCACCCATTGTGGGCAATAGCGCGTCAGGGCGCTCGCGCGCGATCACACTGGCAACGGTGCGCCAATTGATGGGCTCGATATAGACCCGATCGGCCATCTGTGGATCGGTCATGATCGTGGCCGGATTGGAGTTGACCAGCACGACCCGGTAGCCTTCCTCACGCAGAGCCTTGCAGGCCTGCACGCCCGAATAATCGAACTCGCAAGCCTGGCCGATTACGATCGGGCCCGCGCCGATGATGAGAATGCTGTCGATATCGGTGCGCTTTGGCATGGTCCTGCTCGCCGCCTTATTGGTCCGCCGCGTAATAGCGGCCGCGAACCGAGGGTGGCACTGCCGCCATCAGGTCCACGAAGTGCTGAAACAGCGCTGAGAGATCGTGCGGTCCCGGACTTGCCTCCGGGTGTCCCTGGAATCCGAATGCCGGACGATCGCGAAAATGGATACCCTGCAGCGAGCCGTCGAAAAGCGAGCGATAGGTGACCTGCACGTTCTTTGGCAGTGTCGACTCATCCACCGCGAAGCCGTGATTCTGCGTGGAAATCAAAACTCGGCCGGACGCCAGCTCGAGCACCGGGTGGTTGGCCCCATGATGGCCGAACTTCATCTTTATCCTTCGGGCCCCGCATGCAAGCCCAAGGAACTGATGACCAAGGCATATACCAAAAATTGGTATTTCGGCCGCCAGTAGCTCGCGAATGGCCTCGATGGCGTAACCGCAAGCCTGCGGATCCCCCGGCCCGTTGGAGAGGAAAACCCCGTGGGGGCGCAAGCTCAGCGCTTCGGCCGCGGGCGTTGTAGCCGGAACCACGGTGACCCGGCAACCATGATCAACCAGTCGGCGCAGTATATTGCGCTTGATGCCATAATCGTAGGCCACGACGCGCCAAGGCAGCTCGTTATCCCCAAGTGTCGGGGGCTCACCCTCGGCGTGCATCAGTGACCAGCCGCCAAGCCGCCAATCATAGGCCTGCTGGGTCGTGATCACTTTGGCAAGATCCATACCCTGCAAACCGGGAAATGACCGTGCCCGCTCAATCGCGCTCCGCGCGTCGATGTCACCGGTCATGATGCAGCCGTTGCGGGCTCCCTGCTCGCGCAAATGGCGCGTGAGCCGTCGAGTATCGATGCCGGCAATCGCCACCACGTTGCTGCGCTCGAGGTAGTCTTGAAGGCTCTCGCGGGCACGCCAACTGCTGATCCGGGGCGGCACGTCCCGAACCAGGAGACCCGCTAGCTTGACCCCGTCCGATTCACTGTCGAGCGGGTTGGCGCCGACATTGCCGATGTGCGCGCAAGTGAGGGTTACGAGCTGGCGGACATAAGAGGGATCCGTACAGATTTCCTGGTATCCGGTCAAAGCCGTGTTGAAGCAAACTTCCCCGACCGCGTGCCCTTCGACACCAATGGCTCGGCCGCGAAGCACGGTACCGTCATCGAGTGCGATGATCGCAGGCCTGTCCAATGCCCCTCCGAGTACTCACAAAAACGGGAGGGATCGTGAGATACCCTCCCGGTGCACTTGATTGCAGGAGTTTCAACACCAATAAAAGAGCAGGTGACAATTGTACGTCGGCGCGCCGGTAAGTGTCCATTGCTGTTGGCGCCGGCATCGCCTTGTCGCATTCATGCCCTATGACTAGGCTAGGATATCAACCCTTACGCCGGGCGCTCGCCTGTCTCCTCATATTCGTTACTCGCGGTGGATCAGCACCCATGAAAGCCCTTTCCCTCAAAAGGCTGAACAAGGTTTACGCGGGCGGAGTCGTTGCCTTGCGCGATGTGGATCTAGAGGTCGATGAGGGGGAGTTCTTCGGCTTGCTCGGACCCAACGGAGCCGGCAAATCCACGATCATCGGTATTGTCAGCTCTCTGGTGCGTAAGACCTGCGGCAGCGCGGAGGTATTCGGCCACCCCATCGAGCGTGAGCCATGGGAAGCCAAGTCAGTGTTGGGGCTCGTGCCGCAGGAGTTTAATTTCAACGGCTTCGAGACCGTCAGCCAAATCGTTTTGAACCAGGCGGGGTTCTATGGAATCAACCGGCGCACGGCGCATCACCGCGCGGAGCACTATCTCAGCGAGCTCGGCCTGTGGAACCGGCGCAACAGCGTGTCCCGGACACTCTCCGGAGGCATGAAACGCCGGCTCATGATTGCCCGCGCGCTGATTCATGAGCCACGGTTGCTGATTTTGGATGAGCCAAGCGCCGGCGTCGATATCGAGGTACGCCGATCCATGTGGAGCTTTCTGCGCCGGATCAACGCGCAGGGCACGACGATCATCCTCAGCACCCACTATCTGGAGGAAGCCGAATCGCTCTGCCGCAATATCGCCATCATCGATCGGGGGCAAATCATCGAGAATACTGATGTGCGATCCTTACTGCGTAAACTCACGACACAAAGCTTTCTCCTCGATATCCAGGGAAGCGTTGCCGAAGTACCGGTGATCGAGGATTTTCACCTCATGCCGGTAGATGATTTCTGTCTCGAGGTAGAGGTCCGCTCCGATCAGAGCTTAAACGAGCTCTTCGCCCGGCTGGCCGAGCGCAACGTGCAGGTCGTAAGCATGAAGAATAAATCTAATCGGCTAGAGGAGCTGTTCGTGCGGATGCTCGAGCGGCCAGCCGAGGAGCGCGGCAAACCCGAGCAGATCGAGACAGCCACATGAGGAGCAACGCCGTACATCCGGGGTACGCACGCCAGACTCTGATTGCCTTGCGCACGATCGCCTGGAAGGAGACCCACCGCTACTTGCGCATTTGGCTGCAAACCTTGCTACCGCCGGCGATTACCATGACACTGTATTTCGTCATCTTCGGCAACCTCATTGGGCCCCGTATCGGGCCTATGGCCGGCCATAGCTACATGGAGTTCATCGTACCGGGCATTATCATGATGTCTGTTATCACCAACTCCTACATGAATGTCGTCTCTTCGTTTTTCGGCGCGAAGTTTCAGCGACACATCGAGGAGATCCTGGTCTCGCCCACCCCAAATTACACGATTCTCGTCGGCTACCTTGCAGGCGGAGTGGGCCGCGGATTGCTCACTGGGCTGATCGTCACCTTTATTTCCATGCTGTTCACGAACATCCAAATCCAGCACCCTGCCATTACGATCAGTGTAGCATTCCTAACGGCACTGCTGTTTTCTCTCGGTGGGTTCATCAATGGAATCTTCGCTCGCAAGTTCGACGACATCGCTATCGTGCCGACCTTCATACTCACGCCGTTAACTTATCTCGGAGGTGTATTCTACTCGATTGACCTGCTGCCCGGTGTCTGGCGCGAATTCTCTCTGGTAAATCCCATTCTCTATATGGTGAATGCCTTCCGCTATGGCTTTCTTGGCGAATCCGACATCCCGATCCAATCCGCGTACGCTATCATCATCATTTTTATTGTCACCTTGGTGTGCCTTAACTTGTACCTGCTGCGCCGCGGAGTTGGCCTGCGAACCTGAGCGCAGCCAACGCGATCGCACAAACCGTTGTCTACCCTGATGGATACCTGTCCGCGGGCCGATGAACGAGCGCGCCGTAACTTTTGAGCTGAGCCGCACCCCTCTACTGACCGCAGCAAGCAAATATTCCGCCCAGTTCGGCGCGAACGAAATGATGGTTGGCGACGTGATCGCACTGGAAGGCGAGCACATCGCCGGCCGACCATTCCTGCAGCCCGTAATGAAAAGCGCGCGGCGCACCGCCGCGCCCGCCCGCAGACACAAAACATACTAGCCGCGGAGCTAATCTTGGCCGACTCGAAGCTCGTCCAAGACGCGACCGCCCGCTTCCCACTCCTTGACCCAGACGGGCTTGCGCCCACGTCCGGACCAGACTTTATTCGGATCCTGGGGATGACGAAAACGTGCCGGTCCTTTGCTTCGCGGCGGTTTCTTGGCTTGACCGAGGACCAGCTCTTTCAATGTAAAGCCATAACGCTCCGCTACTGATTTCAATTCCTGCTGCGCCTTTTTGGCGTCCACCTTACGCCGGGACCCGAGCTCCTTATCGATGTCATTTTTGAGCCACTTGAGCTCTTCCAACGAAT
Source organism: Nitrococcus sp. (assembly GCA_030452265.1). GTDB lineage: Bacteria > Pseudomonadota > Gammaproteobacteria > Nitrococcales > Nitrococcaceae > Nitrococcus. The sequence continues at coordinate 18,415 of JAKDMQ010000022.1, forward strand.
ACTTCGAGAGATCCATGGTCGCTCCTGCATCTTTTTCATTCAACACGAGCCATGAGTAGCGCCTCCAACAAATTTCCGCTTCTCACAGCGTTCTGACACAGCCAACCCGACCCACTCAGGCGTGTCAAAATCCTCATAAGAGCTATGCGCATGGCACTGCATTTCTATTGCAGGAGACCAATGTAAACGTTTTGTCAGATAATTTCCATATGAACCGACGCATTTAGACCAACTTGCATGACGCCTGTTGCGCGACGCTTCACTCTGGATTGACAAGATTCTGCTGTAGCAGGGCAGAGAACCTGCGTGCTGCTAACTGGGCTTTTTCTCACGCACCAAGTAGTAGCGCGCATGAGCCACGGCAAAGGCATAGTTACCTGTCGAGAAAGTCATGCCTGCCAAACGTGAGGCCTTTCCAAGCCGGCAGCGGGAAGACTCGGGGAGTGCGTTAATAAACCGTTCCTGAAGAGTGCCTGGCCAACGGCGAGATGACAAAACCGTCAAGCTGCCGATAGCCGATCGCAAACCCAACATCAACGCCTGCCACCGCGGCAGAGCTTAGCGATACTCGCGGCGACCCGCAAACGCATGAGACAGTGTCCCGCTGTCCACGTACTCCAACTCACCGCCCACAGGGACACCATAGGCGATTCGGCTGACGTGAATCGCATTGTGGTGCGCCAGCTCGGCAATGAACTGCGCTGTAGCCTCTCCTTCCACGGTCGAGTTGGTGGCAAGGACGATCTCATGGATTTCGCCCTCGCAAAACCGCCTCTCTAAGCAGTCCAGCCCGAGCTCGGCCGGGCCGATGCCGTCCAACGGCGACAATCGGCCATTGAGCACGAAGTAGAGCCCCCTGTAGTCGGTGGCCTGATCCAGCGCGTAGACATCGGCCGGATTCTCCACGATGCAAAGGGCATGGCGGTCACGCTTGCTGCTGGCGCAGATTGCGCACAGCGCCTGTTCGGCCAGGATCCGGCAGCATCGGCATTCTCCAACGCTCACAACCGCCTCGGCGAGAATGCGTGCGAGTCGGGCCCCACCGTCACGATTCCGCTGCAGGACATGCAAAGCCATGCGTTGAGCCGATTTCGGACCGACTCCTGGCAGGCAGCGCAGCGCCTCGACCAACTCTCTGACCAGCGGCGAGAATTCTATCATCGTCTCAAAACGGCAGCTTCATGCCAGGCGGCAACCCCATGCCCTGGGCCAATCCTGACATCCTCTCCTGGGTGGCTTTCTCGAGCTTCTGAGTCGCATCATTGACAGCCGCCGCCACCAGGTCCTCGACCATCTCCCGGTCGTCATATACGCTCTCATCGATAGTGATGCGCCGAACCTCATGGCGCCCTGTCATCACAACATTGACCAAACCGCCGCCGGCTTGCCCGCTCACCTCCAGACTGGCGATCTCTTCCTGGGCCCGCTGCAGATTCTCCTGCATCTTCTGGGCTTGCTTCATCAGATTTCCCATACCACCGCCCTTCATGTTCATACTGTGCTCTCCCGTCGATTGAGCATCGTAGCCGCTTGGGTCAGGTCTAGTATTGCGCATTTCAAGTCTTTGAGATCTTTAGCATAGCTTGCCCCACCTACTGAATGCGCGATAGGAGACTTGACCTCGTCTCTCTCCAGCTCGCTTCAGTCCTCGCTCGGCTGAATCGAGTCAGGGATTACCCGGGCATCGAAGGCCTCCTGCAAAGCCGCGATGTTGGGATCATTCTCGATAGCCGCCTCAGCCGCCCGCTTTCGCTGCTGGAGTCGGTCGAGCTCACGCTGCATGACCGTCTCGCCCCTGCCCTGGCCTACCTCGATGCGAAGGGATAGCTTCTGCGCCAACTGATCCGACAACAGCTTGCACAACCGCGCCTCTATGCCGGGATTGAGCAGATGCGCATGGCTCGAATCGATGCGCAGGCGCACCAAGTCGCCTTCGCGGCTCAACCACAGACAATGACCGGCGAGCGCCCGAGCCATCCCCCCACGCGGCAGCGATTCAACCAGCGCGTGCCAATCATCGAACGAGCGGGGCGACTCAGCGGCTAATTTCGGCCGAGGTTCGCTCGCCGCCTGGGTGGCGTACCGAGACCCACCGCCGCTCTCCCGCACGCCGCTCGAGCCACTCGCCGGCGCGGCCCCGGGCCGAGGCTTGGGCTGTGATGGTAACGGTTGCGCACCGAATTGTTGCGTTGCCGGTGCGATCGGCGCCATCGCCGCCGGTCGGAATGCCAGCATGCGCAACAGCACCATTTCGAACCCCGTGCGCGGATCCGGCGCAAGCGGTAAATCCCGGCGTCCCACGAGTCCAATCTGGTAGTAGAGTTGCACGTCCTCCGGCGTCAACCCGTGGCCCAAATCCTGTAGTCGATCGCGCTCGGACAATTCATCGGCTAGCGCATCCGCATCGCTTTGAATCAAAGCCAGCCGGTGCAAGCTAAGCAACAACTCGGCAATGGCCGCGCTGAAATCCGCCCCACGCTCCGCCATTCGGGCCACCACCTCCAGCAGTGCCCTGCCATCCTGTATTGCCAATGCCTCCAAGAGCTCGAGCAAGAAATCGCTCTCGATACTGCCGAGCATCTCGCGAACGTCCTCATCGCGCACGGCATCGGCGCCATAGGCAATAGCCTGATCCAGCAAGCTGAGCGCATCGCGCATGCTGCCATCCGCGGCGTAGCCCAGACGGCGCAAGGCCGCCGGCTCAGCCTTGATGCCCTCGTGCGCCAAGATCTCGGTCAGATAATCGGCGATGCGATCGGCCGGCAAGCGCTTGAGATTGAACTGTAGGCAGCGCGATAGGATGGTGGCCGGCAGCTTCCGCGGATCCGTGGTGGCAAGCAGGAATTTGACGTGCGGCGGCGGCTCTTCCAATGTCTTCAGCAAAGCGTTGAAGCTATGCTGCGAGAGCATATGGACTTCATCGACAAGATAGATCTTGAAGCGGCCGCGCGCGGGTGCGTATTGGACGTTGTCCAGTAACTCGCGCGTGTCCTCCACGCGCGTGCGCGAGGCTGCGTCCACCTCGATCAAATCGACGAATCGGCCCTGGTCGATCTCCTGGCATGCGCTGCACTCGCCGCATGGCTCAGCCGTGATACCCTGGCGCTCGCAGTTGAGGCATTTCGCCAAGATACGCGCAATCGTGGTCTTGCCCACGCCTCGGGTACCTGCAAAAAGGTAGGCGTGATGTAAACGACCGCTCGCAAGCCCATTGCTAAGCGCCCTTAGAACGTGCTCCTGACCCGCCATCTGGGCGAAAGTCCGGGGCCGCCATTTGCGGGCGAGAACTTGGTAACTCATCTAAGTGGTCCGCTGCATTGTACCATTGCCGCCGCAAGACCTTGCGTGTGAGCGCGAGGGAGGATTTGGAGGTGGCAACGCCAGCCGCATCCCGGCGCCCGAATCCGCTGCTACCGCTGCTCCCTTCCGGGCCTGACGGGGTTTACAACGTATCGCCGCGGGAGGACCGACGCCACCACCACTGAACCGCTCGGCAATGTAACAGGAACCCCCCAGGCTGACAAACAGTGACCCCGTGCGGCAGAACCGGCCCGCTTCCGAGTCAATGCGACAACGAGAACGGACTGCGTCATTGACAACGCATGTACCGCGTAATGAGGTGCGCTGAGCCAAACCAGCCAGAATCCGAACACGCCAGCCACTATCGCAATAGCGGCCACGAACCAGTCGTTGGATAACAGCGTGTTTTTGGATAGATCAGTGGGATGCAGGATGTCTAGCGGCTGCAAATTGGGCTCGTATTGCGCCATCAAGGTGGCATCCCTGTACGCATCCCGCAACTCGATGAACCGCAGCGTATAGTGCCGCGCCTCCTCGAGGCTCAGCGCTTTGTCGGGATGGTATTTCTGGGCATGCACACGATACGCGGTCTTGATTTTAGCAAGATCCCGCGTTGGCATGATACACAAGGTCTTCCATGGATCCTTCATGCCGAGATAACGTTATCCATGTAAATGATAGAGTAGCCAGCGGCGTATGGCATCCAGGACTGAATTCATCAGGCCACCCTACCTGCGCAAGAAGCGGCCCTAAGCCTGGCACGGATTCATACCCGATGCCCTTCGTTGGTGCAGCGTGTACTAAAGGCCGCGATCCCACTTCTCTAACTTAACATAGTGTCGCTCGCCTCTATTACAAGGGCAAGCCGGCGCATGGCTGCAATTATTCTTGATTTTCCGATTGCCTCTTCAGGAAGCTGCGGTATTCCTCCCAAAGCTGCCCCGGCTTTTGCTCTCGTAAGACACCTCGAAGCCAGGGTATGAACTCCTTTTGTTCCTCTGACTTACCCGGACTCCATTCACGCCAGCACTGCAGCACCATGGGTCCGTAGGGATTGCTCTCCAGCCAGCTCTCGCCCTCGCCGGCGGCAGGATCGGTATCCACATCCCAACCTTCCCAAATCCTGGCGAGCAGGTCGAACAGCGAATCCTGCGCCGGCAGCGCCCGGATGGCGTCGTTCACCTCTTTAAGCTCCTTGGCGAGCTTTCCAAGATTCGCACCCTCCAGATCCGGATCCCCGGACGCGTTGACGCTGGCAAGCTTGGCATGCTCGGCCTCCAGTGTGAGCAGCACGGCGTCCTTTACTATCTTCTCTTCGGCTGGTGTCTCGGCCATGATTACATCCTCATCTATCGTACGTTCGGCTGCATGCCAGGGCTTCTTCATGGAGCCATAACCCATTTAGCCCTCATGACAATTGCTGGCTCCGACGCGACAACGCACTACTGCCGGCGGTACATAGAGCCTGTGGGAGCAGCGCCCTCGCCGCCATTCCCCGTTGCGCCATTCGCCTTGCTTGGCCGGCTGTTGGGCAGCAACGCGACGCCGTGGGTGAATGTCAACAGACCCTAGGACTTCCCACACTGATCCGAGCATTATTGGGCCGCCGCGGTTCCGCCCGTGTTGTGCGCGGGTGATGCCGGGACTCGGACTCGAACCGAGGACCTATCGCTTACGAGGCGATTGC
>JAKDMQ010000023.1 GCA_030452265.1 Nitrococcus sp.
TAACGAGCGAATCAACTGGTGCAAAAACAGCCGTACCTCGCCGGGATCTTCCAGAGCGTAGTGCGCTACCGTGGGGTGGTCATCGTCGCGTACCAAAATCCCGGTGCCGCGGGCGCACACCGCGCGGAAGGCGTTCTCGTCGGTCCTATCATCGCCGATGTAGACCGGATGCCGCCGTCCGCCGGCATCGATCCGTGGCAGCAGCCACTCCACGGCCCTGCCCTTATCCCAATCGAGGCCCGGCTGAATCTCGACCACCTTCTTACCGGGGGTGGTCTTGAGCTGCGGGTGCGCCGAGAGTATGTCATCTATCTGAGTCTGCACTTGCGAGATATCGGCTTCCGCGACCAGACGGAAATGCACGGCGACGGAAGAGCGCTTACGCTCGAGTAGAGCACCGGCAACACCCGCTAGGCCCGCGCGCAGGCGTTGCTCTACCGCATCCAGTATCGGCAGGTAGTCTTTCATGGCCTCGAGTTGATGGCCTTCACCCGCGACGTCCGTGATATCGAAGCCGTGATCGCCCACGTATACCAGCCCAGGCACATCGACCAGCCTTCTCAGCATGGCCAACTCGCGGCCGCTCACCACGGCGACGGGCATGAGCGCGACCAAATCGCACAGCATTGTCCTCGTCTCGTCTGCAAGCACGGCCAACTCCGGGCGCTCTACGATCGGAGTAAGCGTGCCGTCGTAATCGAGCAGCATCAGCAGCCCTTCTTGCCCTGCTTGCAGGATCCGCGGCAGCGCGGCGAGCGCCGAGGGCAGTGTAGCCGCCCGCCGCGGCTCGCAACCGAGCGTGGCCGCGGCCACCTCGGCGAGATCCGCAAACACGCCGCGTGCGCCGTGGGCAAGGTAAACCTCGCGCTCGCTCGATTGCGTCGCGGCAAGCACTAAGCCAAATCCACCAGCACGGGCGGCCTCGATAGCGGCGAGAGCATCCGCGATAATGGCGCAGCGCTGCGGCGGCGCCTGCAGCAGCCGGGCAGTGTGCAAGAGGACGTCTGGATTCGGCTTGCCGTGCAAGCCCAGGCGGCCCGTCTCGGCGCCATCCACGCGAACATCGAACGGTAATTCGGTCCCGGCAGTAGAAAGTATGGCAGCGCCAATGCGGCGCGAGCTCACCACTGCCGTGCGATAGCCGCGCTCGCGCAGCGCCTCAATCAGCCGCCGCACGCTGCGCGGTGCATCGTTCACCGCATCATCGAGCTCGAAGATTACGGCATCGAGCTCGATGCGCGAGAAAAGGGGCTGCCTGCCGGCTATAGCCATGCATCACCTGTCAAGTCTACTTAGCAATGGCGGCAAGATGGGTCTACTCTTTACAACAAGGGCAAGAGTCATCGCGCTGAATCAGACTGAAGCGCGCGTGAACAGCAGCGGAGCTTAACGCAAATTATGGAAGCGTTGGCGATGAAAAATGTGGAACATGCACGGGAACGTCTGCTGACGACGGAACGCCATCTCCAGCACATCGTGGATCATTTCTGCTCACACGAGTTACCCTCGAACGAAGCCGCATCGCACATCACGCCGTTCATACAGAATATCGACGAGGCCTTGCGCGAGATCCGCGCGGCTCAGTGCGCTCTTGATATTGCGCTCGTCACGGCAGGCTTGGCCTTGGCCGATCGCCTTTCCCGTTAGGCCCCGGCTTCCCTCCAGCAACGGGCGCGCTGGCGGAGAAGAATACAAGCCTTCCCTTCGAATGCAACACTTTGCCCTTTTGATTGTCAGATTCTATATCATTCAATACACAGGCATGAGGTGTGCGCATGGCGGCGCACAATGTATTCCCGGAGAGCCGACTGCCTTGCCCCAGCGCTAGGCGAGAGCTCACCACCAAAGCCCTTCTGACTCCACCCAAACAACGCATCGTCATTGTCTCCAATCGCCTCCCAATCATGCTGGACCGCTGCGACGGAAGCGGCTGGCAAGCCAAGCCGAGCTCTGGCGGTCTAGTCGCCGCGCTGCGCCCCATCTTGCGAGAAAGGGGCGGCCTATGGGTGGGCTGGCCCGGCGCGGCGGATGTCGGCGATACGGAGCTCGCCGAGGTTGGAGAGCATCTGGCCGCGCATGACAACCCGCGCATGCGGGCCGTCCCGCTCAACAGCGAGGAAGTCGACGACTTCTATAAAGGCTTCTCCAATGGCCTCATCTGGCCGCTGTTTCACGACATGCCGAAGATCTGCCGTTTCAGCGCGGATCATTGGCGCGCCTACTGCCGGGTCAACCGCAAATTTGCCGAGGTAGTGGCGAGAGAAGCCGCCCCCGATGATGTCCTTTGGGTTCATGACTACCATCTGATGATGCTTGGACATGAGCTGAGCCGGCTGCGGGTTTCAAGCCGACGGGGGTTCTTTCTGCATATTCCGTTCCCCTCCCTCGAACTATTCCTCGAGCTGCCGTGGCGGCAGCAGATCATGGACAGCCTGCTCAGTTTCGATCTGATCGCCTTCCAAACTGACCGCGACCGGCGCAATTTCCTGCAGTGTGCAGACGCCTTGGGCGAGCGCTTTGTGGTCGAGAGCAACGTCAAGCTGGACGTGCGGGGCCGCTTTCTGGATCGTACGGCGGCCGATGACAAAGCCTGGAGCGACATCCAGATCGCCACACTGCCGATCAGCATCGACTACTCGAGGGTGGCGAAGGATGCCGCCTCGGACGCCGTGCAACATCGAGCGCTGCAGCTTCGGGTCGATCTGCGGGGACGACGCATGATCTTGGGCGTAGACCGCCTCGATTATACGAAAGGCATTGTGCATCGGCTGCGTGCATTCCAGTTGGCTCTCGAGCGCCACGCGGAGCTGCGCGGTAAAATCACCTTGGTCCAGCATCTCGTGCCCAGCCGCGAGAAAATCAGTGATTATGCCAAGCTGCGGTGCGATGTCGAGCAGCTCGTAAGCGAGATCAATGGGCAGTTCTCCGAGCCTGGCTGGGTGCCAATTCATTACATGTACCACAGCCTATCCTGGGAAGACCTGCTCGCCTATTACCGCATCGCCAGCATCGCTCTGATCACGCCGCTCAAAGACGGCATGAACTTGGTCGCGAAAGAGTATTGCGCCGCGCAGGTCGAGGAGCACGGAGTACTGATTCTAAGCGAATTCGCGGGTGCGGCCGCGGAGCTCAAGACCGGAGCGTTGCTGGTTAACCCGCACGACATAGCATCTACCGCGGAGAGCATCTATCAGGCGTTCGTAATGCCCAAGGACGAGCGGCTCGAGCGGATGCGCCGGCTGCGCCGAACCATCCGCAATCACGACGTTTTCGATTGGGCCGAGGCCTTTCTCTCGGCGGCTAGGAAAAAAAGCGCCCGTAGCGATGCGCGTGCAGGAATCACCCCGTCGAGCCACAATCACCGTCACGGGATGAGCCGAGCATAGCCGAACAGACGCCGGCTCGCGGCCTTGGATGCGGCGAATCGCTAGATTCGCAACAAGGCACCCCCTATCGGCTGAAAAGCCGGCGAACAGTCTCCGGGGCACCGCTGGGCACTCATTACGCGGTGTGCCGGGACACCGGCAAGGCTCAGTCAGTCTCGCGCGCAACCGTTCGTTCGGTTATACTATGTTCTCCTGCTTGAAGGGGGCGACTAGGTTTCGACGTAGGTCGCGAAGCTTCAGGTGCATGCCGAGGATGTCGCTCACCTCGTAAAACACGCGGCAAAAATGATAGTTGCCAACGACGACAACTACGCCCTCGCGGCCTAAAGAACCGCGAGCCGCTGATTGGCGATTGCCTGTGGTTTCTTCTCAGCGGGCATATCACACAGGATAGCTTCGGGGACGGCCCGGATCCCTGGAGCGAAACCCAAACGGGCTCGCTGACTGCATTCCCTGCGCGTCGGGAAGCGGCCGGTTAAAAAAGAAAGACGTGTCTAAGCATGTAGACCCTGGAGTGGAGGTCTTGCGGACGCGGGTTCGATTCCCGCCGCCTCCACCATCACCCAGTCTCTAAGTGTCTGAGCCTCCACTAAAAAGCGCCCGATGCGGCGCTTTTTTAGTATCTTACTGAGTGACCAGATCCTTCCGCAGATTCCGTCTGTTGGAAACCACGATACGGGTTGCATCGGTTTTGTGTAGCTATCGCCAGCCATATCAATACCATCCCAACACGTGAGGTCGCGATAGCACGGGAGGCCAGTAATGAAACGACTCATTACCGACAAACAGCTCAAGGATAAACTCGGCGGCTGTTCCGATATGTCGATTTGGCGGCTGCGGCGGGATGGCAAGCTGCCCAAGCCTAAGAAACTGACGAGATGATGAAAGTGTTCAGAGTGTAGGCGCCGGTTGTGAAGCCGCTGTGCGACTAGCCCGTTGGCCTGTCTGTTCGATAGGCTGATTGGTCATGGACAGGTCCTTGACCGTACATGGTTGGCGAATCGGTGCACGGTTCAGGGCGGGCGCCACTGGTTCTATCACCTCCATGTCATTGTGCAGCCCTGGGCGACGCAGTACCATAACTACATACCATAAGGGTTAATTGCTATGGCGGTGATGACGGTTCGCTCCACCTATGCGCTAGATGAGCAAACGGCTCAGCGTATTCGCGAGCTTGCGCAAGCCTGGGGTGTCTCCCAGGCCGAAGTGATACGCCGTTCGGTGCGGCAGGCATCCGAGCTGCAGGCCGGAACTACGCCGTCGCCGGCCGAGGTGGTCGCGCGTTACATGCAAGGGCCCTTGCCGCGCAACCGGCGGGAGACGCAGCGTGCCATTCGTTTTTTGCGTGACTTGCGCCATCGGGACGACGAGCGGCGGGCGTGACCGTCGTGATCCACTTTGATACCAATGCGCTGATTGCTTTGCCGCAGTGGGCACGCAGCGGTCACACTGTGGTTGGTAGGGTTGTGGATGGCGAAGCGGCGGCGGTTTGCGCCCTGGTCTGGTACGAGTATCTGCTAGGACCGTTGGCGGACCGTGAGGCAGAACTGGCGCGGGCGTTCCTTTCCAGCAATATTGAACCGCTGCAGGAGGCGGATGTCGAGCTCGCTGCCGGGTTGTTCCAGGCGGCGGGACGGCGGCGGCGCCTAAAAACCGACGCCCTGATTGCGGCCGCGGCGATCAGGGCGGGCGCGGACTTTGTGACGGTGAACGTGGCTGACTTCCAGCCCTTTGTGGATCATGGTTTGCATCTGATCCCGGCAGAAGTTTAGGTCCGGCCACATGGACTTCCGCATCGCAGACACGTTCACAGACAGCCTCGCGAAGCGCACGGGGGATGAGCAGAAGGCCGTCAAGACGACGGCGTTCGATTTACAGCTCAATCCGGCGAACCCTGGCATGCAGTTCCATAAGCTGAATGCAGCGCTCACCTTGGGACGGCTTGGAGCGGTTCCGATGACGCCATTTCTCTCCACGCGCTGCAGACAGACAGAGGCACTCCGTCCTCGGCATGAGTATCATGTTGGCAAGGAGCCAGCCTTCTTTCGTGCCTCATAAGTGTCTTCTTTACGGCATCGATTGATGATCGTCGTCTCCACGATGGGTGCACCCATGGTCCAGTACACCCACTCGCCCTCCTCAAAATAGGCAACTTCTCGATAGTTTCTTGGGTCCAACCATAATAATCTTCGTTCGGATCGGTCATTGTGTTACCTCTTGGCCCGCCCAGGTGGTGAAGTACCCATTTGGCCTCTTACCGCCATCATATTACCGATGCGTAACAATTCCCGCCAATCTCAGCAAGTTCCCATTTGATCAGTGGCTTACTGAGAATTAGGAGCTCAGAATGACGGTGACATCTTACTGTGCGCGACCCCAATCAAGAGGCCTTGCGTAGCGTCAGGTTGATGCGGCAATGCCCGGTCAGCGCGTGCTCGCCGTCGGCGAGCGGGGCAATGCCATGGTAAGCAAGTCGGGCCGTGCCGCCCCATACGGCGACATCGCCGTTGTCCATGTGAATGCGCCGTGGCCGATCGCGGCGGCGCAGGCCGCCAAACAGAAACACGGCCGATAACCCGAGTGAGACGGAGACGATCGGTGCGCTGAAGTCGCGTTCGTCCTTGTCCTGATGCAAGGTGAGCTGGGCACCCGGTCGATAGCGGTTGATCAGGCAGGCATCGGGGGTGAAACCTGGAAATCCACCGGCGCGGGCCGCGCGAGCGGCAAGGTTGACGACCGCGGCGGGCATCCGCGGCCACGGACATTGTGTGATCGGGTCGAATGGGGTGTAGCGATAGCCACTGCGATCCGTGATCCAGCCGTTGCCACCGCAATTGGTCATTGCCACGGACATCCGGCGTCCGCCTGGGGTCAGCATGTGGCGAAACGGCGCCGCCGCAATAATAGGGTCGAGCGCCGCGATCAACGCAGCCGCCTCCACCGCCGCAAATCCCTTTAGCAGCGCCGCGCCCTCGGCTATCCGTTCAATGTAGACACCCGGGCGATTGGTATCCTTTAGCAACTCAGCCATTGCCTGTGCCTCGGATCGCCCTCGTTGCGCTCTGGCCAAGTTAATGGCGCTCTATGCCGGCGGTCTGGCTATGGTTCCTCCGATGAAATGATTCCGGTGCGCAGCGCATACCGTACCAAGCCCGGCACATCATGGATGTCCAGGCGATGCATCAGCTCCGCGCGATGAGCCTCCACGGTCTTGATGCTCAGATGCAGCACCTGCGCAACCTGCTTGTTGGTCTTGCCCTCGACTATAAGCTGCAGAATGTGCCGGTGCCTCGGGGTCAACGCTCCCAGCTCCGAATCCATCGCCGCGCTTGTTCTGTCCAGGTAATCTCCGACTACGGCTTTGGCGACTGCCGGGCTCAGGAAGGTCTTGCCCGCCACGGCGGCATTGATCGCGAGCTCGAGCTCCGTGGTGGCCGAGCTCTTGAGGATGTAACCGGTTGCTCCGGCCTTGAGGGCGCGCTGCACGTATTCCTCGGCCGAGTACATCGAGAGTATGAGAACTTGTACATCGGCTGATTTGCGCACTTGCTCGGTCGCTTCCACACCATTGAGATTGGGCATGGAAATGTCCATAAGCACGATGTCCGGATGTAGCGATCGGGCCAATCGGCAGGCTTCAAAACCGTCGCTCGCCTCACCGACTACTTCGACCGCGGGCATCTGCTCCAAGAGAGAGCGAAGACCGGCACGCACCAGCGTGTGGTCATCGGCCAGGAGAACACGAATCCGGTTCACCTTGATTCTCCGTTACCCGGGATGTGCCCGCTCGTCAATAGCAGTAGCTTTTAGGGGAAAGTGGCCGCGCACGGCAGTGCCCTCGCCAGGAACGCTGGTGATTCGCACATCGCCTCCAATAAGTAAAGCTCTTTCCTGCATGCCAAGCAAGCCGAGCGAACGATGGTGCGGATCGAATCGTAGCTTCGAGGTGTCGAAGCCGATTCCGTCGTCGACTACGCTCAAGCACAAGTGGTTGTCCTGCTCACTAAGCTTCACGCTAATCGACCCGGCCATGGCATGACTGATGACGTTCTTTATCGCTTCCTCGGCCACACGAAAGCAGATGATCTCGATGTGTTGGCCAAATCGGCTCTCGCCGAGCTCGCTATGAAAATGCGTTAGCAAGCCAGTGTGTTGAGTGGCCTGTCTCAGGTGCGAGCTCAGTGCGCAGACGAGGCCGAGGTTATCGAGCAGCTCAGGATACAGGCTCAATGAGAGCGTTTGTACCCTTTGGCAGAGGCGTTCGGCGATTTCGATGCTCGTATCCAACGAGGGCTGCAGTGGCAAGGCCTCGGAGTGTACCTTGTTGCTTTGCAGGTTGAACTGTATGGCGATCAGTAACTGCCCGATCTGGTCATAGAGCTCATGCGCAATCTGGTGGCGCTCGTTCTCCGCTGTCTTGAAAAGGCGCTGAGAGAGGGCTCGAAGTCGGTTGGAGAGCTGAATATGCTTCATCGCAAGGCAAGCGCTATCAGCCAATGCGTGTAGTAGCCCCACCTCTTCTGGACTGGCGCGATGCCGCGTGGCCCAGTATATGCCAATTGCGCCAATTGGAGCGGCTGTGGGGATTGGCACCACTACCAAACTCTTGACAAAGGTGGGCCGATAGGTCTCGAGCGCAATGCGGGCATCGGAATAAACGTCTTCGATGGCGGTTGATTGCCGATTCAATATCGTCCAGCCGCTAAGTGAGCTCCTCAGCGGAAAGTGTTGTCCCTTCCACAGCGGGCCGATGGCATTTTCTTCGGCGCAATAGTCAAGCTCCCCCTCGCGCAGGAAGAAGGCGGCGCCGTCAGCGCCGGTCAGCGCTCGTGCCGCTTGACAAGTGATGCCCCTCACCTCACGAAGCTCTCCTGCCAGCGAAAGCTGCTGCACAATGGCGGCAAGATGTTCAGCCCGCTTGTGCATCATCTGAATTGCCTTCCAGATGCAGGATATTGAGCGGCTGGTGTATCACGCGAGCTCCCGTTCGCTGATCGCGTGGGCGTACGTGGCCACCACGCGAGTACCGCTGCAACAACGCACCAACACTGACCGGGTCGAGAGCTCGAAGATTGCGCCGGATCGAGCGCAAAGACGTGGCCGTCGGTGACCTTCAATCGTGTTTCGAACGCAATGTGCGCGCACCTCCAGACGCTGTAATACGGTGCGGCGTTGTGGGCGTGGGAGAAAATTTGTACGCCTGGAGCCTGGAGCCTGGAGCCTGGAGCCTGGAGCCTGGAGCCTGGGCGCAGGCACTCAGCAACGGGAAAATCACACGGACGTTCACGGAGCTGGCTGAACCGATTTATTAATCCTCTGCCATGCAGGGCCAAGGTCTGGGGGTCGAGCGGGTCGGGTATCGCTTGGCAAGACCTACCCTGCGTACGCCCGTGTACCCCCTGTACACGTGTCGGCCACCATCCGGGCGGTCTATCGTCTTGCCAAGCCATACCGCACCCGCCTGATCTACTTCTGAGCATTGTTTCCACAGGATCTTTCCGATAACCAAGAAGCCCTTTTACAGAGCCGGCTTCTCTCGTGCCGGCGCTAGTAGCCCTGCACACAGCTTTGTTTGTTTACTATGTCGTAAAGGCCCCGGTGGCGCGATCAGGGATAACCCCTAAAAGAATGAGAAATCCTACCGAGTCGGCGGAGATTAGATGGATGTCATCGTGACGGGGAGGAGGCCCCAATCAATGCCCGATCGTAAACCTTTGTCTCGACCACTTGTCAGATTGTGTAGAAGAGCGTAGCGGTATCAGCAATGAATGCCGCCGTGGCTCCGATTGCTGAATACGCGTCACGTTCTGCTGTTGGCGCGGGTTATGACTGTGACCACCGCGGCGCAAGGTGGGTTATGGTAGGTCGAGTCGGAATTTGCGCGGCGTCGTGGACGGAAGTCAACAGGCCTCGTCATGTCGAAGTTCAAGCTTTCACGTTCGCGGATTCTGAGCCAACTCGATGCTCGCCCGCTTAGCGCCCATGTCGCGCCCGGCCTCAATGATCTCCTCGATAGCCTTGCGCGGCGAGCCGGGCTTCCCGCGGCACCCACACTCTACTACGTCCCTAGCGCTACGATGAATGCCTTCGCGGTGGGTAACCGTCAGGCTTCGGCGGTTGCGATAACCGATGCCATGCTGCGTGCCTTCTCTCCACGCGAGATCGCAGCCGTCTTTGCCCACGAAGTGAGCCATCTGCGAATCAATGACCTCTGGGTTATGGCATCGTCTAATCTCTGCGGCCGTCTGGCCCGGCTGCTCTCAACGGCAGGCCAGGCGTTGCTGCTGCTCAACCTGTCGTTGCTGTTCTCAAGCTACGGCGTGAGCTGGGTTGCAATCCTGATCCTCGTTTGCATGCCGCTGATAAGCACGCTCATGCACCTCACCTTAGCGCGCGCGCGCGAGTACAAGGCGGATCTTGGCGCGGTTGAGCTAACAGGCGATGTGCGCGGTCTCGTGATGGCGCTCGAGAAAATGGAGCGTTATCATCGGCGCTCATTGAGGCGTATCCTGCGGGCGCAGGGGCGGTTATCGAAGCTCTCATTGCTGCGCACGCATCCGCTTAGCGAACGGCGCATTGAGCGCTTGCGCGGTCTCGATCTCGTCGGTTCACCTCCGTTGCGCTCTCATGCTCGCGCTACAATTTGGCAGGCGTATCCGGTGATTAAGCGGCATGCCGCGTTCGTGCCCCGTAATCTACTGTCCCGTAATCTACTGTGTTGGTCTGAAGCGTCCGATGAGCCGCGCGCGGCGTCGACAGGCTGGCGCCGAAGACTAGTCCGGGTGAAGTCGGTGCCAGCCGGCGATTGCCGTTGTCCTGATGAACGTTAATCAGTTACAGAGAGAGATATACGGCTTTTCCGGATACGAATGATCTCGGCCCTATGATCGCTGAACTTCGACGTAGCCATTTGGGTCTATCTATCGTGTAAGGGATAATCGTTTGGGCTCTTGGCACAGCGAGGGAAGCAAATGGATCTAATACGCATCATAATCGCAATCCTTCTGCCACCACTTGGGGTCTTTTTGCAAGTGGGTCTAGGGGGCGCGTTCTGGCTGAATATCCTGCTTACACTGCTCGGTTATATCCCAGGTATCGTGCATGCGGTCTGGATCATTGCCAAGCGGTGAGCGTATCGAGGGGATGAACGAAGGCGTATCTGCGGCGGACGTAAGGCCCGAAGCGCTAAGGCGCCTGCGGCGGCTGAGGCGGACGGCGCGGTTACTGGATAGCGAATTCCAGATTCCCGGCATACGTTGGCGCTTCGGTGTGGACGCGCTGATCGGGCTTGTCCCCGGGGTCGGAGACAGTGTGAGTGCCGCGCTATCGCTTTGGATCATCGCCGAGGCGAGAAGATTGGGTGTGCCCCCGGGAGTCTTACGGAAAATGTTGCGAAACATGCTGGTGGATGCCGTGGCGGGTAGTGTTCCCATATTGGGGGACGTATTCGATGCCGGCTATAAAGCGAACCTGCGCAACTTGGCGCTCCTCGAACAAGCGCTATTCAAGAGCGGGCAAAGGGATCTGTAGCCCCGAAATGTTGATGTTGGGTAACTCAATCAGGTCTGATAATAGCGCTGATACCATTGCACGAAGCGCTCTACCCCAACCTCGACCGGGGTATTCGGTTGGTAGCCGACTACTTCGCTCAAGGCGCTGACGTCCGCCCAGGTATCGGCCACGTCCCCCGGCTGCATCGGCAGCAGCCGTGTCTCGGCTTTGCGCCCCAGGCAGTTCTCCAGCACTTCGATGTACTTCAATAGATCCACCGGATGGCTATTGCCGATGTTGAAGATGCGGTAGGGCGCATGGCTGGTGGCGGGGTCCGGATGGTCACTCTCCCACGCGGGATCGGGTGCGGCGGCTTTGTCGCAGGCACGCAGGACCCCCTCGACGATATCATCGACGTAGGTGAAGTCGCGCTTGTGATGGCCGTAGTTGTAGACCTCGATGGCGCGACCCTCGAGGATGGCACGCGTGAACTTGAACAGTGCCATATCGGGCCGACCCCAAGGACCATAGACCGTGAAAAAGCGCAGCCCTGTGGTCGCTAGCTGGAAGAGATGGGAATAGCTGTGCGCCATCAACTCATTGGCACGCTTGGTGGCCGCATAGATGGCGAGCGGATGGGCGACGTTCTGGTGCTCGCTAAATGGCATCTGCGTATTGGCGCCGTATACCGAGCTGGTCGAGGCGTAGACCAAGTGGCCGACGGCGTTGTGCCGGCAGCCTTCCAGCACGTTCATGAAGCCCACGACATTGCTCTCGACATAGGCGTTCGGATTCTCGATGGAGTAACGCACACCAGCCTGGGCGGCTAGATGAATCACGCGATCGAAGCACTCGTGGCGGAACAGGGCGGCCATGCCATCGCGCTCGGCGACGTCGAGGCGCACGAAGCGAAAGCGCTCGTGGCCCTCGATCCGCGCCAGGCGCGCGAGCTTTAAATCGACATCGTAGTAGTCGTTGAGATTGTCGAGGCCGACTATATCCTCGCCGCGGTTGAGCAAATAGCTCGCGACGTGGTAGCCAATGAAGCCGGCGGCTCCGGTTACGAGAATCTTCATAGTGCTGGACTTTCTGCGCGCCGCCCGGTCATAGCCGGCCGTCCACCGCGCTCTGGGGAAAGAGATATTTTAGATCGTAGAGCACGCCTGCCGGCTTGAGCAGGGCGCGCACGCGCGCTACGCCCATCTCCCGGAACTGATCGTGCGCGACAGCCAATACCACGGCATTGTAGTTGGCCTCACGCGGCTCGTCGACCAGCTCTACGCTGAATTCTGCCCTGGCCTTATCCGCATCGACATTCGGATCGTAAACCTCCACGTTGGCATTGTACTCGCGCAGCTCCCTGACAATATCCACCACCCGGGTATTGCGCAAATCCGGGCAATTCTCCTTGAAGGTCAAACCCATGATCAGCACGTTGGCGCCGACAACCTGCAGCTTGTGCTGGGTCAGGAGCTTGATTACCTGGGCGGCCACGTAGTGGCCCATGCCATCATTGATACGCCGCCCGGCGAGGATCATTTCCGGGTGATGACCGACGGCCTGTGCCTTATGAGTGAGATAATACGGGTCGACGCCGATGCAGTGGCCGCCTACCAATCCGGGCCGAAATGGCAGGAAGTTCCATTTGCTGCCGGCGGCCTGGAGCACCGCCTCGGTGTCAAGGCCAAGCCGCTCAAAGAGCATGGCCAGATCGTTGATCAAGGCGATGTTCACGTCACGTTGCGTGTTCTCGATAACCTTGGCTGCCTCGGCGACGCGGATGCTGCCCGCGGGGTAAGTGCCCGCCGTGATAATCGAGCGGTAAAGCTCGTCGACAAACCGGGCGACCTCTGGCGTGGAGCCGGATGTGACCTTTACGATGCTCGAGACGCGGTGCTCGCGGTCGCCCGGATTGATGCGCTCGGGGCTATAACCGGCGTAGAAATCACGATTGTAGCGCAGGCCCGAGACCCGTTCGATGACCGGCACGCACGTTTCCTCGGTCGCGCCCGGGTAGACCGTGGACTCGTAAATGACGATATCGCCCTCGGCGATGACCCGTCCCACGGTTTCGCTTGCGCTGCGCAACGGCTGCAGGTCCGGCTGACGGTGCTCATCGATTGGGGTCGGCACGGTGATGATATAGACATTGCAGTCCTTAATATCCTCAATGGCGCCCGTATATCGAAGCCGGTGGGCCGCGGTGAGCTCCTGCGCCAACACCTCGCGTGTGCTGTCCCGTCCTTGGCTGAGCTCGGTGATGCGCGCGGCGTTGATATCAAAGCCTACGGTATCGAGCTGTTTGCCGAGCTCGACCGCAAGCGGCAATCCGACATAACCAAGGCCGATGACAGCAATGCGGGCTTCATCGAGCTGAACCATCCTGCATGTCCCCCACACGAAAATGCCAAGCGAGGCGGTGATGCGCCGCGCCTTAGACCCAAGCGTACTGTAATCCTGAAGCAGCAAGGCCGCTCAATGCGCGGCACTGGATCGCATAAGCGCATCGGTCAGTTGCTCGCTCTGCCGCTCGAGCGCAGGATCGAGTATTAAAGCACACGCATCCACGGGCGCGGCGCCGGTCTATTGCGTCGGGCGGGCGTTGCGTTGCTCCAACTCATCGAGAAACCGATCGAGCCCCTCGCCGCGGATCTGGGCGAGAAATGAGCTGCGGTAATTCTGCACCAAGCTCATGCCATCCAGCATCACGTCGTAGACTTTCCATCCCGCGGCCGTCTTATGCAGCCGGTAATCGACCGGAACGTCCGGACCGTCGGGCTGCTGGGCCACCGTCCTGACTAGAGCGCGGCTACCAGAAGTGCTGTATTGCATGCTATTGAAGTCAACGGTTTGACCGGAATACTGCGACAAGGAATAGCCATAGGTTTGCACGAGCAGCCTCCGAAACTCCTTGACGAAGCGCTGCTGCTGCGCGGGACTGGCCTCTCGCCAGTTTTGAGCGAGCACGAGACGGCTCATGAGCTGAAAATCGAAATGGTCGATGACGAGGTCCTTGACCTGCTCATAGATGCGCGCCGGCTGCTCTTTGAGCTCATTCTTGTGCTCCTCTAGGAGCCTTAATACTTGCTCTGTAGTCTGCTTGATCAACTGGTCAGGGGGTACGACTTTGGCCGTCGCGAGCGCGGACGAGTTGATGGCTAAAAGCAGCCAGAGCACGCTAGCTGAAGACGCCGCGAGCCGCCGGATCCAACTCCCTGTCGAATTCATCGTCCCCCTCCGAAGATGCGTTGCATGGACAGGATCTGTTTTCAGAACTAACGCCACGGACGAAGCCAGACGACGTCGCCGATGTCGGATTCTACCCCAGAGCCGCTTGAAGGCTACAGCCTCAGTTCGCGAATAGCGGAGGATAATGTGATTTAGAGATAGGCACAGAGAAGGGGAAAGGTTACTGGATCCGCAGTATAATTGTGACGTTGTTACCATCGTCGTGGGGGAGCGCTGGGATGACGCCGCAATCGACCTTCATGGTGCTCGCTCCGTTGGCCGACGGGCAGGAGGCAGGCCTGCGTGCGCTGCTTGCCTCAATGAATTTGCGCCCGGGGGTGGTAGATCCAGAGAGCTCACTGGTTGCGTTCAGCCGGTTTGAGCGCCTGCATTTCGCACGTTTCGTCATCCTCGATGCACCAACGGCCGCGGACGTGATCGTCTACGGCCTCCCGCCCAGGCAATGGCCGACCTCGCTGGTATTCCTCGGTGACTGCGACGGTCCGGCCGATACCTTCCTCACTGACCTCAGCCGGCGGTCTGAATCCGGCCTGCGCCGGATCTTCGGCTTCTGCAGCGGTTTTTCGGGCGAAGTTGACCTTCTCGACTGGATGCGACGACATGAATGTCCTCCGGCGGCGAGCTACGTCAACTGGATCGGGCGCACCGTCGTGCAGATCCGCGAAGAGCAGGCCCTGCGCGCGGCGCTGGTAGAGCACCTGCAAGACAATGCCGGTAATTTCGTTGCCGAGCCGCCCGCCGCGGTGCGTGAGCGGCTGCTGCGATTTGTGCAAGCGGAGCGCCAAGCAGGCCGCCTGCAACTCTCACCCGCCGCGCCGACGCCGGCGGATTGGCGCATGCGTAATCGCCTCCATAAGGTCGGCGTCCCGCTCGCGCTGCTCGTTCTGGCGCCGTTTCTGCTGCTCGCCTCACCGCTGCTGATTTACCAGCTTCGCGCGCGCGAAAAAACCGACCCGGAGATCACGCCAGAGCCCGAGCAGGATCATATGCGCCGCCTGACCGAGCTCGAGGATCACGACGTGAGCAACCAGTTCACGGTCTTCGGTGATCTCAAACCCGGGCGTTTCCGGCGCTGGACCACCACGTTTTTGCTGTGGCTGCTCGATTATTCGGCTCGCCACATTTACAACCGCGGCTACCTGACCCGCGTCAAGACCATTCACTTCGCGCGTTGGGTTTTTCTCGACGACAAGACGCGGATTTTCTTCGCCAGCAATTACGACGGCAGCCTGGAAAGCTACATGGATGACTTCATCAACAAGGTCGCCTGGGGGATAAACCTGGTGTTCAGCAACGGCATCGCCTACCCGCGCACGGACTGGCTAATCAAACGCGGCGCAAAGAACGAGCAGGCCTACAAGCGCGTCCTGCGCCGCCATCAGCTGCCGACCGATGTCTGGTACAAGGCCTATCCGGGGCTGACGGCGGTGGATCTGGAACGCAACAGCCGGATCCGCGATGGGATCGAGCGGGCGAGCATGAGCGAGCTGGAGGTGCGGGAATGGCTACGGCTTTTGTAACGCCACAACCGGCCGCTCAACCCAAGTCTCCCGAGGTCGACTTCGCCGACGTGCAGGGCCTCGTGCGTTTTGGGCACCGGCAGCTTAGCGAGGCGAGCTTCCTGCTGCTCGATATCGCCGATTGCGATGCGGCCAAGCGCTGGCTGCAGAGCGCGCCGGTCACCAGCGCACTGATGGCCCATCCGCCGCCGGACACGGCCTTGCAGGTGGCGTTCACGTGCCATGGGCTGAAAGCGCTCGGCGTTGCAGCGGAATTCGTTGGGCAGTTCTCGGATCCCTTCATCGCCGGTATGGCGGGCGAGGAAAACCGCTCGCGCCGGCTTGGGGATGTGGGCCGCAATGCGCCTTCCGCCTGGGCGTGGGGCGGCAGCCTGGAAACCATGCCGCATTTGATCGCGATGCTCTATGCACGGCCCGGCGGGCTCGAAGCCTGGGAAGAGGCCATCAAGGGCGAGCACTGGGCGGCGGCATTCCGGGTGCAGGCACGCCTTCCCACCGCCACTCTGGGCGAGCTGGAACCGTTTGGGTTTGCCGACGGAATCAGCCAACCGCGGCTCGACTGGCGCCGCGAGCGCTCCCGCGGCGGCAAGGATCAGCTCGCCTACGCGAATGTAATCACCTTGGGCGAAGTGCTGCTCGGCTATCCGAACGAGTACGGGCGCTACACTCGACGCCCGCTGATCGATGTGGCGCTGGACCCGAGGGCCGCGGATTTGTCGCCGGCGGAGGATAGGCCCAGCCGCCGGGATCTGGGCCGCAACGGTACCTATCTGGTGTTGCGCCAGTTGCACCAGGACGTGCGGGGCTTTTGGCGGTGCCTCGATCAGGAGTCGGACTCCGACCCGAAACGCCGCGAACGGCTCGCGCGGGCGATGGTGGGCCGTACGCGGGCGGGGGTTCCGCTGGTGGCGCTGGATCATGACTGGATCGAGGGCGTTGGCCCAGACCGCGAGGATATTGCCGCGAACAACTTCACCTTCGCGGCGGACCCGCACGGCGAGCACTGCCCGTTTGGCGCGCATATCCGGCGCGCCAATCCGCGCACCGGTGATCTGCCCGACGGCTCGACCGGCGTAGTGGTGCGCTTGCTGCGGATGCTCGGCTTTAGACGTGGTTCATTCCGCGACGATCTGATCGCCTCCTCACGCTTGCATAGGCTAGTGCGTCGAGGGCGTGCCTACGGTAGCCGACTGTCGCCCCAAGAGGCGCTGCAGCCGGGCGGTGCCGACGAGGAGGAACGCGGGCTGCAGTTCTTCTGCCTGGGCGCGAATCTCTCGCGCCAATTCGAATTCGTGCAGAACGCCTGGATTCAGAGCACCAAGTTCGCCGGCTTGAGCGCCGAAACCGACCCCCTGCTCGGAAATCGGGAGTTAGGCGGCTTGGCGGCCGACCGCTTCTCCCGGCCCCAGCCGGGCCATCCGGCGCGGCGTATCACCGGCATGCCGCGGTTCGTGACGGTGCGCGGCGGCGCCTATTTCTTCCTGCCCGGCATTCGGGCGCTGCGTTATCTCGCGGGAGCGCCGTCCACGGCTGCCATCGCCTCCCCCGTCCCGCCGGCGCCCACCCTGGGGAAATGGCAGCCGCTGCTGCGGGGGCTGCACCGCGCCTTGGTGGGCGCATTGCATATCGAACGCCGGCTGGAGCCGTTCTTCCGAGCGGCGTTCAATCGTCTGTTGCGCGAGCGGCTGGCCGCCCTGATCCAGTACTTGATCAACCGCGGGCGACCCGATGAGGGCCTGGCTCTGGCCGAGGAGCGGATCGCACCCGACGAGGAGGCGAGCCTCGATTCCATCATCCAGAGCTTCGGCGGTTACATCCGCCGCACGTATCGGCCCGGCACCGCCGAGCGCGGCGGCAACACCAAGACCCACGGCATCGTGCGCGCGCAGGTCACGATCCGCGACGACCTACCGGAGCACATGCGCCGCGGCATCTTCAAGGAGCCTCGCACCTTCCCCGCCTATGTGCGCTACTCCGGCCCTGGCCCCAATCTGCCACGCGATATCGAAGATGTCGGCTTCGTCAGTATGGCACTGAAGATCATGGGTGTGCCCGGCACCAAGCTTCTAGACGACGAGAAACACACTCAGGACATGTTGGGGGTCTGTACACCCACCTTCGTCACGCCGAACACGCGCGAGAACGCCAAGCTGCAGATCTGGAGCTTTCGCGAGATGCCGGTATTCTATTTTTTGAACCCGTTTGACTTCCACCTGCTCGATTTCTTCATGCAGTCCCTGTGGAACGAGACCCAGTACAACCCGCTCGGTGCCCGCTATTGGAGCTGCGTGCCTTATCTGCTTGGCGAGGGACAGGCGATGATGTACTCATTCGCGCCCCGCTCGAAGGTGGTCACCGACATTCCGGGGGTGCCGTTCGGGCACGTGCCGGCGAATTATTTGCGCGACAACATGGTGGCGACCCTGGCGCGGCAGGATGTGGACTTTGATCTGTTGGTCCAGGTCCAGACCGATGCGCAGCGGATGCCAATCGAGAACGCCTCGGTACGCTGGCCCGAGCGGTTGTCGCCGTTCGTGCCGGCGGCGAGCATCCACATCCCGTCGCAGCGATTCGATACCTGGGCGCATGTCGAGCTTGCCAAGCGGCTGTCGATGAACCCCTGGCATTGTCTGCCCGAGCACCGTCCACTTGGCAACCAGAGCCGGGCGCGGCTGCGCATGTATAGCGCGCTCTCGCGCCTGCGCCAGGCCATGAACCAGACACCGCATGTCGAGCCGACGGGGGATGAAGAGTTGGACTGAGGTCCGGCCTTAATAGGCGCCGCCGCGGCCCGGTTACCGAGAAGCCGATTGTTCGGTTAGCGCAAAGTCGAGGATTCGGGTCTTTCCCCACCAGACCTTGCCTAGATACACGCCCGGCTCGACCTCGCGAATCTCGTCGCGGATCTTTTGCGCGACGAACGAAGTCTTCGAGTAGTCGAGCACGATGGTTTCCTTGTTGTCCATCCAGCTCTTGCCCCGATAGACCGTGGCCACGATGAAGGTCAGGCTGAAGGGCGTGATCTTATTGACCAGAACGCCCGTTTCGTGTTCCGGCGGAAACAGATGGAAAACCTTGCCCTGCCACGCGAAAAGGCGGGCGAACTTGGCGAAGGCGCGGGCAAACTTCGAGCCGGCTATAATCGCCGTGCCGCGCATATCCCCGTGAGGCACTCGTCCAGGCGAGGCGCGCTTGTATACTTCGTCTAGCTCTTCGCGCGTCATGCCGACCCAATTGTGAACCGCAGTGTTCGCACTATTCATCTCCTGTCCTCTGTTGTCTGATACAGAGCGGCTATTCGAATAACAACGTCACACGCCTATCGGTCCCGCAGGACCGTGGCTCGCCTGGACTCGTCTTCTGGGAACACCCGCCCGCTCCGCAGAGAATTGAACAGGTGTTGAAAAACCACGCCGGGCTCGCCCTGCTTGCGGCCGGAGAGAAAGTAGGTATGGCCATTGGGCTTGTCGTAGTCGGTGTTGACGTCGTCGCAGTCCACCGCATAGACATTCTTTGGCGTCTTCTCCATATCCTCCGGCCCGGTGTGGCCGAGCCGGCGCGAGGCGATCTGGTTGCGCGCGTTGGCAAGCTTACTGGCGCGCAGCGCCAAGTCGTCGCTAGCGAAGTAAACGGTAACGTTGCGCGAAGCGTGGCAGATCAGCTCGCCGTCATTGCCCCGCTCCAGGGACTCGTTGACGATATCGGCGGCCATCAGGAAAGTGTTGCGGAACAGTAGCGGTACTCCCGCCGGGAGATCGTCGTGGTTCCACGCCGCCAGGGTCGCGCGCAGAACGCGATTGCCCATCGAATGCGCGAGTAAGTTGATACGCTTTAGACAAGGATCGGATTGCGGGTTGAAGTCCGCGGAGGTGCGCCAATCAAGGAATAGGTTAAGGGCGCGCGCCAGCGAGGACCCGCTTGCATCAGCGGATTTCTGATCATCCCAGTAATCCTGCACGATGCCCTCGTCATCGTCACAGGGCCAGATGACGGGCAGCACCAGGGCTTCGTCCGCCTTGCTGATGTCGCACAGTGCCTGCAGCTCAGCGGCCACCTCGAATACGCGATCCGGCAGGTTGGAGAAGCCGTGGATAAAGATCAGGATCTGATGGCAGCGGCTTTGCTTGAGGCGACTCAGCAATTCGCTGCTGCCGATCTCTTTGCAGGTTCCCGCTTCCATGCGTTCGCAAAAGAAGATGGAATTGCTGGGAGCGTTGTTTTTCAGATCAAAGGTAAATGTCCGCGACCGGTTGACGGGGGTGCGAATGCTTTGTGTGGGAAAGCGGTTGGTGATGAACAGCACGGCCTTGACCCTCCTGCTCAGCGTTTATGGGAGCGGTTCTCCATGTGCTTATTATCACGCTGCCGCCTGCGATGCAACGCCGTGATTACGCCGTGCGAATTTGCCCTCTACGGGAACCTGAGACCTAGCCGGTGGCCGGCGTGGTGGCGTCGGCGAGAATGACATCGGCGGCTTTCTCGCCGATCATGTAGATCGCGCTCGCGACAAAGAAACCGGGGATGCGCGGGAACACCGAGGCGTCGACGACGCGCAGGCCGGTGACGCCATGGACGCGGAAGGCGGAGTCCAGTACGCCATTGGCTTCGCGGGAGCCGATTGGGCAACTGCATGAGGCGTGGTGACCCCAGGCGTTGGCCCGCACGAACGCGCCGAGCTCCTCGTCCGACTGCAGCGCCGCGCCGGGCAGTTCCTCTTCTTCGACCAATCCCTCCGCCCGCATCTGCTCGGTGATGCCGCGCACGAAGCGGATGCCCTCGATCACCGCGGCGAGATCCTGCGCTGCCCCGTCACTGCCCTCCTCAAAATAGCGAAACGTCACCTTCGGCGGATCGCGTGGATCGGCGGAGCGCAGCGAGACCTCGCCGGCGCGGTTTTCGGTATGCGCCTTCAGGATCGACCAGCTGAGATAATTGAGCTTGCCCTCGAGGGCGACGGCGTAGCCTGGGTAATAGCCGAAGAAGCGCGCGAGCAGGGGCATGCAGAAGAGGTCAGGGAGCACCCGCCCGGGGGTCGAGCGCCTGATCACGCCGAGGCCGGCGCCGCAGGTGTTGTACAGGCTCTCGCCGCCGGCGAGCCAGGTCTGATAGAGCGGATCGCCCTTGGCGAACCGCGCGCCCGCCATGCTTTCCCAGTGCGCAAAGCGCATGCGGTTGAGCACGCAGACCTCGTAGCGGTCCTGAAGGTTGCGGCCAACACCCGGCAGATCGACCCGCGGGCGGATGGCAAAGCGCTCGAGCACCTCCGGCGGCCCGATGCCCGAGAGCATGAGGAGCTGCGGCGTGTTGAAGGCGCCGCCGGCGAGGATCACCTCGCGCTTGGCGCGCACCTCGCGCCGCTCGCCCGCGGCCTCGCTCGGCCGAGCGTGGGCGCGGTAGAGGCGCTCGCCCTTCAGATATTCGACTCCGAGCGCTCGGTTGCGCTCGTCGAATAGTACCCTGGTCGCGAGCGCGTCGAGCTCAATCACTAGGCGGTCGGGGTGTCGCGCCGCGGTAGCGAGCACCCGCTCGCGCGCGCCCTCCCGCCTATGCTCGCGCGTGCTGAGCGGTGTGTAGCGCACACCCTCGGAACTGTTGCGGATGACGTCGATGTCGTTGGGATCACCGATGCTGCGTAACAGCGAGCGCCACGATTGGGGCTTGTCCGCGAATTCCGTCGCCGCCGTGATCTCGGTGAGCCGTCTCAGGTGGTCGTCGCGCAGGGCGGTCGTGGGGATGGCCTTCTCGGTCGGCAGCCAGCCGCGCCAGCCATGGCCCGTGAGGTCCATCCCGAGCCGCGCCAGCCAGCGTTGCAGTGGCCGGTGACGGCAGTGCTCGAGTCGGCGGAAGTAGGCGTGCATGCGTTCGGCCGACCAGGAGGAATCACCCGTCAGCGCCGCGATGCCGTCCCAGTCGGCCTCGTGCGGGTACATCAGAATCATCGCATTGTGCGCGGTGCAGCCGCCGAGCGTGCCCGCGCGCGGGTAGAGCACGCCATCGACGCCGCGGCCGTCCAGTTCGCCGCGGTACTTGGGGTCGCGCCGCTGCGTCTGATCATCGTCGTAGTGGCGTACGAAGAAATCCCAGCGCATCGCCTCGTTCTCCGAGGCGAACGGATGAAATGCCGGGACGTCGTAATCGTCGGGCAGGCGGCCCTCGTCCGGCTCGCCCCGAACGCTACCGCTCAGGCGGCGGGGGTCACCGCCGGCCTCGAGCAGCAGAACCCTGTGCCCCGCCTCGGCGAGCCTTGCCGCGAGCGTGCCGCCGCCGGCGCCCGAGCCGACCACGATATAGTCGTACCCGGAACCGTCTCTGCTGGCAGCCGCGGCCATCGGCGCGCTCGCCTCCGGCCTCAGAGCGTCTTCAGGTACTCGATCAGGGCGCGCTTGTCCTGATCGTTCAAATCGCTGCCGAAATAGTGGCCGCGATTGACCACGAAGTCGGGACACTTGCTCAATTCGAGCAGCGGCTCGACGAGGTCGGCGAAAACCTGGCGCGCCTGCTCGTCACTCGCGTTCTCGGGCAGCGACCTGAGATTGTGCGTGATCCGGATCACCAGCGCGGCGAGCTTGAAATCGTGGACGATCCGCTCGAACGGGCTGGCCTCATCCGGGCGCAGATCGAGGTTGCCCAGCAGGCCCACCGGCGTGCCCTTGGGGATCGGCCCGATCTGGATGTCGCCCTCGGGTGTAAAAAGCCACGGCAGCTCGTCGCGAAACGGCGCGAACAGCTTCACCAGAAGCTCGGGCAT
Organism: Nitrococcus sp.; assembly: GCA_030452265.1. Lineage (GTDB taxonomy): Bacteria > Pseudomonadota > Gammaproteobacteria > Nitrococcales > Nitrococcaceae > Nitrococcus. The sequence continues at coordinate 22,395 of JAKDMQ010000023.1, forward strand.
GAAGCCGTGCGGGATCGTCAGGTAGCTCTGATGTGTGGTGCGATCGATCAGACCCGGCACTTTGTCGCCGAGCACCGGGTCTTGGTCGCGCTTTTCGGGCCAGAGCATCTGCTCGATGCCGCTCTGAAATGCGTGCATTCGGGCCTCGACCGAGGGGCTTGGATAGAACTCGCCCACCGTGTTGTTCAGAAGATAAGGCGCGCTCGACCACAGGCTGATCAGCGAGGGCGGTCGGGTGTAGCCGCGGCCACCGGCGGGCATCTCGTATTGCCAGGGCTTTCCGGTGATCGGGTGGTGAACGGTGATGGTGCCGACCGACGGCAGCTCTTTGTAGGTTTGTGACGAGAAATTGTCCCAGATGTTGCCGGCGATGGCGTTTGTGGCGAGCGGGCTGCAGGCGTTGGTCTGCAACAGCGTGATCGGCACCCGCAGGTCCGTCGACAGGTAATTGTCCTCGAGGAAGTCGTCGGCCAACACGATCTTGCGCATCTTCGCCTTGAACTCCTCGGTCTTGGTCCAGTTCCAGTAGGCGTTCCAGCACTGCAGATAGCTCGGCCCCGAGCAACCGCGGCCGGCATCGATGCGCGGTGCCGGTGCCGGGATCTTGCTCGAATGGCAGCGCGCGCAATGCTCGGCGAACAGCACCTTGCCGCGATTCAACACCTCTTGATCGTCTGTCAGATAGGCCTCGCCGCCCGGCGCGTCGGCGAGCTTATCGGGTCGTCCCGCCTTGAGGAGGAACTGCGCCATCAGCGGCGTCTGCGCCTCCGTTGCCTGCCAGTAAACGGAATTCTCCTGGGCGGTGGCGATCTTGATCGGCGTGATCGGCGTGCCGCCGATGATGGGGTTGAAGTGACGGGTCCATTCCTCGCCAAACAGGCCAATATTTAAATACACGCGATTCAAGGCCCCCAGAACGCCGACCGAATCGGAGCCGTCCTTGAGCACACGCGGCGTGAACAC
>JAKDMQ010000177.1 GCA_030452265.1 Nitrococcus sp.
CCTGCCTGATCCTCGACCTCGACGCGCTCGATCGCAACATCAAAAAGATGGGTGACTACGCCCGCGAGCACAACATGCGCCACCGCGCGCACGGCAAGATGCACAAGTCGGTGGACGTGCTGAAGCGGCAGATGGAGCTGGGCGGGGCGATTGGCGTGTGCTGCCAGAAGGTATCAGAGGCCGAGGTCTTCGCCCGCGCCGGCATCAAGGACATCCTGGTCTCGAACCAGGTACGCGGCGCCGCCAAGATCGACCGCCTCGCGCGCCTGCCGAGCTACGGCGGCCGGGTCATCGTCTGCGTCGACGACTTGGACAACGTTGCCGAGCTCTCGCAGGCAGCGCAGCGGCACGGCACCACCCTCGAAGTCTTCGTCGAGATCGACTGCGGCGCCGGGCGCTGCGGCGTCACCACGACGCCCGCGGTGGTCGAGATCGCCAAGGCCGTCGCCGCAGCGCCCAACCTGCGCTTCCTCGGCCTCCAGGCCTACCAGGGCGCGATGCAGCACATGGACAAGTACGAGGAGCGCAAGGCCAAGCTCGACATCGCCATCGCCATGGTCAAGGACGCAGTCGCGGCGCTGAACAAAGAGGGTCTCGAGCCCGAGCTGATCTCGGGCGGCGGCACCGGCAGCTACTACTTCGAGAGCAACTCCGGGGTCTACAACGAGCTGCAGTGCGGCTCCTACGCCTTCATGGACGGAGACTACGGCCGCATCCTCGACAATGAGGGACGGCGCATCGATCAGGGCGAGTGGGAGAACTCGCTTTTCATCCTGACCAGCGTGATGAGCCACGCCAAGCCCGATAAGGCGATCTGCGACGCCGGGCTCAAGGCGCAGTCGGTCGACTCGGGGATGCCCTACATCTACGGCCGCGACGACGTCAAGTACATCAAGTGCTCCGACGAGCACGGCGTCATCGAAGACCCGAACGGGGTGCTGAAGGTCAACGAGAAGCTGAAGCTCGTCACCAGTCACTGCGACCCGACCTGCAACGTGCACGACTGGTATGTCGGCGTGCGCAACGGAAAGGTGGAGTCAATCTGGCCGGTCAGCGCCCGCGGCAAGCTCTACTGAGGCGCGTCGCCGAAGGTTGCGATCACGTTAACACGGCGCGTCAACCCGCGTCTTGCAAGTAGCTTTCCCGTCTGCTCGCGCGCGCGCAGACGGTCGCTTATCGCCTGGAGAACCGCCGCCATGATCATCGTTCCCGAAGAAGCCTGCCCAGGCCTGCTCGACATCGACGCCGCCTTCGAGGCGGTGGAGAAGATCTTTTCCGCCATGGGCCGCGGCGACGCCTACAACTTCCCGGTGGTACGCGAGGCGATCGGCTATGTCGACGCGCTCTACGGCTTCAAGGGCGGCTTCGACCGCGCTGGGCAGGTGCTCGGCGTCAAGGCCGGCGGCTACTGGCCGCACAACCTCGAGCGCGGCCTCGGGGGCAACCACCAGTCGACCGTGTTCCTGTTTGACCCGGAAACCGGCAAGGCGAGCGCCTGCATCGGCGGCAACTACCTGACCGCCGCGCGCACCGCCGCCTCCTGCGCCGTCTCGATCAAGCATCTCGCCCGTGCGGACGCCAAGGTGCTCGGTATGATTGGCGCCGGCCACCAGTCCGCCTTCCAGATGCGCGCCGCCGCCCGCCAGCGCGGCTTTGAGCGGGTCCTCGGCTGGAACCTGCACAAGGAGATGCTGCCACGGCTCGCCGACACCGCCGCCGAGCTCGGCCTGCCCTACGAGTCGGTCGAGCTCGGCGAGCTCGGCGCCGAGGCAGACGTCATCATCACGATCACCTCGAGCTTCGATCCGATCCTGATGAAGAGCCATGTCAAGCCCGGCACCCACATCGCTGCCATGGGCACCGACACCAGGGGCAAGCAAGAGGTCGACGCCGCGCTGGTCGCAGCGGCCACGGTCTTCACCGACGAGGTCGCTCAGTCCATCTCGATCGGCGAGGCTCAGCACGCGGTGGGGCAGGGTCTGAAGAGCGAGGCCGACATCACCCAGATCGGCGCGGTGGTCAACGGCGACCACCCCGGCCGCCGCTCGCCCGATGAGATCACACTCTTTGACGGCACCGGCGTCGGCCTACAGGATCTCGCCGTCGCCGCCGCCGTGGTTGGCCTGGCGCGCGCGGCCGGCAAGGCGGTCGAGGTCGCGTTCTGAGGGCAGCGTGGTTAGCCCGCATATCTCATCCCAATTGGCTACTGCGCCGGCCCAATCACCCGACATGACTGGCTTTTTCTGAGTCGCGGCGCGGGGTGTAGTGGATGGCTACGCCTGCGCCCGTGGTTACGGCAAGACACCCGTAGCCGGCGGTTTGTCATTCTTGTCGAGCTGCTCGAGGATGGCCTTAATCACCACAGGGTCTTCGATGCAGGGGATCGCCTGGACCCTGCCGCCGCAGGCCGGACAACTTCGGATGTCGACATCATAATGATGTAGGTGTATGTTTCACTCATGATACGTACCCAGGTTCAACTTCCGGAGACTCTTTATCGCGAGGCAAAACGCATTGCTCGGGAGCAAGAAATGCCCTTGGCCGAGGTGTTGCGCCGCGGGCTCGAACACATGAGCCGAATCTATCCCCCGCGCCAGCTTGCCGAAAACGATTGGCAGCTTCCTCCCGCCATGTCCCTGGGGGAATTTCGCATTCCGCATGAGGAGTGGCGCGAAGCAGCCAACCCAACACCTGAGTCAAGCAAGTCTTGATCTCTCTGGATACGAATCTGCTGCTGTACGCTTTCAACGGTGATTGCGAAGAACACGCGGCATCAAACAGATTTTTGCACGAATGTGCCTGCCGGGACGACGTTGCGATATGCGAACTGGTGCTCGTGGAGTTTTATCAGTTATTGCGCAATCCCGCGGTACTCCTCAAGCCTTGCGAGGCAGCGGAAGCAGTCGAACTTTGCCAATCACTCCGGAATAATCCGCGTTGGGCACTTATTGATTCCGCGCCCATCATGGATCAGGTCTGGAAGTTGGCAGCGCGGCAATCCACAAGCAGGCGCTGGATTTTCGACGCGCGCATTGCACTCACCTTGTTGCACCACGGCGTTACCGAGTTCGCCACCCGAAATAGTCGCGACTTTGATGGGTTCGGTTTCAAACGGGTTTGGGACCCGACCGCTGAATCTTGAAATGCAGAGTATAGGAAGTTAAAACGCCCTTGTTCGCCCCTTGTTCGTGATTGTCAACGGATGGCCGAATAACGGAAATGAGCCATTCGGCCCGCGCGTGCCGGGAAAACAAAATGTCCTTAAACGTCGGATCAGGAATCGTTCAGAGGCCGCGCTGGTGGGCTAGAGTCCACAGCGCCCAAGTGAGGCCTTGCGTTACGGCGGCGAGACGCTGGTAGTCGATCTTCTCTGGGGTATCCTCGGCGGTGTGGTAGTAAGGGTAGCGGTAAAACGCCGTGTCGGTAATCATCACCGCGCGGTAGCCCTGGCGCCAGAATGAAAGATGATCGCTCCAGGCGATCCCCGGGATCATGGCCAGAGTGGCAATATGCTCCGCCGGGAAATCCGTGGCGGCTCGAAACGCTTGCACCAGGCGTTTCAAGGCCGGTCGTGATCTCAGGTTGGAGACAAAGCCAATGAAGTTGCCGCGATCGGGGAAGAAGCGACGCAGCAGCGGTGGATAGTCCTGCGAGCCGGGCTGATCGCGATAGTAGCCCATGGTCTCTAGAGAGATCATCAATCGGATATTCTCGCGCCGGGCCCGGGCGCGCTTTGCATAGCGCATGCTGCCCTGATCGCGGGTAAGAAAAAACGGTGACTCCTCGTTGGCGAAGGCGACGAAGCGCATTGCGCAGGGTAAGCTCGCCTGGGCAAAGCGCCTTGAGAGCTCGAGCAGGGTGGCTACGCCGGTGGCGTTGTCGTTGGCTCCAGGGCTGCCGGGCACCGTGTCGTAGTGCGCGCCCAGCACCAGGATCCGTCCCCCGAGCCGGCCTTCTGCTGGGCTGACCTCGAGGTTGGCGCAGCGCACCCCGCGCGTTGTGTAAGCCTGCTCATCGACCTCATAGCCCTGCGCTTGCCAGCACGCGCGCAGATACGCCTGCGTCGCCTGCAGCGAATGCGGGCGATAGACGTTGCGCTCGCCGATCTCGCCTGCGAGCTGCACGACATGCTGGCGCAGCCGCGCCGCCCCTTCCTCTACGGGCGTTTCACAGGGAGTGCGCGCCGCCGCCGACGTGTCAGCGCCGGCCGAGGGATCGGGCGGTTTGATCAAGGCGGGACTCCTCGCTCTTGCTGCAACACCCGGGCCGCCCCCGGTCTGCCTACGCCTCCTCCACCAGCGGTTTGTATTCGGTGGCGAGGCGCTGTTGAACATGTCCCGGCACCGGCTCGTAGTGGCTAAACTGCACCCTGCAGTTGCCCTCGCCGCCGGTCAGGGCCTTGAGCTTGGAGGGAAAGTCCTCGAGCTCGGCCAAGGGCGCTACGGCCTGTAGGGTTACCCATTCGCTGTGGCTTTGCGAGTCCTGTATGCGCCCGCGCCGGGCTGCGATATCCCCTGTAATATCACCCATGGCCGCACTTGGGGCATCGATTGCGAGCTCCACGATCGGCTCCAAGACGATGGGATTCGCCTTGGCTACGGCATCGAGGAACGCCTTGCGCCCGGCAATGACAAAGGCGATTTCCTTGGAGTCCACCGGGTGGGTCTTGCCATCATAGACCGTGGCTCTTATATCCTGCATGGGATAGCCCGCGACCGCCCCTTCATCCAAGGCTTGGCGGGCGCCTTTTTCAACGGCCAGAACGAGGGATGCGGGTATTGCCCCGCCCCGGATCTCGTTGACGAACTCAAACCCCGCCCCGCGCGGCAGCGGTGTGATGCGCAGGTACACCTCGCCGAATTGTCCCGCTCCACCGGTCTGCTTTTTGTGTCGGCAGTGCCCTTCGGCAGCGCCCGTGACGGTCTCGCGATAGGCAATCGAAGGCGGCTTGGTTGTCACCTCGAGGTTATAGCGCTGCTGCATCTTCTCTAAGGTGAGCCGCAGATGCCGATCGCCCAGGCCCCAGAGCACCGTCTCGTGCGTGGCTCGATTCTGCTCGATGCGAAGCCCCGGATCCTCCTCGGCGAGCTTGCTGAGTACCTCGGAGAGCTTTTGTTCATCGGCGTGGCGCGCCGCGCGTACCGCGGCACCAAAGACCGGCGTGGGCAATGCCATGGGATGCAAGCGGATATGGTCTTCTTCGTGGGAGTCATGCAGCACGGCATCAAAGTGAATTTCCTCGACTTTCGCCACGGCACAGATATCCCCCGGGATGCAACGATCGACCTCGCTGCGCTCCTTGCCGCGCAGCTTGAACAGATTGCCGGTCTTAAACGCCTTGCGCGCATCGCCCACGAAGAGGCGGCTATCGCGGCTAACCGTGCCCTGGTGCACCCGAAATACCGCAAGCTTGCCCATGAAGGGGTCGTGCTCGATTTTGACCACGTGCGCCAGCACGTGCTTGGCGGGGTCGGGCTCGGCATGGTACTCCTCGCGGTTGCCGCTTTCGTCCTCGCGAATGAATGGCGGGGCATTGCCCTCGAGCGGGTTGGGCATGAGCTTTTCAAACACATCCAGCAGCTCCATCAACCCAGCCCCGCCCTTCGCCGAGGTGAAGCAGATCGGAATCAGATGCCCTTCGCGCAGAGCCGCCTCGAACGGCTCATGGAGCTGCCGCGGGCTGATCTCCTCGCCCTGCTCCAAATAGAGCGCCATCAGCTCCTCATCGACCTCCACCACCTGATCGATGAGCGCATCGTGAGCGGCCGCAACCGAGGAGAAGTCAGCCTCCCCGGCGGGTGCGAAGAAACAATCCGCCACCGCGGCGCCGCCTCGTGCGGGCAGGTTCAGCGCCAGGCACTCAGAGCCGAAGCTCGCGCGGATTTCCTCCAGCAGCCCTTCGAGATCGACTCCTTCGGCATCGCTGCGATTAACGATGATCAACCGGCACAGAGCGCGCTCACCGGCAATCTGCATCATCTGCCGTGCGCTGCCCTCGATCCCGGCCTGGGCGTTGATTACCACCGCCACGGTTTCTACCGCCGGCAGCACCGCTAGTGCGTGGCCCAGAAAATCCGGCGAGCCGGGTGTGTCGATCAGATTGATGTGGGCACCCTTCCAATCAAGACCCACGACGGAGGCGCTGATGGAATGGTGAATGGCCTTCTCCAGAGGATCGGCATCGCTGACCGTGGTTCCTTTCTCCACGCTGCCGGGGCTTGACACGGCACCGGCCACGGCCAGCAGCGATTCGATCAGGGTGGTTTTGCCCGCCCCGGCGTGCCCAACCAGGGCGATGTTGCGAACATTTTCGGTGGCGTAATCAGGCATAGTGCATTCTCCGGGCTGACAGGGAGCTAAAGTGCACGGCTTTATTCGGAATATTTAAGAACCAACCGTCCTGCAAAGGCGCGGTGAGCTCTCGAGCCTCCTTAGGTTAGGATAGAACTTGAGCGGCGGCTTTGCCTCTCCCAGCACTGCCCGAAGCAGTATTTCACATATAGATACCACCATTGATATTGATCTGCTGGCCGGTGATGTAATCTCCTTCGGCCGCCAGGAACACCACGCTTTGAGCGATCTCGTTCGGTTTGCCGAAGCGGCGCAGGGGAATCTTGGCTATGAGCTTCTCCTGAATATTTTCCGGCACCTTCGCCAACATCTCGGTCGCCGTGAACCCTGGTGCAATGGCGTTGACGGTGATGTTGTGCTTGGCAAGCTCCAGCGCGGCGCTCTTTGTGAAGGCGATCATGCCCCCCTTGGACGCAGCGTAGTTGCACTGCCCGAAGTTGCCCGATTGGCCGACGAATGAGCTGATATTGACAATCCGACCATGGCGCTGCTCGATCATCTTCGGGCAGGCCGCCCTGGTGGTATAGAAAACGCTATTGAGATTAGTGCAGATCACCGCTTCCCAGTCCTCGTCCGTAAGACTCTTCAGGGACTTGTCCCGGGTAATGCCGGCATTATTGACCAATACGTCGAGGCGGCCGTAGTGGTCGATGGTTGTCTCGACCAGCCGGCGCGCCTGGTCACTGCGGCTGACATCCGCCTGCACGGCCAGGCATTCGCTGCCGAGCTGTTGTATCTCCTCCACCAAGGCATTGGCTGCCTCTGCGCTGCGATTGTAATTGACTGCCAATCTGGCACCGATGCGGGCGAGCTCGAGGACAATATCCTTGCCTATACCGCGAGCACCCCCGGTGACCAAGGCGACCTGATTGTCAAGGCGACGCATGTGCGGTACCCCCTTTCTATTGATTTGCGGTTTCGGGCAATGATGGTAATGCTGCAGCTAAGCCCCTTGGCCAGGGCACAGCTACACTCTGTATGGTAGGCCAGAGCGAGCGAAAAGGTAATCGTGCTGAACTACTGCCCTCGCCGCTGCACTAACAGCCAAGGCACGCTACGCT
>JAKDMQ010000405.1 GCA_030452265.1 Nitrococcus sp.
TCGGCTTCTCGCTAGCAGCTACGTTGGATCCACCCACAGATTCTGCTGAGGAGCCAAAGTGAGAAACCACTATGCATCACCAAAGTAGTAATAGCAGGCGGGGATTTTTGACGCTCTCTCGCAACGGTACGGAGTCGATTGAGCCGGCAAGCCTCGGTAGGTACTTCGCGGCGGCTCTCCTGTGTCTGCTGGGCGTGGCCCTGGTCTCGGGCTGTACGTCCACAAAGATTACCGACCGCGAGCAGTTCGTTAAGGGGCCGATCCCGCGGCCGAACCAGATTTTGGTCTACGACTTCGCCGCCACGTTGGCCGACGTGCCTGCCTACTCTAGCGCTCTCAGGAGGTACTCGGTGCAGGCTAAACCCCAAACCCCAGAACAGATCGCAACCGGCCGGAAGATAGGCACCGAGCTCGCGGAGCAGTTGGCCAAAGCGATCGACGACATGGGAATGCCCGGGATACATGCCACCCAGGGAACGAAGCCCGAAATCAACGACCTCATATTGCGTGGCTACCTCGTCTCCGTCGACGAGGGCAGTGAGCTCAAGCGCCTCACCATTGGCTTTGGTAGTGGCAGTTCATTGATGGAGGCGGCAGTCGAAGGTTTCCAAATGACGGCGCAAGGCCCGCGTGCGCTAGGAGCCGGTGTCGTGGACGCCGGAGGCGGTGGTAAAGGTCCGGGAGCGGTAGTAGGCGGAGCGGTTATGGTCGCTACCGCGAGTCCCATCGGACTCATAGTCTCAAGCGCAGTGAAAGTGGGCCGGGAGGTAACGGGCAGCGCCAAAATAGAGGGTCGCGTTAAGCAGACCGTGAAGGAAATCGCTGGCGTGCTGAAGCAGCGATTCCAGGAGGCAGGTTGGATCGAATGAGGAAAGGAAACATCTGCGCCAGAAAAAATCTCTGGCGCAGATGTTGCCGGTTAACCGATATCAGTCCTTCGCCTTGGGCTCGATTGCGATGGCGACAGCCTCCGTATACGCGATGTACACCTCATCGCCGACCTTGATCTTGTCGAGGTTCTCGGGATGCCGCGCGTGGACCGTGACAACATTGCCCTCGGGTCCCTTGACACTGACCGTCTCGGCTTTCTTGTCGATGGCGGTGATCTCGACGATGGCGTCGATCTCCCTTACCTCAATGCCGGCGGGGCTCTGCGTTTTTGGGGCGCGGCCCTTGGATTCCGTCATCGAGGCCTGCATCTGCCCGGCCTCCGCCTTCGGGACGATGTTCATGGCGAGCGACTCATAGTAGGTAAGAGCCACGCTGTCTCCAGCCTTGATCTCGTCGAGCCGCTTGACCGCGGGGCCGGCTTTGATCTCCAAGGTGGTGCCATCCTCGTTTTCGAGGCTCACCATACGCGTTTTGTAGTCGATTGCCTTGACCGTGGCTTCGGCGCTCACGCTTTGCCACTCGATTTCGCCCGGCGGCTCGCTTGCGGCGGCCGACAGGGTCATCATTATCAGGCCCATGGCCACGGTGGAAGTCCAGATTCTCACGTTCACCGCTCGTTGCTCCTGAGTTGGGTAATGGGTTAAAGAACCATGCCTTTAGCTCGCCCCGTCGTTTTTTGTATCCGCTCGCCGGCAAAGCGACTGCCGGGGCAGCCCCCTAATCGACGACGTAGCCGCGTCCCTGCATGCACGCCGCGAACGCCTTTTTATATTGGGCAAGCTCGCCTGAAACCTGCTGCTGTTGAGCTTGGCTTTGTTCTTCGGCCATTTGCCGATCGCGGCGTTGGCGTAGCCCGCCCCCCCCATGCCACCGGCTCCCGCGCCGATCGCCGCACCCTTGCCGGCATCGCCGGCGATCGCTCCTACTACCGCGCC
>JAKDMQ010000178.1 GCA_030452265.1 Nitrococcus sp.
CGTCGCCGCTGGGCGCAGGCGCACCTCGACAGCGCGCTCACGAGGCTGCCGCGCGCCGAGTGGGAGATCGCGCACGCTCCCGGTTGGCCGGACGACGAGCGCCAGGCAATCGCGGCCTGGCTCGCCGCGCACGGCGGCCCGGGGCTCCTGTTTGAGGAAGACCGCACGCTTGCGGCCGGGTTCCGCGTGCGCGTGGGACGCAACACGCTCGATGCCACCCTCCAGGGCCTGCTCGCGGACCGCAAATCGATCGAGGGGCGGCTGCTGCAGCACCTGGCGCGGGAAACGGGAGAACAATCGTGAGCACTGCAAACATAAGTTGGATCAGCGGCCCGGTGCTGCGTGCGCGCGCGCAAGGGCCGTTCAAGCTGCGCGAGGCGATCCGCGTCGGGCCGCGGGCGCTACTCGGCGAGGTCATCCGCCTCAACGAGGAGGAGATCATCGCACAGGTGTACGAGGACACGACTGGCCTGAGGCCAGGTGTCGAGATCGTCGGCACCGGCGAGCTCCTTGGTATCCGCCTCGGACCCGCTCTGCTCGGCAACATCTTCGACGGGCTGATGCGTCCGCTCGCCGGCAGCTCGACGAGCTATGTCGAGCCGGGAATGAGCGCAGCGCACGCGACGCGCTTCGCGTTCACTCCGCGCGTGAGGCCTGGCGACCAGCTCGAGGCGGGCTGGGTCTTCGGCGAGGTCGGCGCCGGAAAAGGCAAGCCGCAGCGCGTGCTCGTGCCACCTACCGTCGCGGGCAAGGTCGTGAGCATCGTCGCCGCTGGTGAGTATGCCGAAGACGCCGCGATTCTCAAGCTGCGCGGCGCAGACGGCAATACCCATGACGTCGGGATGAGCCACTTCTGGGCGGTGCGCAATCCGCGCCCGGCGCGGGGGCGGCTGCCCTCGAACGAACCGCTGATGACTGGGCAGCGCATCCTGGACTCGCTCTTCCCGATCGCGCTCGGCGGCAAAGGCGCAATCCCCGGCGGCTTTGGCACGGGCAAGACGGTGCTGCTCGAATCACTCGCCAAGGCCAGCAGCGCCGATGTCATCGTCTACCTCGGCTGCGGCGAGCGCGGCAACGAAATGGCCGGTGTGCTCGACGAGTTCCCAAAGATCGAGGACCCACGCACCGGCCGGCCACTGATGGAGCGCACGGTCATCATCGCCAACACCTCGAACATGCCGGTGGCGGCGCGCGAGGCGAGCGTCTACACCGGCGTGACCGTCGCCGAGTACTTTCGCGACCAGGGGTTGCACGTCGCGCTGATGGCCGACTCGACGAGCCGCTGGGCCGAGGCGCTGCGCGAGGTGTCCGGCCGCTTCGGCGAATTGCCGGGCGAAGGCGGCTACCCGACCTACCTCTCGAGCCGCATCGCCGATTTTTACGAGCGTGGGGCAAAGGTGCGCACGCTCGGCGGCGACACCGGCTCGGTCACCTTGCTCGGTTCGGTGAGTCCGCCCTCTGGCGACTTCTCCGAACCAGTGACGAGCCATACGAAGCGTTACGTGCGCTCCTTCTGGGTGCTTGACGCAAAGCGCGCGCAGGCGCGCTTCTACCCGGCGATCAACCCGCTGCAATCGTACTCCGAGGACGCGCTGCGCATGGCCGAGTGGTGGCAACAGACCTACTCCAAGCTACCCGCCGGGGGCAGCCCGGCTGCAAGTGGCGCGAACGAATGGCTGGAGCTGCGCCGCCGCTTCCTGACCTTGCTCGACGAGCAGGCGCGGCTGGAGCGGATGGCGCGCATCATCGGCAAGGACGCACTGCCCGCCCGCCAGCAGCTCACGCTGTTCTGCGCCGAGCTGGTCAACGAGGCTTTCTTACGCCAGTCGGCGTTCTCTGAGATCGACCGTTACGCGAGCCCCGCTCGGCAGGCCGCGATGATGCGGCTGCTCGCCCACTTCGTCGACAAGGCGGAAGCGGCGCTGCACGCGGGCGCCACACCAGAGCGCATTGCGGCGCTGAACATCCTGCGGCCGCTGCAGCGCATGGGCGAGGAGATCGCCGAAGGGGAGCTGGAGAAGTTCGCAGCGCTGGAGGCGCGCATGGAAACCGAGTTCCGCGAGCTCGCCCCGACCAAAGAGGAAGAAGGTGCGTCCTAGGGTCATAGTGAGCGATGCGGCGACCCGCTTGGAGGGACCGCTGCTTTTCCTGCGCCGCACACTCGATGTGGGGCTGAACGAGGCGGTCGAGGTACGCGGCGCCGATGGGCGCCCGCGGCTCGGGCGCGTTACCACGATCGATGAGACACACCTGACGATCGAGCTGCTCGAATCGAGCTCCGGACTCGCCCTCCAGCAGACGGCGGTGCGCTTCCTCGGCGAGCCGATCGACTTCGGCGTCGGTCCGGCGATGCTCGGGAGAGTGTTCAACGGCATCGGCGAGGCGATCGACGGCGGGCCGCCGATCCCGGTGAAGAAGACCCTGCGCATCGAGGGCCTGCCGATCAACCCGGTCGCGCGTGCCACGCCGCATGACTTCATCGAAAGCGGTATCACCGCGATCGACTTGTTGAACAGCCTCGTGCGGGGCCAGAAGTTGCCGATCTTCTCCGGCGCCGGGCTGCCGCACGACCGGATGGCGGTCGAGGTGGCGTGCAACGCGCGGCTGCGCGGCGCGGGTAGCGGCGAGTTCGCGATCGTCTTCGCCGCGATCGGCGTGCCATACGACAGCGCGGAGTACTTCCGGCGCTCGCTGGAACAATCGGGCGCGCTCGAGCGCGCGGCACTCTTCCTCAATCTCGCGAGCGACTCCTCTACGCAGCGCCTGCTCACGCCGCGCTTTGCGCTCACCGCCGGCGAGTACCTCGCCTTCGAGGAGGGCAAGCACGTGCTTGTCATCCTCACCGACCTCACGAACTACTGCGAAGCGCTGCGCGAGGTGGCCGGCGCCAAGGGCGAGGTGCCGGGCCGCAAGGGCTACCCGGGCTATATGTACTCGGACCTCGCGACGCTCTATGAACGCGCCGGCTGCATGCACGGCGCGAAGGGCACGCTGACGCAGTTCCCGATCCTCACCATGCCCTCGGATGACATCGGCCACCCGATCCCCGATCTCTCCGGCTACATCACCGAGGGCCAGATCGTGCTTTCGCGCGAGCTCGACCGCGCCGGCGTGTACCCACCGGTCAACGTGCTGCCGAGCCTCTCGCGCTTAATGAAAGACGGAATCGGCAAGGGTTTCACGCATGCGGACCACCCCGGCCTGGCGAGCCAGCTCTACGCGGCGTACGCGAAGGCCGTGCAGGCGCGTGTGCTGGCGAGCGTCGTCGGCGAGGAAGGCTTGTCCGAGACCGACCGCAAGTATCTCGCCTTCGGCCTGCGCTTCGAGCAGGACCTGGTGCGCCAGCCCGGGGCGCGCACGCTCGAGGCGAGCATGGACGTGGGATGGAAGATCCTCCGGGCGCTGCCGAAGACTGAGCTCGCGCGCCTTTCCGACGCGCAGATCGAGCGCTATATCGATGAGGCCGCATGAGTGACGTCACCCCGACGCGCAGTGTCCTCATCGCGCTCAAGGACGAGCGCCGGACGATGCATGAAGGCCACGCGTTCCTCGACGAGAAGTGCCTGCTGCTCGCCCGCACGATGCTGCAGGAAGTACGCCGCTTCGAAACGTTGCGCGCCGAGCTCGCGGAGCTGCAGAAGGCAGCCCTTCACGCGCTCCAGCTCGCCGCGGGTCGCCATGGCCTGCAGGGAATCCAGTGCTATCCGCCGGACGACGCTTCGCCGCGACACGTCCAGACGCAGCGCAAGTCTCTGCTCGGGGTCGTGCTGCTCGACACTTGGCTGGAGGGTGCGGCGAACAAAGCGGAGCCGGCGCCGAACCCCTCGCCCGAGGCCGAGCAAGCGCGCGCCGCCTTCACGAAGCTGCTGCCGAAGCTGGTGGAGATGGCGGCGCTGGTCGGCAACCTCGAGCGCCTCTACCAGGAATACCGCCGCAGCGTCCGGCGCGTGCGCGCGCTGCAAAACGTGTTGCTTCCGGAGATTGACGCGACTTTGTACGAGATTGAGACGCGACTCGAGGAGCTCGAGCAGGACGAAGCGCTCTGGTTGCGGCTAAAGCGCTGACGCCGCGGTTTGATCGAGCCGGGTACGGATAGAATTGTAGCCCGGGCCGCGAAGGCTACCCTTCGCTCGCAACGCTTTGTCTTGCGAAAGTATGGCCGCCGGCATGGCGTCGCGGGTGTATGTAAACAGGCTCCATGAGCAAAGAAAATAATGGACCCTCGCGACTTCCAGCGCAGCTACCCTTGGCAGTGCTTGCCGCTTTGCCCGGATCGTACCTCGGACTAGCTGCATACCTGGGACTACCGAGCATCCAGCTGTCGCCTGCGATCGCCGCCACGACATTCGGTATAGGGATCATCGGCGCGGCTCTGATTCTATCTTGGGCCGCCGAGGCGGCTCAGGTGGATATCAACGCCGGCCTCGCGCTCGCGCTCCTGGCATTGCTGGCGGTCCTGCCGGAGTACGCCGTCGATTTCGTGTTCACGTGGAAATGCGGGATAACGTACGCCCAGGGTGCCCCGGGACTGACTGGCCAGTCGAATGTCTGCTCCCTGGCGCTGGCGAATATGACCGGGGCCAACCGCGTGCTGATAGGCGTCGGTTGGCCATTGGTGGTCTTCGTGTCAGGTTTCGCGGTCTGGCGGGCCCGGAACGCTGGCGAGCAACCGGTCGTCGGGGCAACCGGCACAACCGAGGTTCGGGTGGCACCGACCATGTCAGTGGAGATCGTGTTCCTCGGCATCGCTACCTTGTATTCGCTGACCCTGCCGCTCAAAACCAATCTGACGCTCTGGGATTCGGCTGTCTTCCTGCTCATTTTTGCATTGTATGCCTGGCGGCTGTCGAAAATGGAACCGACCGAGCCGGACCTGCTGGGTGCGGCGAAATGGGTCGGCGACAAGGACAGGGTACCCCGGCGAACGTGGGTCATCGCAATGTTCACAGTCGCCGCGCTCATAATCCTGCTCACGGCAGAGAACTTTGCTCATAGTCTGGTGAGTGCCGGCGAGCAACTGGGGGTTTCGCAGTTCCTGCTCGTGCAGTGGATTGCGCCCTTGGCGAGCGAATCACCCGAGCTGGTGGTGGCCTGCCTTTATGCGTGGCGGCTGAAATCGCAGGACTCACTGGGAACCCTGATATCGAGCAAGGTCAATCAGTGGACCCTGCTCGTCGGCACCCTGCCGATCGTGTTCGCCATCTCCGCGACCACTTTCCACGGACTCCCCGTGGACATTCACCAACGTTACGAGTTGCTGATCACCTCGGCGCAATCCCTGTTTGCGGTCGCGATCTTAATCGATCGAAACGTCACGTTCCGCGGCGCGACCGCGTTGTTGTCGCTATTCCTAGTGCAGTTCTTCGTCAGTATTTTCTTCGATCAGCAAATCAACCGGACCACTATCATCGTGCTGTCGATTCTCTACGGTGTGCTCGCGCTCGCCCAGTTCGCCTGGTACTACCGCGGGACCTGGCGCGTGGTCAAAGATGGCATCGTCACACCGTTCGACAGACTCTCGGACGATACGGAGTCCCGGCGATAGCCCGATGAGGCAATAGCGCTGAGTGACAAGGAGAGGGCCCAGTCGGAGCCTAACGCTCGGCCACGTGGATGTGATCCGGAGGACGGTTACCACGATATGCGAGGCCAGCGTCAGCCCATATGCCTGGGCGTTATTGAGTTCCGGATACTTCAGTGCGCCATCAGCACGGGAATCGTCGTGTGGCGCAGCACGGCGCGTGTTGCGCCACCCAGCACTATCTCGCGCAGGCGGGAGTGGCCGTAGGCTCCCATCACCATCATTTCCACGTCCAAATCCAATGCTCGTGACATGAGGACATCGCCGACGTCAGCGGTGCTAGCGGATTGTTTCACGACTTGGGCTTTGATGCCTTGTCGAGCCAGATATCGGGCCAAGCCCTCGCCCGCTTGTGCATCGTTGACGGTGGGAAAGTGTTCTGAGTTCACCACCAGCACCTGGACACGCTCTGCACGCCGCAGTAGTGGCAACGAGTCCGCCACGGCACGAGCAGCCTCGCGGCTAGCGTTCCAGGCAACCAGAATTCGCCGCGGCCGACCGACCGTGCAGTTGGCGTGAGGGACTACGAGGCTGGGACGTCCGGCGGCGATTGCGACGTCGGCCGGGAAATCGGCGCCGGTAACGCTTTCGGGGTCATCTGGGTCATGCTGGCCGACTACTAGCAGGTCACAGTAGCGCCCACGCAAAGCAGCGGCGCGCTCCCAGGTTTCTTCCGCCTCGTAATGCCATTCCGGGCGCGACCATCCGCCTTGCTTTACCCGATCTTCGAAGCGCAGGCACAGGCTATTGGCATTCTCACGCATTGCCTGATCGCGGGCGTCCTGAATTTGCTGGCCATAGATACTATGGCCAGTCGGCATAATGCCAAGCGGTGTTGGCGCGGTTACATACAGACCGATCAGGTGCGCTTCGTATTCAGCCGCGAGGCTTGTTGCGTAGTCGATACGAATATCGCTGGCGCGTGAGCTGTCTACCTGAACCAGAATCGTCTTGTAGGTCATGGCTTCTTACCTCCTGCATAGTCGATCCCGGCAACGAACCGGGCTCGCTGCTGAACCTGGGCCATCTGACCGGCCTCTGATATGCTGTCATCACGTTACGGGAGTGACGCTCGCTCTGCCTCCGCGCGCGTACCCGACGAGCGCGAGAACAGCTGGCATTAACATATATCTAGTATACATCGTATAATCCAACAGGGTTCCGCTTGATTCAGATCGAGGCGATCTGCGGCTAGGAGCTGGGTTTCGACCGGCGCGCCGTATGCATCCACGGCGTGTTGCCGGATGCCGGCCTGCCCGATACGGTGGCTCGCTCGGCGACATTCCGCCACACTTCACCTTGCCGATCCCCTAAAGCGGTTGGCGGCCGCAGCGGAGGTGAGCGGGGCCAGCATCTGCGCGGTGCCGCCCATGGTGCTTTCGTCCTCGGCGGCGGGCATTTGCACCGCGATTCCGTTCCATTCGGCGAGCCGTTCCGAATCGAGGGCGGTCAGCGCGGCGATGTAACAGTAGGCGCCGACGATGCACTGGAGCAGGCCGAGGCCGCGCGCCGGGGCGCCCTGCACGAGGCAGGTTATGAGTCGCAGGCAATGGAGTGTTTCCTGCAGCTTGAGGCGGCTACAGACCTTACCGCGTTGTGGCAGCGCGTGCTGACCAAATTGCGGGAGGTGCGTGCGCTCAATGAAGGCAATGGTCTGGCGATTCGCCGAAGTCTGGCGCTCATCGGTGCTGAGTTGCGCCTGCTTCATGGAGAGCCGGCGGACGCGGACGAAGCGCAATACGACGCC
>JAKDMQ010000179.1 GCA_030452265.1 Nitrococcus sp.
ATGAAAGGGTCCCCGCCCTTGAGCCGGGCGACGCGCATGCCCTGCCGGGCCAGGCGCACGAGCATGGCAGTAATCATTTCCTGTGGAACGGGATGTCGATCACGGCGCTTGCCCACATAGATGCGCTCGGCATCAGGGCGCGCCATGTCGACGATGGCGGGCGCCACCAGCCGATCATAGAGCACTACATCGGCTTGGCGCAGCAGCCGTAACGCGCGCAGGGTGAGCAAATCCGGATCGCCGGGTCCACCGCCGATCAAATAAACCTCGCCAGCAGAGCCGCCCTTATATGGCTCCCTTTGGTGCCGGCCAACTTCACGCACGCTCGCCGCGGGCTGCTCCGACCCCGCCTCCTGCTGCGCTGTTTTGCGCGTGTAGACCGCCGTGTCGCCGCCGTTTACGGTCTCGTTCGCTACCGGCGGCCCGCGGGTGGCCCGGCGGCGCAGCCTTTGGTATTCGCCTGCCATGCAGGCAGCCAGTCGAGTAAACAGGTCCTGTATCATTCAAGCTGCGCTGCAGTGCGCCTCTCGGCAAAAACTCTGGCCGCCGTTGTGGCTCTGGCGGCGGGTGTTGCTGCTTGCAGAAGCATTGTCAGCCCGGGGCGGTACGCTCTGGCGGGCCGTCGGCGGCAAGGATGCCGCCGTCGAGCCTACAGGGAGGTATTCACGGCGTGACCCGCCAGAGTGTACCGCTGCGGGCCCTCGGCACGGCACAGTGCCAATTGCAGTGCAAGCCCTAGTCGGCCATCAGTGAACTATAGTCAGCGCCAATCTATTTACAAAAGGAATACTTTTTCTTATTTATAGGCTAAGACGTTATTAGACGGGAAACTCGTGAAGCTCAATCAGCTGCGCTATATCTGTGAGGTAGCTCACCGGGGGCTCAATGTCTCAGCCGCCGCCGAGGCCCTCTACACATCTCAGCCCGGTGTCAGCAAACAAATCCGCATGCTCGAGGATGAGCTTGGGGTCCAGATCTTCAGCCGCAGCGGCAAGCACCTGACCCAGGTGACGCCGGCTGGTGCGGAGATTCTAGCGGTGGCCCAGCGCGTCCTAGGCGAGGTGCAGAACATCAAGGCCATAGCCCAAGAGCATGTAGGCGAATCCAGGGGCAGCCTGTCCATCGCGACTACCCATACCCAGGCGCGCCACACCTTACCCTCGGTCGTGGGAACGTTTCGAATCCGCTACCCGAACGTCAGCCTGCATATGCACCAGGGCACGCCGTTGCAAATCGCTGAGATGGCGGCCCGCGGCTCGGTCGACTTCGCTATCGCGACCGAGGCCCTAGAGCTGTTCGAGGATCTGGTAATGATGCCCTGCTACCGGTGGAATCGGAGCATTATCGTCCCGCTGGGACATCCGCTGTGCGACGAGCAGCCGTTGACCCTGGAGAGCGTAGTCCGCTACCCGATCGTAACCTATGTATTCGGCTTCACCGGACGTTCAAAGCTGGACAACGCCTTTGCCGCCGCTGGACTGAGTCCCGAAGTGGTTTTTACCGCCACGGACTCGGAGGTGATCAAGACCTATGTCGCACTCGGCCTAGGGGTCGGCATCATAGCGACCATGGCCTTCGACTCGGAACGAGATATCGGTTTGACCGCACTCGATGCGGCCCATCTATTCGAGTCCAGTATCACCAGCGTCGGCTTTCGTCGTGGCATGTATTTGCGCGGCTACATGTACGATTTCATTGAAGCTTTTGCACCTCACCTCACCCGTGGTGTTGTCGAGCGAGCGGTTGCGGCGCGCAGCGCCGAGGAGCAGGAACAATTCATCGCCGAGTTCCTGCCCCGATTGGAGATGCGCTAACGCTCCTGGGCCGAGGCACGATACCCGCGCGCAGCTACGCGACCCGCGCTATTCGTCGAGGTAGCTGCTGCCGCCTAGGTAGGGTTGCAGGACCGCCGGTACGCGCACCCGGCCATCGGCTTCCTGATAGTTCTCCAGCACGGCGACCAGGCAGCGCCCAACCGCCAGGCCGGAGCCGTTTAAGGTATGCACCGGCTCGGGACGGCCGCTCTCGGGGCTGCGCCAACGCGCCTGCATGCGGCGCGCTTGAAACGCTTCGCAGTTGCTGCAGGAGGAGATCTCGCGGTAGCGTTGCTGACCCGGTAGCCAGACCTCCAAATCATAGGTTTTTGCCGCCGCAAAGCCCATATCGCCGGTACAAAGGGCAACAACCCGGTAAGGCAGCTCCAGGAGCCGCAGAACCTTCTCCGCGTGGCCTGTGAGCTCATCGAGGGCATCGTACGACGCATCGGGCCGTACCACCTGCACCAGCTCCACTTTTTCGAACTGGTGCAAACGAATCATGCCCCTGGTGTCCTTGCCGTAAGAGCCCGCCTCGGAGCGAAAGCACGGCGTGTGGCAGACGAAGCGCAGCGGTAGGGTATCGGCCTCGAGAATGCGCTCGCGCACCAGATTCGTCACCGGGACTTCGGCCGTCGGGATCAGAAACAACGGATTCTCTGAGGCGACGCGGAACAGATCGTCCTCGAACTTCGGCAACTGTCCGGTTCCCAGCATCGCCCGCGGATTTACCAGGTATGGGACATACACCTCTTCATAGCCGTGATCCCGGGTGTGCAGATCCAGCATGAGCTGGGTCAAAGCCCGGTGCAGCCGCGCGAGCCGACCGCGCAGCACCACAAAGCGCGCGCCGGCTAACCTAGCACCCGCCTCGAGATCCATCTCCTGGTTGAGCGCGCCCAGCTCGACGTGATCACGGGGCGTGAATTCGAACACCGGTTGCTCGCCCCAACGGCGGATCTCGACATTATCCGTTTCGTCAGCGCCGTCCGGCACGCTCGAGTGCGGCACATTGGGGATCTCGAGCTGCAATCGGTAGAGCTCCGCTTGGACCGCTTCCAGATTCTCGTTCATGGCTCTGAGCCGCTCGCCGAGATCCGCCACCTCGGCGAGCAGCCCCTCGATGGGCTCGCCGCGCGCCTTGGCCTGACCGATCGCCTTGGACTGGCGGTTGCGCTCGTTCTGTAAGGTCTGTGTGTCGACCTGCAAATCGCGCCGACGCGCCTCAAGCTCACTGTATTGAGCCGTATCGAGCTCGAAGCCACGCCGGCACAATTGCCCGGTAAGCGCCTCGAGACTGTTCCGCAGCTCTTTGGGATCAAGCATCAATCTATCTCTTCGACTGCTTTTGCGCGCTCAACCAAGCGCGGCCTGTGGGGCACGCCAGCAACGCGGCGCCGTGGGCGGATGTCAACAGGTCTCCGTTCAGCCGCTATCCTTCGCCTGGGCTTTGCGATCGAGCTCGCGCAAGCGGTTCAGGTGCTCGCCGATTTTGCGCTCTAACCCGCGCGGCGTGGGAGTGTAATAGCGCCTGCCGGCGAGCTTCGCGGGAAAGTACTCCACTCCCGCGGCATAGGCCTCGGGCTCGTCATGCGCGTGGCGATAACCGCAACCATAGCCGAGCTCGCGCAGCAACCGGCTCGGCGCGTTACGCAGCGCCAGCGGCACTTCCAGGCTACCGTGGCGGCGGGCATCCTCGGCGGCGGCCTGATAGGCGCGATAGACCGCGTCGCTCTTGGGCACGCTCGCGAGGTAGACCGCGGCCTGGGCGATCGCGAGCTCCCCCTCCGGGCTGCCCAGCCGTTCCTGGGCATCCCAGGCATTGAGCGCGATCTGCAGCGCACGCGGATCGGCATTGCCGATGTCCTCCGAGGCCATGCGCAGCAACCGGCGCGCGATATAGAGTGGATCGCAGCCGCCCGCGAGCATGCGGCATAGCCAGTAGAGCGCGGCATCGGGCGCAGAGCCCCGAATGGCTTTGTGCAGAGCGGAGATCTGATCATAGAACGCCTCACCGCGCTTGTCGAAACGCGCGCGACCACCGGCCGCCGCCGCGCGTATCGGTTCGATGTCGAGGCGTGCATCCGCGCCGCTGAGATCCGCTGCCACTTCGAGCAGACTCAGCGCGACCCGTGCATCGCCGTCCGCTGCTTGGATCAGCAACGATCGAGCCTCGGCCGTGAGGGCAAGCCGCCTGGCGCCGAGGCCGTGCTCGCTGTCCGCCAGCGCCCGATCGACGATCTGCCCCAGCGCTGACTCATCGAGCGGTCGCAGCACGTAGGTACGCAGGCGTGAGAGCAACGCATTGTTGAGCTCGAAGGATGGGTTCTCGGTAGTGGCGCCGATGAATACGAGCGTACCGTCCTCGATGAAGGGCAAAAAGGCATCCTGCTGAGCCTTGTTAAAGCGATGGACTTCATCGACGAAGAGGATGGTCTGGCGCCCGCGCGAGCGATTTGCGCGGCCGGTGGCACTCGCCTGACGGATGTCTTTGACACCCGCCATGACCGCCGAGAGCGCCAGAAACTCCGCGTCGGAGGCCGCGGCGATGATCCGCGCCAGAGTAGTCTTGCCTGTCCCAGGCGGCCCCCAGAAAACCATGGAATGCGCCCGACCCGCCTCGATGACCGCACGCAGGGGCCTACCCGCGTCTAACAGGTGAGGCTGGCCCACGAGCTCCGCTAACAGCCGCGGGCGCATGCGATCGGCCAGCGGGCGCGTCCAGTCGGTCATCGCCGCGCCCCGGCCTTTGGGCCCGGGCCTATCACGTCCACCCCTGCCGGCGGGGTGAAGCGGAAACGCCGCGGATCGAGAGGCGGATTGCGCTCCAAATCGTGCAGCTCGAGGCGGGTCGTCTGGTCAAGACCGTTTTCGACCACGACCACGTCCGGCACGCCTTGCGCGATATGCAAACGCACCTGCTGAAAACCCCATTCGTCGTTCTTGGGCTGCAAACGGATCCAACCGCCACCGAGCTCCTTTAGCTCGAAGCTTTGGCGCAGGTCTGAGAGCTCGCCGCTGAGCAGCAAGGCCGGACCTACGCCCAGTACCTCGTCCAGCGTTCGTACGGTGACTTGCCGCAGCGCCACATCATAGACCCACAGGTATTCCCCATCCGCGACGATTCGCTGCCGATAGGGCTCCTCATAGAGCCAATTGAATCGGTTCGGGCGGGCCAGAGTGAACTCACCGGAAGACGAGTCGATCAGGCTTCCGTCCTTGGCACGGGTCTCCTGGACGAAGCGTCCGGTTAGGGTGTGAATCGAATCATAGTATTGCCGCAGCTCCGCAATGGCGCCCGTCGCGGCGTCGATTTCCCAAGGCACAATCAGGAGCAATAACAGAATCAATTGGTAGCTGCGCACGCAACCTCCAGGTTCGGAACAAGCCCTACTCGGGTGGTGGCGGCGCCAGGATTTCGCGCGCGCCGTTGGGCTGCAGGGGGCCGACCACACCCGCCGACTCCATTTCCTCGACCAAGCGCGCCGCGCGGTTATAACCGATCTTGAGTCGGCGCTGCACCCCGGAGATTGACGCACGCCGCGTCTCCGTGACGATCCGCACGGCTTGGTCGTAGAGTGGGTCGCTCTCGCCATCGCCGCCCTGCGCGGAGAGGCCGGGGATCGCGGGTGCCGATGCGCCCGGTTCATCCAGAATCTCGTCAATGTATTCAGGCTCGCCGGCGCACTTTAGATACTCCACGACTCGATGCACCTCCGCATCCGAGGCAAACGCGCCGTGCACGCGCTGGGGGATACCCCGGCTGCTGGGACCGATGTAGAGCATGTCGCCATGGCCTAATAGCGACTCGGCACCCATCTGGTCGAGAATGGTGCGCGAGTCGACCTTCGATGAGACCTGGAAGGCCATGCGGGTGGGGATGTTGGCCTTGATAAGGCCTGTGATTACATCGACCGACGGTCTCTGTGTGGCCAGTATAAGGTGAATTCCGGCCGCGCGGGCTTTTTGCGCCAAACGGGCGATGAGCTCTTCGACCTTTTTGCCGACCATCATCATCATATCGGCGAACTCATCCACCAGAACGACGATGTAGGGCAGCGGGTCGAGCAACGGCGGCTCAGAGTGCTCGAGCGGCTCACCGATCACGAGGGGTTCTGGAGGCACCCACGACGGGTCGCGAATGGGTGAACCGTGCTCTATGGCCTCTCGGATCTTGCGATTACAACCGGCCACGTTACGCACCCCGAGCGTGGCCATCAAACGATAGCGGCGCTCCATCTCGGCCACGCACCAGCGCAGGGCGTTGGCGGCCTCTTTCATATCGGTGACCACCGGCGCGAGCAGATGCGGTATACCGTCATAGACGGAGAGCTCCAGCATCTTCGGGTCGATCATGATAGTCCGCATCGTCGCGGGTTGGTTGCGGTAGAGCAGGCTTAGGATCATGGTGTTGATGCCGACCGATTTGCCCGAACCCGTCGTCCCCGCCACCAGCAAGTGCGGCATCTTGGCCAAATCCACGATGACCGGATGACCGCCAATGTCCTTGCCTATGGCGAGGCTCAACGGCGGCGCCGAGCGCTCGTTGAGCGCGGGCTCGATGACTTCCGCCAGGGTGATGACTTGGCGTTTCTCATTCGGAATCTCCAGTCCAACGACCGATTTGCCGGGGATCACCTCGACCACACGCAGGCTGGTCACCGACAACGCCCGCGCCAGATCCTTAGCCAGATTCGATATCTGGCTTACCTTCACCCCAGGCGCCGGCTGCACCTCGAAGCGCGTGATGACCGGCCCCGGCTGGACCGCAACGACATTCACTTGCACCGCAAAGTCGCGCAGCTTGTCCTCGACCCGGCGGGACATCGATTCCAGCGCCTCGCGACTGTACCCCGGCTGCTGCTCGCGGGCGGAGTCCAAAAGGCTTGTCGGCGGCAGGCTGCCCGGTTGCACGTCCTCGAACAAGGGCATCTGGCGCTGCCGCCCGCCGCGATCCACTTGCCTGGGCTCCTTGATCATTGGCTCGATACGCTGTACCTGCCGGCTCCGCGCGGGCCTGCCCAACACTACCGCCGGTTGCTCCAGCTTGCGCTCAATGCGCCGTTGCGCCCTGCTATCTTGATAGTGTTCTATGGCCGCCGTGCAGCGCTGAACCAAGTGCAAAGCCAGCCGACCCATCAGGTCCATGAGCTGAATCCAGGACAGCCCGCTGAACACCGTCACCCCGGCGAGGAATACCGCCAGGGCAAGCAGGGTCGCGCCGACAAAGCTGAAATTGGCTTCCAGCCAACTTCCGACCAAGTTGCCGAGTATGCCTCCCGAGCTCAGCGGTAGCGTACCCGCCAGCGGTGCGATATGCAGGCTCGCGAGCACCGCTCCAGAGATTACGGTGATTACGAAGCCCAATACGCGCAATACGAAGACATCCCAGCGGATGCGGCCGGTCTTCTTTTGCCAGCGGTAGACCAGCCAAGCCACCTGTGCGATCAGCACGGGTATGAGGTAGGCCAGATAGCCGAGCAGGTAGAGGGTG
>JAKDMQ010000180.1 GCA_030452265.1 Nitrococcus sp.
GCTTACCCTCTGACAGCACACTGTCCGCTTCCGTCCCATTCACCGCGGGATCTCGAAAAACTGCATTTCGCATCGTCATTCCGGCGTAGGCCGGAATCTATTCCCCATTTTGGAACAGCAAGATGGATTCCGGCCTACGCCGGAATGACGCAATTCGGGAGTTATTCAAGATTCCCACCGCTTTTCTGTGCCCTTGTCCAGGCCCTGCTGCGACTGCGTCGCGGTCGTCGGCTTCGGCTGTGACCTGCCGGCGACCGAAGCGATTCGGTCACGACCTTGTCGTATACAAGCAACAGGTAACGAGGGCTAAGCAATGGGCATGAAGCCAGGCAACAAGTACGAGGCGTTCCCGGCCGTTCCAATTTCCGAGCGTCAATGGCCAACGCGTGTGATCGAGCGGGCACCGCGGTGGTGCAGCGTCGATCTGCGCGACGGCAATCAGGCACTGATCGAGCCCATGAGTGGCGCACGCAAGCGGCGCTTGTTCGACCTATTACTAAAGCTCGGCTTTCGTGAGATCGAGGTCGGCTTCCCCGCCGCCTCTCAGACCGATTTCGATTTCATCCGCGAGCTCATCGAGGCTGATCTGATCCCGGACGGCGTATGGATTCAAGTCCTCACGCAGGCGCGCGAACATCTGATACAGAGAACATTCGAAGCGCTCGAGGGCGCCCCGCGGGCGATCGTTCACCTCTACAACTCGACCTCGCCGGTCCAGCGCCGCGTGGTCTTCGGACTCGATCGCGCCGGGGTCATTGACCTTGCCGTCGCGGGGGCGAGGTCAATGCGAGCACTCGCCGAGCGGCAAAGCGCAACCGATTGGCGATTCGAGTACTCGCCCGAGAGCTTCACCGCCACCGAGTTGGACTTTGCACTGGAAATCTGCGAAGCCGTCAATGCGGTCTGGGAGCCGACTCCCGCTCGGCGCAGCATCATCAATCTCCCGGCGACGGTGGAAATGGCGACGCCGAACGTCTTCGCCGATCAGATCGAGTGGTTCGCTCGCCATGTCAAAGACCGGGATGCCATCGTGCTCAGCGTGCACCCGCACAACGACCGCGGCACGGCGGTCGCCGCCGCCGAGCTGGCCGTAATGGCGGGTGCCGATCGCATCGAAGGAACCTTGTTCGGCAACGGCGAGCGTACCGGCAATGTCGATCTAGTGACCTTGGCGCTGAATCTATACACCCAGGGGATCGACCCCGGCCTCGATTTCTCCGAGATCAGCGCGGTCAAACGCTGTGCGGAGCACTGTAATCAGCTCCCGGTGCACCCGCGCCATCCTTACGCCGGTGAGCTGGTCTTCACCGCATTTGCCGGCTCGCATCAAGACGCCATCCACAAGGGATTCGCGGCGCAGACACCGGGCGCACGCTGGGACGTGCCTTATCTCCCAATCGACCCGCGGGATCTCGGGCGCAATTATGAGGCCGTCATACGGGTCAACAGCCAATCAGGCAAGGGCGGCATCGCCCATTTATTGGAGCGCGACTACGGGCTGCGCCCGCCGCGGCGGCTGCAGATCGAGTTCAGCCAGATCATCCAGCGCATCACCGATACCTGCGGCGGCGAGCTCACGGCCGAGGCGATCTGGGCGGCTTTCCAGAAAGAATATCTAAGCGGCACCGACCCCGTGGCCGTCAGTGAATATCATACCGTCTCGGAAACCGGGCCGGGCGGCCATTGTCGTCTCCGGGTGCATCTTCGCTCGGGGGGTGTAAAACGCTGGGTCGAGGGCCTGGGGCACGGCCCGATCGAGGCTTTTGTCAACGCCCTGCAGGTACACCGCGGAATCTCGGTTGACATCATCGACTACGCCGAGCATGCAATCGGCAGTGGCGCGCGCGCCCGGGCGGTTGCCTATGTGGAGATACGCAGCCACTCCGTGAGCTCACGCTTTGGTGTCGGCATAGATGAGGATATCGTTTTGGCCTCGCTGCGCGCGGTTGCCGGTGCCGTCAACCGTGTACTCGGCGCGTCCGCGGCAGCGGGCGAAGCTCGGCGCGCCTAGGGCCCCTGCCGGCATCCGCCCACGACGCGACTCCGGAGACGCTGCGCGCACCGTCTCCGGGGATTTGCTGATGTTCGCAAAAACGCTGTTAGCCCGGGGCGGTACGCTCTGACAGGCCACGCCGTGAATACTTCCCTGTAGGCTCGACGGCGGCATCCATGCCGCCGACGGCCCCGCCAGAGCGTACCGCCCCGAGCCTCGGCCCGGCGCACCGACAACGGCAGTGTAACGATTAGCAAGCCCAGGCGCGCGGAACACGCTACACTGCCCGCCATGTCCGCTGAAAACAAGCTATACGATATCGACGAGGAGGCGCGGCGGCTTTGGGAGTTCGCGCTTGCACTCTACGAGGTAGACGCGGTGAAGCAGGCCTGTCTCGGCGTCCAGGCGCGTTATGGGCTAAGCGTCAGCCTCCTCCTCGGCGCCGTCTGGGTCGGTGCCAACGGCTATGGTCGGCTCGGCGCCACCGAGCTCGAGACCGCGATCCGCCGCGGCATGGAGTGGCATCGGGAGATCATCGAGCCTCTGCGCGCGCTGCGCCAGCGTCTGCGCCAGCACCCGCCAGGTGGTCTGGAGCGCCGAACGGAGAAGCTGCGCCATAGGCTACTCGAGCAGGAGCTGGAGGCCGAGCGCATCGAGCAGCGGCTGTTCTTGGAGGACTTTCCGCTTGGCCGCCTTGCAGCCCCCGTGCAGGAGCGCTGGCGTGATGCCGCCGTCAATGCCGCTTTACTTACCCGCAAGAGCTGCCCGCAGCCCGAGCCGCAGGCATTGGAGGCACTGGGCTGTATCCTGCAAACGACGTTTCCCGGGGAGTCAGCGGCCGGGCTCGCGCGCGAAGCCGAGGCTGTCTGGCGCATCGGCTAGCGCAATGAGCCCTGCCGCAGCAGCCGCCATAAAACGCTCCAGCCGAATAGCACTGGGTAGCGGCGCTGGCGCGGCGTAAGTGCCGGCGCGACCCCGGTATGCTGCTCGAGCTTCCAAGCCAGGTAATCGGCTCCATTTTCGAAGGTAAGCGCCGATTTCATCAACCGCAGTAGCGACAGCGCGCGCCCCTGCGCGCGCCGCACGCGCCAGCCCCAGCCGGGCGACAAACGCTTTCGCATCGGTAATCGATTGATATACCGGTCTGTGCCCTCTACCGCCAGCATTCCTGAAATCCCTGGCAGCGCCGCCGCCGTACGCCGGCGATAGTCTGGCAGCTCGTGGCTCACCAGCTCGGCGGCTCGCCGCGGCGATTCCGGGCGCAGCTCGGCGCTGTAGCTCAACGCCAGAGCACGCTGCCAGCACTGGGCGCTGTCGAAACGCTCCGGCAAGCAGGGTAGCGTGCGCTCTATCATGGTCACCACGGCAAGCGCCAAGGCGCGCTCGATTCGACCCCGCGCCGCGGCATCACGGGCATAAATCAAGCGCACGGGTTGCGCGAAGCGCCCCCAGAGGTAGGAATGAAACCACTGCGCGGTACCAAGCTCCAGATCTTGCAGCGAGAGCACGGCGCACTTGGCTCGCAGCATCGTGCCATCGGCATCGGCTGACTCGTGATAAAAGACGTTCGGCGGCAGCAGCGCGTTGAGCCAGCGCAGCAAGTAACTGTCGTAGGCCGCCGCGTAGCGATCGACGATGACGTACAAATCCACCAATCCCCCCTTTGGCTGTCCGCTGCGCCGGCAGGAACCATAGAAAATCACGCCCGCGACCGCCGCTCCGAAGCGGGCAAGCATTTGCGAGCTGAGCCGGTGCAGCGCGGGGGCTACGCCGCGCGCGCTCTGCGCGGCCACCTCCTCGAGCAAGGCCGCGGGCGGCTCGGGCCGCCTGTGCCGCATTTGCCCGTATCGCATCGACCATCCTCCACGGGGCATCAGAATGCCAGAAAAGTTACCCGATCGCCGAGCGACAAGCGCAGCGGCCCCCGCTCGCGCTGCGCCCGATAGCACTCCCCATCCAGCACGAAGCCGCCGTCAAGATCGAGTGTCAAGGTATGAATGTTGTGACTGAAATAGCCATCGCGCGCGCGCGGCGCTGCCCTGCCGCCACCGCTGAGAACAGCCGGCAGGGCGCGCAACAACCGCCTGGGCCGATGCTCGATCGCGGTATAGTGCAGCGGCGCCGGCTCTACCCCCCAATAGGGCTTTGAGCGCAGCAAGAGACGCTCCAAGCCGCTGACGAGAACCAATAAGTAGTCTCCTGCCTGCTTCGGGCCATCGTCCAGGCTCAGTGTCAATCGGGCCGGTTGGATCCGAGCTCGGCCGGGGCGCAGCGATGAGAGCAGCAGGCGTGCGAACGCCAGACCGGGGCCAATGGTGCCGCCGGTGCCCAAGGCGGCGATCCGACGGTGAAAGAGCTCCACCCCAGTATGGATGGCGCCGGCACCGAAGAACATGCCGTGCAGCGGCGCCGCGCCGGGTGCCGGTTCTACCCGCAGCACCGGACGCTCGGTGCGCAGCGGTGCGCTGCGCGCTCCGGCGAGCCACGCGCCAAGGGAGCGCAGCGCCTGCTGGGGTGTCCCGCGCGCACCCATATCCGCTGCGCTCATGTTAGTCGTGCCGCCTGCAATCACCATCAGTGACGGCCTACGCTGCGCTGGTCCATCCGGTCCGAGCAGGCAGCTCAGCGATGCCTGCAACGTTCCGTCGCCGCCGTTGATGACCAGCAGCTCTACCCCACTCGCGAGCAGTTGCTGGATGCCAAACGCTGACTCTGCCGGGCAGACCGCCTCCCGATACAGGGCACCCGGCAGCCGCCTCGCCTCCTCTCGGACTTGGCGCAGACGGCGCCGATTGCGCCCGCTGTTCGGATTGCAGAGCACGCCGATGCGCCGGGGCACAAGGGCGTTGGGCTCGCGCGCCAGACTTCGACTCATGGGTTTGTTGCGTGCCAATCGCGCGAAAAGCCGATCCCTGCCCCGGTGCTGCCTCATCGCGCCTTGCCAAGCGCCGCCAAGGCGACAACCAGCAGGATCACGCCGGGCGCCAGCGCGATCAATGGCGGGCTGAGGCCCAGCAGCAAACCGGCACTCGCGACGATCTGGTCTGCCAAGTACACACCGACTCCCACGACAGCGCCCAGCGCGATCCGGCTGCCGATGCTGGCGCCGCGCGGCGCGCCGATACTAAAGGGCACCGCAAGCAAAATCATCGCCGCGGTGGTCAGCGGCAGTCCCAGTTTCTGCCAGAGCATAACGGCGTAAACTCTCGCTGCCTGCCCGGTACTACGCAAATACTGTACGTAGCCGTAGAGTTGCAGCGGCGATAGACTCTCGGCCGGTTTCTGCAAGAGCCGGATCTGGGCAGGGGTCAAAAAGGTCTGCCACGCCATGCTGGAGCGCCCGGTCGTTACCGGTATACCGGCCACGAAAGTCTTGACTAGCACCCCGTGCAGCCGCCACGGGTCGTGCCGACGAATCTCGGCGTAGTCGGCGCAAATATAGCGCACGAGCTCGCCTTCGGTATTGAAATGAAAGATCTCGATCGCCGCCGGGATACGACCCAGGCGCAAAGCGCCGACCCGCAGCACCTGACCGCCGTGCCGCGCCCACAGCGCGGCCCCGCTCTCCAGCCCCGAGTCGCTGCCACCGCTCAAGGCATCGGAGCGCATATCGAAGGCGCGCTGTTGAAGCGGGGAGGCGATGAACTGATCGGTTGCAGCCAAGAGCAGGATCAACACAATACCCGATTTGAGCGCTGCAAGCGCGATTTGCGCGGTTGAAACTCCAACCGATCGCAACGCGGTGAGCTCCCGATGGCTCGCCAGGATACCCAGGGCGAGGATGCTGCCCAAAAGCGCGACAAAGGGCCCAAGCGCAATGAGCCGCCGTGGCAGGGTGAGCCCGACGTAGGCAAACGCCTGAGCGATCCCGTAGTGGCCCTGGTCGGTCGCATCCAGTTGCTCTACCAGGTCGACGAAGCTGAACAGCGGTAGCAACACGGCCGCCGCCAGTACGAAACCGCCGGCCACGGCGCGCATGAGATAACGATCCGCGGTCTTCACGGCCGCGATGGCGGACGCCAGTTGCGCATATCGCGGCCGACTAGGATAGCAAGCGCGAGTAGCATAACCCCACTGACCCACCAGATTCCGGGTAGGGCTCCGACCACGCCATGCTCCACCCAAGTCCTCGCCAAACCGCTTGCAATGTAAATCACCGCGAAGACCAGCGCCGCAAGCAGGATTTTGGAGAAGCGGCCGCGGCGCGGCGGCGTGCGGCTTAGCGGCACGCCAAACAATGCGAGCAGCAAGGTCGTCAGCGGGCGGGAAAGGCGCCACTGTAGCTCGGCAAGGTCGGCGGGCTCATCCGAGCGAGCAAGCGCGGCCGTGCGCGCCGCCTTACGCTTGTAGCCTACCTTCGGCTGCGGCTGGCGCAGGTGCAACGACAGCTCGCCAAAGTGCAGAATGCGGTCCTTGCTCCCAGTGCGATCGAGCGCGTAGGCGATCCCATTCTCCAGTACCAGAAGTGATTCGCCCTCCTGCTGCGCCGGCACTAGCCGCGCTTGCTGAGCCCGGATCAAGCGAGTCTCATGCGCGGCGCGATCATAGATCAACACGCCGCGCAGCACGCGCCGTTGGCTGTCCACATCCTGAGCGAGAATCATGCGTTCGGCCTTGGCATCCACATAGAAGCGCCCGGGAGTCAGCTCATCCAGCGGAAGCCGCGCCTGCGCGCGTGCCTCGATTTGATAGGCTTGCTGGTAGGCCCAAGGGCGGCCGAACAACGACAGCGCCCCTACGGTGAGCGCCACCGGTAGGGCGAGCAGCAATATCGCCCAGTAAACACGCAGCGAGCTGATTCCAACGGCAGATAGGACGGTCATCTCGTGATCGTTGTAGAGACGACCGAGTCCGATCACCACGGAGACATAGAGCGCCACGGGAATGAGCACCTCGAGCGCAATCAAGGTTCGCAACGCGACGATCCACGCAATCGCCTGCATGCCAAGCGTCGCGCTGAGCGCATCCGTCAAAAAACGCCCGGCGATGTAGCTGGCAAAGATAAAGCTCAGGATGCAGAGCACGGCAATAAGCGGGCGTCCGACCTCGGCGATCAGATACCGTTCGATAAGCAGCACGGGTTTCGGGCCTGTTGACATCCACCCACGACGCCGCGCGAATCAGCCGCTAGCGCCGCGGCTCGCGCTCTCCTGCTAGTGCATCACGCGCGCTAAGAACCGCCTCGGCGAGATGCCAGTCGGCCGGCGTGTCGACGTCCACCGCCGCCTCCGGATAGGGCAGGATAACCGCGCCTACGCGCATCTCGAGGCGGCGTGAAAGCTGCTGCAGGGCTTGCTCCAGAGTGAGCAG
>JAKDMQ010000406.1 GCA_030452265.1 Nitrococcus sp.
CTTAGCTCGACTTTGTACGTTATGCGGCGAAGCATAGAGCTTCTGCCATACGCACGAGACGGTCGGGAGGGATTTTTTGTCTTTCCCGGTGTGGCGGGGAGTGTTGATAAATGTCTCCGACCCATAAGGCGAGCCTTACCGCGCCGATGGCATCGGTGAAGGTGAGGTGGGTCTTGCGATACCAGGCGGCGGCATAAGGAATGCTCGAGGTGGACAACAGATCGCACGCCCACAAAGAGATAAGGCTGTAGAGACCCAGCAATGCCGGCGTGGTGCGGGCAATCGCTTTGTCGGACCATTGCCGTTGGGTCTCGACGCCGAGGTGGGCACGGGTTTCGGCGAAGGTGACCTCGACCTGCCAGCGGCGGACGAACAGGGCGATGATGTCGGCGGGATCGAGCGTTGTATCGGTGCTGAAGAAAGCTTGCGGAGTGCGCCTGCCTTCAGGGTCCCTGACAAGCACCCAGCGAATTGGCTTGGGTGGCGTACCAGGTCGGTACCACAGCGCGGTGTTCGAGGTGATTTCGAGTGCTTTGTGGTGCTTGCGCCCATACCAGGCGGACACGGTGATCCTTCTCCACAGCGTGGCAGGATTTGATAGCAGCGTTTTCAGCTTGGGCAAAGGTGGCCCCTTTTGCGCCGGGCGTCCGAGGGTGTGGGCGTTACGTTCTGGAGGGGAGGCGAAGAGATTGGCGTCGAGCCGCAGTCGGCTTATGAGGGTTGCTCGGCTGCCGATGGCGTGCGCCAATTCATGAACGGCGAAGCCGCTATCGCCCACGAAGACGATGTCGCGCTCTGGTATCCAGCGACAGATCTGGAGCGCGCCTTGGCGCGCCCAGTCGGTCAGCAGCTTGTGTCTGCGGCCGCGCTGGTGGTTGGAGCGTTCCGAGGGGGCCAGCAGGGTGAGCACCGGGAGGGCCTTCACGACGCCGGCCCAGGGGACCGGCGTCAGCACCATGAAACTCAACCAGCGCAGCCCACTGGCTTTGACGAAGTGACCATGGCTGGAGCGGACGGGGTCGCGATAGATACCGCGCGCGGTGATCCTGCGCCCCCATCGGCGCTCGATCGTATCGTCCATCCCGATGACCACGGGACCTTCCGGCACGAGGCGGTCGATGATCATGGCCAGCAGGCGCCGTGATATTGCGCGGGGCTCCCAGCGGGCGCGGTTGAGGAGCTGATGGTAGCTTGAGAAATTCTTCGCGTCGGCGCGCCCGGTCATCCGCAGGCAGGCGCTGACGGTGCGCTTGCCCGGGGCCAGTACGGCCCCCATGACCAGAACGAGCACGTGCTCCCAACTGGGAGCCGTGAAGCAGGGGCGCAGCGCCTGCAGCCAATCGCGCAGGATCTGGGGAACCGGATCGTCTGTCGGCGGCGGGGAGGTGGGATGATGTTGCATCCCATGAGTCGAATCCCTCGCCGCTGACCATGCAAGTCAGTGGCCCGCGGCAAAGTGAATCACCCGCCCTGGAGGGCTCCTGTGTATGATCGGCACATGCAGCATGACGAAATCGCCACCCGCATCGAAGCCTTCGACAACGCCAATGGTGGCGGCGTCGGCTACTACAAGGACAGGGGCGCCTATCATCTCTACCTGTTGGAGACGGAGGTGCCGATTGCCCGCCTGAAGCCGACCGGAAACGGTGACGAGGTCCGGCTCGGCTATTGGTCACACCGACGCAAATGGGAGGACGTCGATGACATCGGCGGCGTCGTCATGCCCCTCGACGAGGCGCTCGAGTTCATAGCGAACGAGAGCATCTTCTGGCTCTGGACCTGACCGCAAAAATGTACAAAGTCGAGCTAAG
>JAKDMQ010000024.1 GCA_030452265.1 Nitrococcus sp.
GCAAGGTGCGTTCGGTGCGCTATCGGGGGCTCGGATTCAAAATCGCCTTGGGGCTGTTCGTGATTGCCCTGCTGGTTCTGGGGCATCTGGGCGGGAACCCGCCCACGCCCGGTCGCAACCTAGTGGCGCGTATCTGCGCGGTGATCTACTTTGGCTATTTCGTTTTTCTCTGGGTGTATACCTTCTTCGGTTTGGAAAGGACCAAACCGGAGCCGGAAAGACTTACAAAGAATGCCGCTAAATGGGTGCGGCGGAGGCGATTGGGCGATAGGAAGCGGGAGCAAACAAAGGAGACTGAGCCGGAGTCGGAAAGAGTGGCCCAGAAATGAGAAAGCGACCCTGGTTACTCGCGATAGTGCTGTTGTTGGCAGCGCTAGCGTTGCTGCCAATATTTGTGGGGGAGGCTGATCACACTGTCGCGCTCATGGACGCGGAGATCGATCTCAGCAACAAAGCCTCCTTGCAACGCGGTGCGAAGTATTTCGTCAATTATTGTTGGGGCTGTCACTCACTGAAGTATCTGCGTTATCAGCGCCTCGGCCACGATCTCGACATACCGGACGAGCTTGTTGAGAAGTACCTGATTTGGGATGGCAGCAAGATCAGCGCGCCTATGACTAACGCGATGCGCGCTAAGGACGCCGAGGACTGGTTCGGTACCGCTCCACCCGATCTGACGCTGGTAACCCGGCGCCATGATGGGGGTTTGAATCTCAGCCGCGGCGCGGATTGGGTATACACCTTCCTCAATAGCTTCTATCGTGACGATGAGAGCCCTACCGGAGTCAATAACCTGTTGCTGCCCAATGCGGCCATGCCCCATGTCCTTTGGCGCTTGCAGGGCACCGCGAAGCCGATCTACGAGCCGGCGGACCCCAATACCCCGGGCAGTCAGCGCGAGGTTGTGGGCATTAAGCTAGCCGAAGGGGCGGGTGCGCTCAGCGAGGCCGAGTATCACCGGATGACCCGGGACATAGTGAATTTTCTCGTCTACGCCTCGGAGCCCTTCAGGCCCACGCGCAAGGCGCTCGGTGTCCCGGTCCTGATGTTCCTGATCGTCTTTTTGGCCATCATCTATCTGCTCAAACGCGAATACTGGAAGGACGTGCACTGACCGAGCGGCCCGTTGGGCTGCCTACGCAAACCCTGGCGGAGCGGCACATGGCGGCTGTAAGCCGACGATCCATAATGACCCTATACTCCGGGCCTAGCCAATGCGAGAGCCACCGGGTTCGGTTCGTGTTGGCGGAAAAGGGGATCGCTGCCGATGTCATCTCGGTCGACCTCGAGGAGGAGCGACCGGCGGATCTGGTCGATGTCAACCCGTATGGGGAGGTTCCGACCTTGGTAGATCGTGACCTTATCCTGTACGATTCTAAAGTCATTAGCGAATATCTTGATGAGCGTTTCCCGCATCCGCCGCTGATGCCGGTCGATCCCGTTGCGCGGGCCAAGGCAAGGCTGGTGCTCTATCGCATCGAGCGGGATTGGTGCCGCCTTCTGATGGAGCTTGATGCGGCGCCCAGTCAAACAGTCGGCGCTCTGCGTCAGGAGCTGTGGCAGAGTTTGGTGGCGAGCAACGATGTGTTCGCGTCAGGAACGGCATTCTTTCTCAGTGGCGAGCTTACTATGATGGACTGTGCGCTAGCGCCGCTCATGTGGCGGCTGCCCTACTACGGCGTCGAAATCCCGGCAAGCTCTGAAGGTATTCACGACTATCAGGAGCGACTGTTCGCATTGGAATCCTTCCAGAAGAGTCTTAGCGAGGCGGAACGGGCAATGCGCGCCTGACCGGCGATTACTAGCCATGAATATGACCTCCAGTCGCCCCTATTTAATCCGCGCCTTATACGAATGGATTGTCGACAACGGCCTGACGCCTCATCTGCTGATCGATGCGACTCAGGAAGGCTTGAACGCGCCGCTCGAGTATGCCGATAAGGGCAAACTGGTACTCAATGTGGCGCCACGAGCCGTACGGACATTGAATCTCGGCAACGACACGATCGATTTCAATGCACGTTTTGGGGGGGCGGCGCGCGACGTCTGTCTCCCCGTACAGGCCGTATTGGCGGTTTATGCCCGAGAGAACGGTCAGGGGATGCTCTTCAGCGAGTCGGACGGTGATGAGCCGCCCTCAGGCCCTGGGGGGAGTGATAGCACTCGGAGCGGCCCCAAAAAGCCGGCTTTGCGCGTGGTCAAGTAATACGCGCGCCTTTTTTGGCACTACCCTCGCTTACCTACCCCGTCGTGGGGCTCATCTGACGCTTCAGCGGGATGTCGGGTTACGCCCTGCGGGCTAACCCAACCTACGGCGTGCAGGCTGATCGGCAGCATTATTCCACTCTGTCACCTCGGCGCAGGCGAGGTCCATCTCGTTGTTCCGGATGGGAGCAGGAGTACGCACGCCATCCGAGCCGCCAGCAGGTTTCCGTGGGCTGCAATAAGGTTTCTGGGATTCACGCATAACGCTGCTCGTTGGCGGGTTATCGCTGATAGCGCGTCCAAACGACATTTGGCAAGGAGCGCACCAGACATGGCCGGCAATGAAGCAGGCAACAGCGAACTGGCCTATGCCGATACCCTCTGGAAATCGGCCGATGCCCTGCGCGGCCAGGTCGATGCCGCCGAGTACAAGCATGTCGTGCTTGGGTTGCTGTTCCTCAAGTACATCTCCGATGCCTTCGACGCTCGCCGCGAGGCGCTTAAAACCGAGCTGCAAGCCGACGGCATCACCGGCCCGCAGTGTGAGGCCCTGCTGGAGAACCGGGACGAGCACACCGCCGAGCGGGTGTTCTGGGTGCCGCCCGAGGCACGCTGGCCAGCCTGCAGAACCAGGCCACGCGGCCCGACATCGCCACCCTGATCGACGACGCCATCCTCGCCGTCGAGCGCGACAACCCCGGCCTCAAGAACAAGCTGCCGCGCGATTACGCCCGCCGCGGCATCGCGCCGGAGAAGATGAAGGGGCTTGATTGACCTCATCGCCAACGTCGGCTTCAAGGGCGGCCGCGCCAGGGCACGCGACATGCTCGGCCGTGTCTATGAATATTTTCTCGGCAAGTTCGCGCAGGCCGAGGGCAAGCTCGGCGGCGAGTTCTTCACCCCGCGCTGCATCGTGCGGGTACTAGTGGAAATGTTGGAGCCTTTTGATGGCCCTGTCTATGACCCCTGCTGCGGCTCGGCCGGCATGTTCGTGCAGTCCGAACGCTTCGTCGAGGCCCACGGCGGCCAGACTACCGACATCCCCATCTTCGGCCAGGAATCCAACCCCACCACCTGGCGGCTGGCGCACATGAACCTCGCCATCCGCGGCATCGAGGCCAACCTCGGTCACCAGCCCGCCGACAGCTTCCTGCGCGACCTGCATCCGGACTTGAAGGCCGACTACATCCTCGCCAATCCGCCGTTCAATGTCTCCGACTGGTCCGGCAAGCTGCTGGCCGACGACGTACGCTGGCGCTCCGCACGCCGCCCACCGGCAACGCCAACTACGCCTGGATCCAGCACTTCATCCACCACCTGGCCCCGCCCAACGGCCACGGCGGCGGCGTGGCCGGCTTCGTTATGGCCAACGGGTCGCTTTCCTCCAAATCTGGCGGCGAGTGCGACATCCGCCGGCGCATCGTCGAGGCCGACCTTGTGGATTGCATCGTGGCCCTCCCGGCGCAGCTCTTCCTCACCACCGGCATTCCCGCCTGCCTGTGGTTCCTCACCCGTGACAAGACCGGCGAGAACCTGAAGGCAGGCGGGCGCTCTCGCCGTGGCGAAACCCTGTTCATCGACGCGCGCAAGCTCGGCACGATGCAAACCCGGACGCTGCGCGTGCTCACCGGCGGCGACGATGGCGAAAGCATGCTGGCCGACGGCATGGGCGACCCGAACGCGGACTCCGATATCGGCCGCATCGTCTATGCCTACCGCCAGTGGCGCGGCGAGCCCGCGCCCGACTGGTGGAACGACAAGCATCACGGCGCATGGGAATACTGCGACATTCCCGGCTTCTGCAAGGCCGAGACCATCGAACGCATAGCCAAGCACGGCTTCCTGCTCACCCCCGGCCGCTATGTCGGCTCCGAGGAGCAGGAAGACGATGGCGTGCCGTTTGCGGAGAAATACCCGAGGCTGCTCGCGGAGTTGGAGAGATGTTTTGCGGAGGGGGAGCGGTTGACGAGCGTGGTCCGAGAGAAACTGAAGGGGGTAGGGCATGTCGGGTAAGGGGAACCGTCCCGAGCCGACACCACCCGATGGCCAGCTCCTCATCTATCACGACGGCGCCACCCGCCTTCAGGTACGCCTTGAAGGGCGCAGTGTCTGGCTGCCGCAGCGCCTGATCGCCGAGCTGTTCCAGGTCTCGGTAAAGACGGTCAGTGAGCATCTGGTCAACATCTATGCGGAGGGCGAGCTCGACCCTGAGGCAACTATCCGGAAATTCCGGATAGTTCAACGCGAGGGGGCGCGCAACGTCACCCGCAACATCGACCACTACAATCTCGACGCTATCCTTGCCGTTGGTTACCGCGTCCGTTCCGCCCGCGACACTGCCTTTCGCCAGTGGGCCACCCAGCGGCTCTCCGAGCTGCTGGTCAAGGGCTTCACCATGGACGACGAGCGCCTCAAGCAGGGCCGGACGCTGGGCACAGACTACTTCGACGAGCTGCTCGAACGCATCCGCGACATTCGCGCATCAGAGCAGATGTTCTACCAGAAGATCACCGACATCTACGCCACCAGCATCGACTACGACCCGGCGCACCCCATCAGCCAGACCTTCTTTGCCACTGTGCAAAACAAGCTGCACTTCGCCATCCACGGCCAAACCGCCGCCGAGATCATCATCGACCGCGCCGGCGCAAGGCAGCCCCACATGGGCCTGACCACCTGGAAGAATGCACCCCACGGTCCCATTCGCAAGGCCGATGTCACCGTCGCCAATAACTACCTCGCCGAAGATGAAATCCGCGAGCTCAACCGCGTCGTCACCATGTACCTCGACTTTGCCGAGGATCAGGCAACGCGCAGGAAACTCATGCACATGGCCGAGTGGGTCGAGCGCCTCGACGCCTTTCTCCAGTTCAACGAGCGCAACATCCTCACCCACGCAGGCACGGTGTCGCACGAACTGGCCCAGCAGCATGCGCACGACCAATTCGAGAAGCACGACACCGAACGCCGTCGCATCGAAGCCGCCCAGCCGACCAGCGATTTCGACCGAGCTGTCGAGGAGGTCAAGCGCCTTGAAGGGGGTACGAAGCCTGGGTCTGCACCTGCCGCAAAAAAGCGCGCACCAAAAGGCGCCGCGCGTAAGCGCAAGCCGAAGGAGCGCGGCAATGAATAGCGGTCTGGATGCATCGTGCGGACATCCGGCACGCCACCGATCGGCTCTTGGCTTTTCATGGCAGGCGCAGATAGATGACTAACGGTTGGCGAGATACAACGATCGGTGACGAAGTCACATTGCAGCGAGGCTTCGACATCACACGCGCGCAACAACGTCCGGGTTCTGTTCCGGTCGTCTCTTCTGGTGGTATTTCGAGTGTTCACGACACAGCGATGGTGGAAGGGCCGGGAGTTGTACTCGGCCGCAAGGGCGTAGTGGGCAGTGTGTACTACATTGACACGAATTTCTGGCCTCATGACACAACCCTATGGGTCAAGGATTTCAAGGACAATTTCCCGCGATTTGTCTACTACTTTTTTAGAGAAATGGCCGGCCAAATCACTGGAATGGATGTCGGTTCTGCTAACCCGACGCTTAACCGTAACCATGTGCACCCGATAGAAGTGCGTTGGCCGTCATTGCCTCAACAACGCGCCATCGCCGGTGTCCTCGGCGCGCTCGACGACAAGATCGAGCAGAACCGGCGCACGGCGCAGGCGCTGGAACGGCTGGCGCGGGCCATCTTCCGCGCCTGGTTCGCGGGCTTCGAGCCGGTCAAGGCCAAGGCCGCCGGCGCCACCGCCTTCCCCTCCGTGCCCCAGCACGTCTTCGACGCCCTCCCCACCACGCTCGCCGACTCCGACATCGGCCCTGTGCCGGAAGGGTGGGAGGTGAAAGCAATCGGCGATGTCGTCACGGTAAAGGGCGGCGGCACACCAAGTACAAAGAATGCCGAGTATTGGGACGGCGGCGAGCATTGCTGGGCAACCCCAAAGGATATGTCGCGCCTTTCGCACCCCGTGTTGCTGGACACCGAGCGTCACATCACCGATACGGGAGTCAGTGGCATCAGCTCCGGCATGCTGCCTGCCGGCACGGTTCTGATGTCCTCGCGCGCCCCCGTCGGTTACCTGGCCATAGCAGGCGTAGCGACGGCAATCAATCAGGGCTTCATTGCGATGGTCTGTGATGGTCCGTTGCCGCCCATCTACGTTCTTAACTGGGCAGCTATCTCAATAGAAACGATCAAGGCTCACGCGAGCGGCACGACTTTTGCCGAGATCAGCAAGAAAAACTTCCGCCCGCTACCAGTAATCTTGCCGACTGCCGATGTGATTGCCGCATACCAGCACGTGGCGGATCCGCTATTTGAACTGCTCACGGCTTGCGTCAAGGAGAGCGAGCAGCTCGCCGCAATGCGCGACTACCTGCTGCCCAAGCTGCTGAGCGGCGAGGTACGAGTGGAGGGGGCGCATGGCTGAAGCTTCCGCGACGCAAGCACGCTTTCAGATGGTAGGGGCTCGCGCGGCAATGCTCGATGGGCCGGTAGCCGAGGCGATTGAGCAACAAATTCGCGCCATCGAGAATGCGCTTGAAAGCGTGCCCGATTTTGCGTTCGATCTATCCAAGACGCTGGTCGAATCGGTCTGCAAGACGGTACTCGCCGACATCGGACAGCCGGCCGATCCCAATTGGGATGCGCCAAAACTGCTCAAGGAAACCACCAAGCGGTTGACACTGCTGCCGCGCAATCATCCCAACCCGGTAAAGGCGCGTGAATCAGTGGACAAAACAGTTCGTGGCCTGAGCCAGACGATCCAGGGGCTGTGCGAACTTCGCAACAATTACGGCATGGCCTCCCACGGGCGCGATGGTTTCGCGGCTCGACTCGACGTCCAACAGGCCACGCTTGCCGCACAGGCGGCGGACACCATCGTATCCTTCCTTTACCGCATTCATCGCAACGCACTCTCGCAGGCGCCAGGAGCCCGCGTTTATTATGAGGACCACTCGGACTTCAACGACGCGTTCGATCAAGACAATGATGTTATTCGCATTGGCGAAGTGGAACTGTCACCCAGCCAAGTACTATTCCTCGCAGATCACGAAGCGTACAAGGCCGCGCTGAACGATTACCTGGCCGAACGTAACGGTAATAGCCTGACCACACAGAACGATGATCGGCAGGAGGCAACATGACGATATCCTCGACCACAGAACAACTTGTTGAGGATGTCGCCGTCGTTTATTTCGGCACCATCGGTGCCGTCACGATGCGTGGTATAGAAATCGATGATGCCGATGAGCGTGGCGATACATCGCAGGTGGTGCTGGCCGGCCGCCTTGGTTCTGCGCTGCGCATCCTCAACCCCGACCTGCCGCACGGCACCATCGAGGAAATCGCGCGTACGCTGTCGCACCCACCACACCCCACGCTGATCCAGAATAACCGCTGGTTCCATGGCCTGCTGACCGATGGCGTACCGGTGGAGTACCGCGATGCCAAGGCAGGCGAGACACGCGGGAGCCGGGTGCGGCTGGTGGATTTCGACAACCCAGCGGCAAATGATCTGCTGGTGGTGCGCCAGCTCACGGTCGCCGGGCCTTCGGGCAAGCTGATCCGCCCGGATTTGACGGTGTTCCTGAACGGCCTGCCGATCGCGGTGATCGAGCTGAAGGACCCGGCCGATACGCAGGCCGACCTCGGCATGGCGATCGATCAGCTTGAGCGCTACATGCAGACCGCCCCCGATCTGTTCGTGCCGAATCTGGCACTGGTGGTGTCAGACGGCCTGTTGACCCGCGTCGGTTCCATCACCAGCGGGCGCAGTCGTTTCATGCCCTGGCGACCGCTGGACGACGAGGGCGGCGGCGCGCCTACGCTGGAGGCGCTGATCCGCGGCCTGTTCGCGCCGCAGGCGCTGGTGGATTACCTGCGCGGTTGCGTGGTGTTCGAGGAAGACGCGCGCGGCGGGATCGGCAAGAAGATTGCCGGTTATCACCAGTTCCGCGCGCTGCGCAAGGCGCGTGAAAGCGTGCTTGCCCACTTGAAACCCGAAGGCAACGGGCGCGGCGGGGTGATTTGGCACACGCAGGGCTCGGGCAAGTCGCTGACCATGCTGATGCTGGCAGGCAGCCTGATCCGCGAGCCGCGTATGGCCAATCCGACGGTGGTAATGTCACCGACCGCAACGATCTGGACAATCAGCTCTTCGACACCTTCGCCGCCGGTCGCAAGCTCCTGCACCAGAATCCAGTGCAGGCCGAGAGCCGCGAGCACCTGAAGGCGCGGCTCGACCGCGCGGCGGGCGGGGTGGTGTTCACCACGATCCAGAAGTTCACCGAGGCGCACGGCGTGATCTCGCAGCGCGCCAACGTGATGGTGATGGCCGACGAGGCGCACCGCAGCCAGTACGGCTTTGTCGAGGGCGGCGCGCGCTGGATGCGCGAGGCGCTGCCCAACGCCAGCTTCGTCGGCTTTACCGGCACGCCGCTGGAGCGCGACGATAAGAACACCATGCACGTCTTCGGCGAGTACGTGGACGTCTACGACATCCGCCAGGCGGTGGAAGACGGCGCGACCCGGCCGCTTTACTATGAATCGCGCATCGTCAAGCTGAAGGTGGACGAGGAAGGCGCGCGGGTGGCCGAAGACGAGGTCGAGTACGTCGTCAATGCGGACCGCACGGGCGAGAACGCGAACGACCGCATTCGCGTGCGGCTGGAATCGCTGGTCGGCGCGCCGGAGCGCATCGAGCGGCTGGCGGCGTTCATCGTCGAGCATTGGGAGAAGCGCCGCGCGGCGATGGAAGGCAAGGCCATGGTGGTCACCATGAGCCGCGACATCGCCGCCCGCCTCTATGAGGCGATCCGCGCGCTGCGCCCGGATTGGCATGATGACGACGACGAGCGCGGCGCCATGAAGGTGGTGGTTACCGGTACTTCCGACGATCCCGAGCCGCTATGCCGCCACGTGCGCACCAAGGCGGCGCGCAAGCGCCTGGCCGAGCGCTTCAAGGACCCGGCCGACGAGCTGCGGCTGGTGGTCGTCTGCGACATGTGGCTGACCGGCTTCGACTGCCCGCCGGCGCACACCATGTATCTGGACAAACCGCTGGCCGGGCACAACCTGATGCAGGCCATCGCGCGGGTGAACGGCGTGTACGGCGACAAGCCCGGCGGGCTGATCGTGGATCTGCTGGGGCTGGCCGACCAGCTGGCCGATGCGCTGGCCACCTACACCCAGGCCGGCGGCACGGGTGAGGCGGTGCGGCAGGTGCAGGACGAGGCGGTGCCGGCCATGCAGGCGGCGTTCGAGAAGCTGCGCGATTTCTTCCACGGCTGCGACTACGCGCGGGCGCTCGATGCCGACCCGCGCGCGGTGTTGCCGGCGTATCTGCGTGCCATCGATCATGCGCTCGGGCAGGACGACGGCTGGAAACGGCTGCGCGTGCTGGTCAAGGAGCTGTCCACGGCCTTTGCGCTAGGGGTGCCGGAGACGGAGGTCATTACGCCGCATCTGGCTTTTTTTCAGCGCGTGGCGGCGATGATCCGCAAGCGGCTGGCGGATGACGCCGGCAGCGCCGGCCGCGGCCGACAGCGTGACATCGACGCGGCGGTGCGGCAGGTGATCGGCGGCGCCGTGGATGCG
Source organism: Nitrococcus sp. (assembly GCA_030452265.1). Taxonomy (GTDB): domain Bacteria; phylum Pseudomonadota; class Gammaproteobacteria; order Nitrococcales; family Nitrococcaceae; genus Nitrococcus. The sequence continues at coordinate 9,813 of JAKDMQ010000024.1, forward strand.
GACGAGGTGGTCGATCTGTTCGCCGTCGCCGGGCTGGATGAGGCCCGGCTGGATATTATGAGCGACGACTTTCTCGGTCGCGTGGCGGCGCTGGAGCAGAAGAACCTGGCGCTGGAGACGCTACGCAAGCTGCTCGGTGATCAGATCCGCAGCACCGAGCGCAGGAACATCGTGCAAAGCCGTAAGTTCCGCGAAGCGTTGGAAGACGCGATGCTGCGCTACACCAACAAGGCCATCACCACGGCCGAGATGATCGCGCGGCTCATCGATCTGGCGAAGGAGCTGCGGGAGGCCCAACGACAGGGCGAAGCGCTGGGCCTGAGCACTGAGGAGGTGGCCTTCTATGACGCACTGGCCGATAACGGCCCGGCTCGGGAGGTCATGAAAAGCGCTACGCTGCGCCTGATGGCGCGGGAGCTGACCGAGATGGTCAGGAAAATGCCCAAGCTCGACTGGACCCAACGTGAATCCGTAAGGGCGAGCCTCAGGCGCAACGTGCGGCGCCTGTTAGCCAAGTACGGCTATCCGCCGGACCTGGCTGAAGGCGCAACCCAGCTTGTGCTGCGGCAAGCCGAGCTGTCCACGGAGGATGCAGTGAATCAGTAACCGCGTGTCAAAGCGTGCAACGAGTGATTACCCCGCACGGTGGCTGCCCGCGGGCACCATCATTTGCTACTCCGGCGCTGCTAAGCGCGCGCTCGGCCTGCGAACCCTGCAGTTGCGTGCGGCAGCCGTGGGATAGACATGGGGTGATGGTGTTTTATCGGTCAGGCGCCCCATGCTCGCTCACATCAGCAGCAGTTTGACCAACACAGCGGTTACCAGGCCGGCTAAGAGCCCGACGACCCAGCGTAGGGTTTTTACATCGGCGCTGACCTGTCTGATCTCGGCGCTCAAGTTTTGTGCCATGGTGTCTATCTTGGCATCGAGGCGTTGCTCTGCTCCTTCGAGCTTGCCATCGAGGCGTTGCTCTGCTCCTTCGAGCTTGGCATCGAGGCGTTGCTCTGCTCCTTCGAGCTTGCCATTGAGGCGTTGGTCTAGTGCGTCGATCTTGGTATCGAGCCGTTGCTCTACATTGTTGATCTTGGTTTCGAGCCATTGCCCTACGGCCTCGATCTTGGTATCGAGGCGTTGCTCTACGGCAGACAAGTCGGAGTGCAACGCGGCGGCCACGCCATCGAGCTGCGCCTTCGTGGCGACCGACTCTGCAATTGCCTCGCGTAGTGCTTCGGCTTGGGCGTCGGCCTGTGCCTGGCTGACGCCTACACTTTGCAATTGTTTGCTGTATTTGAGTGTGTCCAGCATTCAGCGTTTGCCTTGCCGCTTGCACAGTTGCTCGCCGTCGACATCGCGCCGCTCGCGACGCCAGTCGGAGAGCCACTTCTCCGCAGCGTCCTTCAGATTCGGATCAATTCTCAGGTTCAGGGTTGCAGTCTTGCGCCTCTTTTCAGCCACATTGTAACGCCACTGACATGACATGCATGTCTGGAATCGCAATATAAGATGATGTTACAGAACAAGTGGCAAGGAGGGATAACCAATACCACGCTGGCTCGTCGTAGCGAGCGCAAGGCATAGCCGAATCGGCTGGTCCGGAGCCGCTATTCCGCATTAAACAACTGCTGATCGATCAGATCACATAGACAGTGGGCCACCACGAGGTGAACCTCCTGGATACGGGAGGCCGGTTGTGCCGGTGCCCGGATCTCGATATCTTGCGCCTGCAGCAGTCGAGCGGCCGCGCCGCCGTCGCGCCCGGTCAACGCCACGATTCGCATTTTGCATTGCTGAGCGGATTGGATCGCGGTTGTGATATTCGCGCTATTGCCGCTCGTGCTTAGTGCGAAGAGCACATCGCCGGGCCGGCCGAGCGCCCGCACCTGCTTGGCGAATACCACGCTGTAGTCGTAGTCGTTAGCGATCGAGGTCAGGGTGGAGCTGTCGGTGGTGAGCGCAATTGCCGGCAGCCCCGGTCGCTCGAGCTCGAACCGATTGAGCAGCTCGGAGGAGAAATGTTGCGCTGCGGCCGCTGAGCCTCCATTGCCGCAGCAGAGAATCTTGCCCTCTTCGCGCAGGCAACGCGCCATGCTCTCGGCCGCCTGAACGATGGCTGGGATCGATCCATCCAGCGCCATCTGCAGCGCTCGGATGCCCTCGCGCAAGTGCAGAGCCACTCTTTCATGTGCTTGCATGCGCAGCGCCTCCCCCGCTCATACCGGCACTTGGAAGGCATCGCGTATCCACTCGATGCGGCCCTGACCATCGAGTGCGACGACATCGAAGCGGCAGGCGGCGTTCGGAGCATGAGTCATTAGATAGTAACGGGCGGCGGCGATGACACGGTGACGCTTCGTCGCGGTTATACTTTCTAACGCCCCACCGTAGCGCTGCGTGGCGCGTTGGCGCACTTCGATGAACACGATGTCGCCGGCCTCCTCCATGATGAGGTCGATCTCTCCCTGCCGGGTACTAAAATTGCGCCAGAGGCAGCGTAGGCCGCGGCGGCGCAGAAACTCGAGCGCTACCGATTCGGCTTGCTTGCCGAGCGCGCGCCGGCTAATCATGACTACTGGCTTGTGCCGGCTGGACCCGCGGGCTGGGACGAATATCAAGCGGTTGCAGCAGCCCGTCGACGAAGTGAGCCGGCTCGAGCTCGCGGTGGATGACTCCGCGTGCGTCCATTGTCAGCTCCCCGGTGCGGCCCTTGACTTGCAGTCCGCGATTACCGTGCAGCAGCGGGATTAGCGCGGTAAGTCGGTAGGCGTCCATGCCCAAGGCGTAGAGGCGGGGGTAGTGCTGCGTGCTCTGCGGCCAGAGCTCGGTCATACGATCACGTGAGAGCGCGCCAGCGGTGGCTGCATTAGGCCTTGGTATGAGCCAGGGTATTTCGGCCAGCAGTAAACCATTCATGTCTTGGTCCGCGGCGGGCTGGGGTGTTCCCTCATAGGCTTGCGCGGTGGCGATGACCGGCACGCCCATGCCATAGTGAAAGCGGATTTGCGGGCGTATGAGCCGGGCTTCTCGGGGTAAGGCGCCAATGAAGATGCAATCCATGTCCTCTCGGCGGCGGGGCTGGAACTGAATATCCCGGCGTAAATCTGCCCGAAGCTGTTTGTAGCGGCGTACGCTGACATCGAGGTTCAACAGCGCCTCGATCCGCTCGCTAAAATCGCTCGTTTGGGGTGCATAGTGTGCGAGCTCGAGCACACGCCCGCCCAAAGACTGGAGCCGCTCGCGGAAGGCCTGCGCCACCCGATCCCCCCACTCGCTGTTCTGGGTGAGGATTACCGCGCTGCGACAACCTCGCTGCCATGCGAGCTCGGCCGCTGCGAATGCGTCATCCTCCGGCGCCAGGCCGAACTGGTAGAGTCCTCGAATACTCGCAATAGAGCTGGGCAGCGTGTTCAGCCCCAGGATCGGAATCGGCGCAAAATCCAGCACCGTTAGCCTCTGTAAGGCGATCTTCGTGAGCGGCCCCACCACGATATCCGCCCCCCCCGCCACGGCATCATGGTAAGCGCTCAGGCTATTCACGCTGGAATCCCCGATATCATAGATCCGAACGTAGGGTCTTTGTTGCGGCGGATCCTGATAGTAGGCCGCCATGAAGCCATGCTCGACGGCGCGGCCTACGGCGGTCAGTGGTCCCGAGAGCGGCAGCAGCAGGGCGACCGCATTGGGTCGCTGCAGTGATTGCCTGGCCGTGGTCAGCACGCTGGCAAGGAATGCTCCCGCGGCCGGATGATTCGGGTAGCGCTCTTGCCATGCGTGTAGCGCCGCTGTCAGCGCTTGTGCATCGACCTGCCGGGTGCGATAAAAATAGGCGAGCTCGAGCCAGCCGCCGAAGCGGTCGGGAATGGGAGGGATTAGCCCGACGAGCTCTTCCATGGGAATAGCGAGTAGAGCGGACCACAGCGCCTGCTGATTGGCTTGGCGGCTCGCGGGTTTGCGCAAGAGCGTGCTGCGTTCATCCCGTAGTCGCGCCGCGGCGAGCGGCTGGCCTTCGGCTAGACGTGCATCGGCTTCGACCTCCAGCCAGGCGGCACGAAGCGCCTCGGGCATGAATTGCGGACGGGGGCTTAGAGTGGCTAAGGCGCCGGCGCCATCGCCGGCTGCGAGCGCAAGCCGCGCTTGGACGATACGCCGCAAGGCCGCGCTCGTGGGGGGCAATTCGCGGCCCTGCAATTGCTTTAAAATGGTGCGTGCACGGTTGGGCTCGTTTAGGTCGAGATAAAGCTGGGCTGCCTGCAGGCGCAGCTTTTCGCGCTTCGGCGATTGGGCGAGCGCCGCCGCTTGATCGAGCAGTGCGGCACCGCGGGTCAAGTCGTTATTGGCTTGTGCCGTCTTGGCTTGCGTAAGAAGTGTCTCTAGGTCCGCGGGTGAGGTGGTGGGGCCACTTGGCGCAAATATGCATCCGACGAGCGGCAGCGCGGCGGCGAAGGCGAATAGGAGGCGGGCCATCGGGGCTAGCTGCGTCGGCGTCATGCGATTCGTAATTGTCCCATCAACCAGATTCCATAGACGGGGATCCGTTCACCTAACCGGCCGTTGATCCCTAATCGAAAGCGCAAGTATCCGCATGCAAGAACGAGCCTGTCAATCCAAGTCCGGGGTGTTGCATGTCGTTGCCACACCGATCGGCAATCTAGGTGACATCACTCGACGTGCCGTCGATGTATTGAGCCGGGTTGATGTGATCGCTGCCGAGGATACCCGGCACACACGCCGCCTGCTCGCTCACGTCGGCATCAATACACCGCTGGTCAGTCTTCATGAGCACAACGAGGCGCAACGCCTCGTAGGGCTTCTCGCGCGGCTGGAGGCGGGCGAGTCGATCGCGTTGGTCAGTGATGCTGGAACTCCGCTGATTAGCGACCCCGGCTTTCGTATGGTTCGGGAAGCCCAGCGTAGAGGATTGACTGTGGTGCCGATTCCGGGAGCCTGCAGCATCATTGCTGCCCTCTCGGTGGCGGGCTTGCCCACGGATCGCTTCGTCTTCGAGGGTTTTCTCCCGGCCCGCGCCAGTGCACGACAGCGCCACCTGCAGAGCCTACGCTTTGAGCCACGCACGTTGGTATTCCTGGAATCGAGCCATCGGATCAACGCGGCTTTGCATGATCTCACAGCCACGCTCGGTGCCACGCGCCCGGCCACGCTCGCGCGCGAGCTAACCAAGCGCTACGAAACGCTGCGACTCGATACGTTGGCTGGACTGACCGACTGGGTAACGAGCCAGGCCGAGCGCGCAAAGGGTGAGCTCGTGCTCGTGGTGGCCGGGGCAAGCGTCGAGCCGCGGCGGCCGCGAGCGGCGAGCCTTGCCCCCGAGGCGGTGCTCGGCGCACTGCTCGAAGAACTGCCGGTGAAGCAGGCGGCCCGTTTGGCGGCGCGTTTGACCGGCGCCCCCCGCAATTCACTCTATCGGCTCGCCCTGGAACAGCGGCGTTGATGGTGCTTGCCCACTAAGGCCTGTTGACATCCACCCGCGACGCCGTGGGTGGATGTCAACAGACCCTATAGTGCGCTAAGCTTTATGAGAGACGGGAAGCCGGCTGGGCAGTCGCTGTGCCGCTTATGGTATGGAGGAAAGTCCGGGCTCCACAGGGCGAGGTGCCAGGTAACGCCTGGGCGGCGTGAGCCGACGGAAAGTGCCGCAGAAAACAAACCGCCGATGGCCCCGCAGCGGGGCTCAGGTAAGGGTGAAACGGTGCGGTAAGAGCGCACCGCACGGGTGGTAACACTCCGTGGCACGGCAAACCCCACCTGGAGCAAGACCAAATAGGGGAGCGAGCGTGTGGCCCGCATGGCTCCCGGGTAGGTCGCTTGAGATGCGCGGTGACGCGTATCGTAGAGGAATGGCTGCCCTCGACAGAACCCGGCTTATAGGCCGACTTCCCGTCTACCTTTCCGCTATTCGCCGGCCAACCCCTCAGGCGTTAATTCATACAATTACATTTTTCTGTCTTAGTTCTCATTTCTTGCAACTTATTGTTTCCAGTTAAAGTTATTGGCTTGGCCCGCATGCTGCCATGCCGCGAGCCGCGGTATTCATAGGTTATTGTTTGTGAATAAAACACGATTGTTTGTGAATATTAAGAATCTTCATCACGTTACTTGACGTTAGGTTTTCGCGGACCTATAGTGTGGTGAAAAGTGGGGGAAAGTGGTGAAAAATGGAGTTGACGTGTGGCATAGGGGGCTTGGGTGTTTCGCGGCATCACCCAAATTAACCTGGATACGAAGGGGCGGATGGCATTCCCCGGCCGCTACCGGGACAAGCTCATTCAGGACAGCGACGGCCAGGTAGTGGTGACGGTCGGAGAACGCGGCGATCCTTGCCTCCTTATATACGCACTGCCCAAATGGGAGGAAATCGAGCAAGATTTGATCAGACTCCCGAGCTTGAACCGCACGGCGCGGCGATTGCAACGGCTGCTGATCGGTCATGCCACGGAATGTCAGCTCGATGGGAACGGGCGCATTTTGTTGCCGCCGCCGCTACGCAAGTTTGCTGGCTTGGACAAGAAGGTGGTGCTAGTCGGTCAGTGTAACAAATTCGAGTTATGGGACGAGCCGACTTGGACCCAGAGTCGCGATCAGTGGGTCGCGGAGGCCGCACAGGAGGCGGAGGCCGCACAGGAGAATGAATTGCCTGAGGCGCTCGAGCGGCTCTCAATTTGATGCGGGACGCCACGCAGTGCAGCATCGATCGGTGTTGCTGGAGGCGGCTATTGACGCTCTACGTGTTCGATCCGATGGGATCTATGTGGATGGAACCTTCGGCCGGGGCGGTCACGCGGCGGCGATCCTGAAGCGGCTTGGGGCGGAAGGCCGCCTATGGCTGATCGACAAGGATCCGGCGGCTATCAGCCAAGCGCGCCGGGACTTCGGCGGTGATTCGCGTTGCCTCATTCATTACGGTTCTTTCGCTGAGCTGGATGGGCTTGCCGATGCACAGGGTGTGCGTGGTCGTATCGCGGGGATATTGCTTGACCTCGGGGCTTCCTCCCCGCAGTTGGACGAGGGGCGGCGGGGTTTCAGCTTCTTGCGCGAAGGGCCGCTTGATATGCGCATGAACCCGGGCAAAGGGATTTCAGCGGCGGCATGGCTGGAAGGCGCGCCTCGTTCAGAGATAGAGCGTGTTCTAAAGCACTACGGTGAAGAGCGCTACGCCCGGCGTATAGCGCGGGCAATCGTTGCCTCTCGCCAGGCCGGACGCCTGCCGCGGACTACCTGTGCGCTGGCGGCGTTGATCTGCGCCGCCGTTCCACGCCGCGAAGCCGGCAAGCACCCCGCAACTCGAAGTTTTCAGGCCATTCGAATCGTTATCAACGATGAATTGGAGGAGCTGCGGCGGTTGCTCGCCGTGATTTGTGAATTGCTCTGCGCAGGCGGTCGGCTGGTGGTGATCAGTTTCCATTCGCTGGAGGATCGGTTGGTAAAGCGCTTTATGCGCGATCACAGCCGGGTCGGCGATCTTCCCTTGGGTGTGCCGATCGTGGCGGAGTCCAGGCGCCCGCGGCTACGGCTGCCGGCGAAACCGCTACGTCCGAGTGTAGAGGAAATCCGCGGTAATCCTCGCGCGCGCAGTGCATTGCTGCGCGTAGCGGAGCGCTTACCTTGAGGGTGCGCCTCGCCGTAACGTTGGTCTTTTTGGTGCTGGTTGTCGCCTCCGGTGTCGGAGTCATTTATAGCAAGCACAAGAGTCGACGACTGTTCGTAGAATTGCAAGCGCTGCAGCGCGAGCGTGATCAGCTCAACATCGAGTGGGGGAGGCTACAGCTCGAGCAGGGAGCATGGGCAACCCACGGGCGGATCGAGCGCATTGCCCGTGAGCGGCTCGAGATGAGGATGCCGACCCAGAGTGACGTGGTGATCCTGTCGCTAGACAGCCAATAGTTCGCCGCCCGCTTGGAGGGCAGTCTGCGCATCGGGGGGCAAGAATTGATCAGGCATGCATCGGATGGCAAGCCGCGGCCTTTGCCGAGCTGGCGCCCGTTGGCGTTGTTGTGCTGCTTTTTCGGGTTTGCAGCCTTACTGATTTGGCGCGCCGTGGACTTGCAGGTTCTGAGGCGGGAGTTCCTACTGGACCAGGGCAAGGCGCGCTTTCTGCGTGAGGTGGCAATTCCGGCCCATCGCGGGATGATCCGTGATCGCAACGGCGAGCCTTTGGCCATCAGCACGCCAGTGGATTCGGTTTGGGCCAATCCGGGGGAGCTGCTGTTGGCGGGCCGCGATGCAATCGCGCGGATTGCCCGGCTGTTGCAGCTTGAAACCAAAGCGCTCATCTCTGATCTGCAAGCCCGGCGCGAGCGCGAATTCGTCTACCTACGCCGGCAGATTACGCCGAGTCTCGGGCAGAAAGTGATGGACCTGCAGGTGCCCGGGGTCGGGCTGCGCCGGGAGTACAAGCGCTTTTATCCCGCGGGTGAGGTGACCGGACACGTCATCGGTTTCACCAACATAGACGGCCACGGCCTCGAGGGCATCGAGCTTGCCTTCAACGATTGGCTGAGCGGGCAGCCGGGTGCCCAGCGGGTGATCCGCGACCGGCTCGGCCGCGTGATAGAAGGCGTGGAGCTGTTGCGCGAGGCCAAGCCGGGTCACGATCTCACGCTCAGCATCGACTTGGGCCTGCAGTACTTCGCCTACCGCGCGCTCAAGCTTGCGGTACAGCGCCACGACGCCGTCGGGGGTTCTCTGGTGGTGCTCGATGCGCGCGACGGCGAGGTGTTGGCGATGGTCAATCAGCCCGGCTTCAATCCCAACGTTCGAGCGCAGCTCATCGCCTCGCACTACCGTAACCGGGCGGTAACGGATGCCTTCGAGCCCGGCTCCACCCTCAAACCGTTCGCCGTTGCCGCGGCGCTCGCCTCCGGGCGCTATACGCCGCGGACCACAGTCGATACACGGCCGGGCACCCTGCGCGTCGGTGGGCATGTCATCCATGATGTCCACAATCACGGCATCCTCAGCGTCGCCGGGGTGCTGGAGCGATCGAGCAACGTGGGCGTCTCCAAGATCGCGCTTTCGCTGGATCGGGGGCGCCTGTGGTCGCTGCTGGCCGGCGCCGGGTTCGGCCGGCGCACCGGCAGCGGCTTTCCCAGCGAGGTGGGCGGCTATCTCTCGCCAATGCCGCCGGATAGCCGTATCGAACGCGCGACGCTCGCCTTTGGTGCCGGCATCGCCGTTACACCGCTGCAGCTCGCCCGTGCTTACTCGGCCATAGCCAATGCCGGCGTTCTGATGCCAGTCTCCTTCCTGCATCGGGCCGAGCCGCCACAGGGGCGGCGCATTATGGATGAGACCGTGGCGCGCCAGGTGCTCCTGATGCTGGAAGGCGTGGTGACAGTGGACGGCACGGGCACCAAGGCCATGCTTGCCGGCTACCGGGTGGCCGGTAAGACCGGCACCATTCGCAAGGTCGTCGCCGGCGGCTATACGCGGGAGCAGCATGTGGCCTGGTTCGCGGGCATGGTTCCGGTGAAGGCCCCGCGCTTCATCTGCGTGGTGGTCATCAACGAGCCGCGTGATGGGGTGTACTACGGTGGCCAGATCGCCGCGCCGTTGTTCCGTGACACCATGGCCGCGGCGGTACGACTATACAACGTGCCACCGGATGCCGTGCCCGGTCGCCCAAGTGACGGGCTCATAGTGGCACGCGGAGACAAGCCGTGAGCGCCGTGCAAAGCTCGCTCGCCGGCCTTTTCGCACCCTGGGTGACGGTGGCAGCCGATGCGACCGTCACCGCCGTGACGCTGGATAGTCGGTCGGTGACACCCGGTGCGCTGTTCCTTGCGGTGGCCGGTAGCGCTCGGCACGGCATCGACTTTCTGCAGCCGGCGCTCGAGGCCGGCGCCGCGGCCATCGCCTATGACCCCATGCCGGAGGTCGACAGCGTGGCGGTGACCGAAGCCTGCGCCCGCCGCGGCGCGATAGCCCTGCAGGTGCCGGAGCTCGGCCGGCGCGCCAGCGCGGTGGCGGCGCGCTTCCACGGGCATCCGGCCCGGGAGATGCGAGTGGTCGGCGTCACCGGCACCGATGGCAAGACCTCCGTGAGCCAATTTCTCGCCCAGGCCCTGGATCGGCCGGGCGGGCGTTGCGGCGTGCTCGGAACCCTCGGCTGGGGATTTCCCGATGACCTTCGGGCCAGCGCGAATACCACCCCCGATGCCGTCACCGTGCAGCGCTGCCTCGCCCGGCTGCTGGCTGAAGGCGCGACGGCCGTGGTGCTGGAGGCGTCCTCCCACGCCCTGGATCAGTATCGGGTGGAGGCGGTGCCCTTCAACGTAGCGGTGCTCACTAACTTGAGCCGGGACCATCTCGATTATCATGGCACCGAGGAGGCATACGCGCAGGCTAAGGCGCGGTTGTTCGCATGGCCCGGCCTCGGTGCCTGCGTGCTCAACCTCGATGATGATTTCGGGCGTCGGCTAGCCGACCGATTGCGCGCGGCACACACCATTGGCTACAGCATTGACGGTGCGGCGGGAGCGGTGCTGCGTTGCCTTGCGCTCGAGGCGCAGCCGCGCGCCCTGCGGCTCGCGTTGGTCGCGATGGGCCGCCCGGCTGCGCTGCGGGTGCCACTGCTCGGGCGTTTCAACGCCGCCAACGTGTTAGCGGCCCTGGGCGCCCTGCTAGTGCTCGATCTGCCTTTGGCGGACGCCCTCGAGCGGCTGCGCCGGTTGCGTCCAGTCGCCGGGCGCATGGAGTGCCATGGAGGTAATGGCCGGCCGTGGGTGGTGGTCGACTACGCCCACACCCCGGCGGGTTTGCAGGCGGCGCTCGCGGCAATGCGCGAGCATTTTCCGGGCCGCATCTGGTGCGTCTTCGGCTGCGGCGGTGATCGTGATCGGGGCAAGCGAGCGCTCATGGGGGCGCTGGTGCGCGCCAAGGCTGATCGGGTCGTTATCACCAGCGATAACCCGCGCGGCGAAGATCCCCATCGCATCATCGCCGACATCCAAGCCGGAGCCGACGCGGACAGCCGGGTGATGATAATGCCCAACCGCCGCGAAGCCGTCATCCAGAGCATCCGGGCGGCCGATCCTGAGGATGCCATTTTGGTTGCCGGCAAGGGCCACGAGGAAGTTCAGCTCATCGGGAGCGAGCGATTGCCTTACAGCGACCGCGAGACCGTTAAACGCGCCTTGGAGGATCTTCATTGATGGACGCGGTTGCGCTCAGCCGGCTAGTCGCCGAATTGGGCGGAGAGCTGCGCGGGCCGGATGCTGAAATCGTCGGGGCAGCGATCGACTCGCGCAGGGTGCAGCCTGGGGAGCTTTTTATCGCTCTCCCGGGCAGCCGAGTGGACGGTCACGACTACGTGAGCGCGGCCGGTTCGGCCGGGGCCGCGGCCGCACTGGTGGAGCGAGCCGTGCCGGAGTCTCTCGCGCAGTGGATCGTGCCCAACGCCCGGGAGATGCTCCGCGCCTTGGGCTGCTGGGTCCGGCGCCAGTGCGGTGGAGCTCGGGTCGTGGCGGTTACCGGGAGCAACGGTAAGACCACCGTCAAGGAGATGCTGGCGGCGATACTTGGGCGCAGCGGCGCGACGCTGGCCACCGCGGGTAACTACAACAACGAGCTCGGCCTACCGCTTACGTTGTGCCGCCTGCAGCGGCGCCACCGCTACGCGGTACTGGAGCTCGGCGCCAGTGCGCCGGGGGAGATCCTGCGTTTGACGCAGTGGTCGCGCCCGAGGGTTGGGGTGATCACCAACATCGGTCCAGCGCACTTGGCGGGTTTTGGCTCGGTCGCTGGGGTCGCGCGCTGTAAGGGCGAGCTGTTTCAGGCACTGCCTGACGATGGCATCGCCGTAATCAACGCCGATGATGCCTTTGCGGATCTCTGGCGGCAACTTGCCGGGTCCAGGCGCTGTATTACCTATGGGTTCTTTCGGCAGGCCGAGATTCGCGCGCGCGTGGCGGCGCAAGGCGGGCTCGATCTGCATTGGGGCGGTGAGCGATTGGCGCTACGCCTGCGCCTGCCTGGGCGCCATAACCAGCGCAATGCCCTGGCGAGTGCGGCGGCCGCCCTGGCACTCGGAGCGTCTGGGACGGCGATTCGTGCCGGGCTGGAGGCGATGCGCCCGGTACCGGGACGCCTTTGTTGGCGCGACGGTATCGGCGGTGCCCGTATTCTCGACGATACGTACAATGCCAACCCCGCTTCATTGGCGGCCGCCATTCGCGTGCTAGCCGAGAGTCCAGGGCGTCGCTGGCTGGTTTTAGGGGATATGGCCGAGCTGGGAGATACGGCTCAACGCCTGCATCGGCGTGCCGGCTGGCTTGCCCGCGCGGGCGGGGTCGAGCGTCTATTCGTGATCGGCGCGCTCGCGAGCGATATTGCCGCCGGGTTCGGCCCTGGAGCGGAGCGCTTCGACGATCGGGAGGCGCTGGTCGAGGTGCTCTCGGGGGCGCTTGGACCGGGTGTTGCCGTGCTCATCAAAGGCTCGCGCTCGGCGGCTATGGAGTTCGTTGCTGATCGATTGGCGGTTGGCAAACCGAGCGCGGCAGGGATGGAGGGTTGAGCGTGCTGCTGGTCTTGGCGCAATGGCTGGAGCATTACTACAGCGCCTTTAATGTAGTTCAGTATCTGACCTTCCGTGCCATCCTCGGAACCTTGACCGCGCTTATTATTTCGCTGGCGGTGGGCCCGCTGCTCATCCGTTGGCTGGTGCAGTACCAGGTCGGTCAACAGATTCGCAGCGACGGCCCGCGCACGCACTTGTCAAAGGCTGGGACTCCGACGATGGGCGGTGCCTTGATCCTGGTGAGCATCGCTTTCTCGACCTTGCTTTGGAGCGATCTCAGTAACCACTTCGTTTGGATCGTTCTGCTCGCAACGCTCGGATTCGGCGCAATCGGCGGGGTCGATGACTATCTCAAGCTCACCCATCGCAACAGTAAGGGTTTGACGGCGCGCATCAAATACGGTTGGCAATCGGTGCTCGCGCTGCTGGTGGCGTATGTGCTCTACGTCACGGCTCAGACCCCAATCGAGACATCGCTGATCGTTCCCTTGTTCAAGTCCGTGCGGATCCCGCTGGGGTGGCTATTCATCCCGCTCACCTATTTCGTCATCGTGGGCTCTTCCAACGCGGTGAACCTCACCGACGGCCTCGACGGATTAGCCATCGTGCCCACAGTGCTGATCGGTGCGGCCCTGGCGGTGTTCGTCTATGCCACGGGTCATGTGACCTTCGCGGCTTACCTGGGCATCCCCTACATCAGCGGCGTTGGCGAGGTGGTGGTGTTTTGTGGCGCGCTGGTGGGCGCGGGATTGGGTTTCCTCTGGTTCAATACCTATCCCGCCATGGTGTTCATGGGTGATGTAGGGGC
>JAKDMQ010000407.1 GCA_030452265.1 Nitrococcus sp.
AGCCGAAGTCGCGATCGATTTCGTCCGTCATCGATTAATTAGTAACATTACATATTATGTGCTTGCTTATTATAGTTATGCACAAAGTCGCATGCAAATAGTCTCTTGCGGTCGAGCGGCGCGGAACACCAGGCCAATTGAGGGCTATATAGGGCGGGACGTTGCCGTTGGCAAAGCTGGTGGATCGCGGTGGCCTTATAGGACGCGCCGCGTGCGAGAAGAGTTTGCAGCCGCGCTGAGCGGGCTCATTGAGACAGGTGCCGATCGCGGCGGGGCGCTTTTAACTCGCGCACCACATCGCTTAGTGGTTTGAAGGTAATGTCCGCGGCCGGCTCGGGCTGAATCGTGGTATGAGTGATCTCGTACTCGCGTTTGAGCAACTCTTGTATTGTGGCCAACAGTTGCGGCCAGCGCGTCATGTCGCGGATGTAGATATGCGCCGACAGCGCATGGCTACCCGAGGCGAGCGTCCAGATGTGCAGATCGTGCACCTCATCGACGCCCTGGAGCTCAGCCAACGCCCGCCCGACTTCGGCAAGGTTCACGTGCGGCGGGACCCCCTCGAGAAACACGTGTAGCACTTCGACTAGGAGCTTGGTCGTCGAGCCCAGGATCAGTAACCCGATCACCAGCGAGAGCAGGGGATCGATAGTGGTCCAGCCGGTGAAATAGATGACGACGCCGCTCGCCAGCGCCGCAGCCGAGCCCAGCAGATCGCCCAGCACATGCAATATCGCCCCTCGGGTATTGAAGCTCTTCGCGCCCCCGTGAAGCACCCGCAGTACCAGCAGGTTCACGCTTAGACCTACGGCGGCGATGATCATCACCATGCCCCCAGCGACCGGCCGCGGGTCGGCGAATCGCTGCACGGCCTCGTAGGCGAGCCAGCCAACTATGCCGAGCATGAACAGGGCATTGACCAAACCGCCAAGCAGCTCGAAGCGCTGCAGTCCGTAGGAATGCCGTGTCGTTGGCGGAGAACGGCTGAGCCAGGCCGCTAGGGCACTGAAGCCAAGGGCGAGTGAATCCGTGGCCATGTGACCGGCGTCCCCCAGCAGGGCGAGTGAGCCCGAGAGCGCTCCGCCGATCGCCTCGACTACGGCGAACACGAGGGTCAGGGCCAGGCTCCACAGCAGGGCGGCGATATTGCCTGTATGTTGCGGGAGGGTATGAGGCGGCATCAGGGATTATTGGCTTGAGTTGCTATGCGGACACTAGGAACGGGTTTGCACATCGTCTGCGATGCACGCCGTAAATCTGGGCCGGAATGCATTGTTCGCGCGCGCCGACCCCGTCGGTTAGCAAGCACGTTGTTTAGGATAAAACCGGCGCGTTCGATCCGCTACTACGAACGAGCCAGCGTGATGGCGCCATCCGGGCGCACATCGGATAATCGCCGGTAACGATTCGCGACTGGGCGGATGCCCGATTCCCAAGCGGAGGAACGTTACTGTCCGCGCGATGGTCTATGGTTTCAACGGGGATGATGTGGGGCCTCGGCCCGGGAAGATAATACAACAGTTCAGCAATCGGGCCTCTCGAGCAATCCATGCAAACGGAGATACAGCGATGCACAGACAATTATCCATTCGCCTCGGCTTCTCACTCACCCTCGCGCTGGGCCTACTCGCTTCCGGCCTTGTGTACGCGAGCCACGGCACGAAGGAGCTCGACACTGCCATAGAACATGCCAGTCTCGCCAGCGACGCGGATAGGCTGAATCAAATTCAGGCGCACCTTCAGCACGCGCTCAACTGCCTGGTTGGCGAGCAGGGCGAGGGTTATGATGCCTCGGCTGTCAATC
>JAKDMQ010000181.1 GCA_030452265.1 Nitrococcus sp.
CGATTCCATGCTCACCGTGCTCATTGCAAACCTCGGCTGCGCCAACTGGTCCGCAGGATCCGCCACACCAGCTCATCCATATCGAGCCCAGCCGCGCGCGCGGCCATCGGTACCAAAGAGTGGTCCGTCAGGCCCGGCACGGTGTTCACTTCCAACAGCCAGAAGGCACCATCCGCGTCGCGCATCAAATCGACCCGCCCCCAGCCACTGCCGCACACGGCATCAAAAGCCGCAACGGCAAGCCCCGCCAGC
Source organism: Nitrococcus sp. (assembly GCA_030452265.1). Lineage (GTDB taxonomy): Bacteria > Pseudomonadota > Gammaproteobacteria > Nitrococcales > Nitrococcaceae > Nitrococcus. Next base: position 253 of record JAKDMQ010000181.1, read on the forward strand.
GCTGCCTCCATCGGCCCCGATAGCTCGCAAGGGCAATGCAGCCGCGTCTCGGCGGCGCGGTATTTGGCATCGAAGTCGTAGAACTCGCTCGCCGGCTCGATCCAGATCGCCGGCAAAACCTGTTCACCGAGCAGGCTGACGGTATATTCCGGCCCGCTGACCCAACGCTCGACCAAGACTTCGCGGTCGTACTGACAAGCTTTGCGCCAGGCATCCGGCAGCTCGGAGGCCGCATTCACGCGCGTCATGCCTAGGCTGGAACCCTCTTGATTGGGCTTGACCATGACCGGATAGCCGAGCTCGGCTTCCACCCGCTCGAGTGCAGCCTCTGAGCTCAACCGCAGAAAAGCCGGAGTCGGCAGCCCCAGACCGCGCCAGATCAGCTTGGTGCGCAGCTTGTCCATGCCCAGGGCTGATCCCCGCACGCCGGTGCCGGTATAAGGGATGCCCATCACCTCGAGCGCTCCCTGTATAACGCCGTCCTCACCACCGCGGCCATGGAGTGCGATGAAAGCACGATCAAACTTGCCAAGCGCGCTCAGCGCACGCTCGCTGGGATCGAAGCCGTGCGCATCTATGCCGCGCCGGCGCAGCGCTTCCACTACGCCAGCCCCGCTCTTAAGGGAAATTTCGCGCTCGGCGGACCAGCCGCCGGCCAGCACCGCGACATGGCCTGCATCCGCGGTTCTCGGGCGAGCAGGATCAACCATGGCCCGGCTCCTCCCCGACGATGCACACCTCGGTCTGTAGCTCCACCCCGTACAAATCGCGCACCCGGCGCCGTACGTATCCGATCAGCGTCTCGATATCGCTCGCGCTGGCATCGCCCTGGTTGAGGATGAAGTTGGCATGCTTGGTAGAGACGCAGGCGCCACCGCGGCGCTGGCCTTTCAGTCCCGCCTGATCGATCAAGCGCGCCGCAAAATCGCCCGGTGGATTGCGAAACACTGAGCCGCAGCTCGGCCGACCGAGCGGCTGCGCAGTAGCGCGGCGCGCCAATAGATCCCGAACACGTGCGCCGAGCGCCCGCGGATCGCCGCCGCAGTCGAGCTCCAGGGTGGCTCCTAGAAAGGCCTCTTGCGCCGGCGCAACCACCGTGCGGTAGCCGATGTGATACTCCGCCGGGCTGCGCCAATGCCGGGTACCCGCTTGGTCGAGTGTCTCGAGCGCTATGACCCGCTCCCAGGTCTCCGCGCCCCAAGCCCCGGCGTTCATGGCCAACGCGCCGCCAATCGTGCCCGGAATACCCGAGAGAAACTCCGCGCCCTGCAATCCCCAGCGTGCGCACGCTCGCGCCACCTGGGCACAGGCCACACCGGCGCCGACACGCACCCGGCTCTCTTGCAAACGCTCGAGGTCGGGCAAAGCCTTGCGGGTTTGAATCACCGTTGCCTGCACCCCGCCATCGCGCACCAAGAGGTTGCTGCCCAAACCGAGCCAGAGCACGGCTTCCGTCGCCGGAAGCTCACGCACGAAGGCAACCAGATCCTCCACGCCAGCCGGCTCGAAGTAGCGCCGCGCGCGCCCACCGGCACGCCATGAGGTGTGCCGCCCCATGGGCTCATGCTCGCGCAGGGTGCCGCGGATGCCGCGCCCAAACGTCATCCCCCGCCCTCCCCAGCTCCGTAACGGGGAAGCAAAAGCCCCGGCACGTTGCCGATGCTTCCCGCCCCTAGAGTTATCAGCAGATCGCCGTCGCGCACTACATCCGGCACGAGATCGATCAGCTCTTCCAAGCTCAGCGCGAACACGGGATCGATCTGGCCGCGCGCTCGGATCGCGCGACACAAGCTGCGCCCGTCGGCACCGGCAATGGCCGGCTCGCCCGCCGCATAGACTTCGACGAGCAGCAGCGCGTCGGCCGTCGAGAGCACGCGCGCAAAATCCTCGAACAAATCCCGCGTCCGACTATAGCGGTGGGGCTGGAAAGCCAGCACCACACGGCGCCCCGGCCAGCCATCTCGGGCCGCCTGCAGCACCGCCGCGATTTCGCGCGGGTGGTGGCCGTAATCATCCACAAGGCTGATACGCGCGCCCGCGAGAATGAGATCGCCGCAAGGTTGAAACCGCCGGTCGATGCCGGCGAACTCGCCAAGACCCTGGACAATGGCGGCGCGAGATACACCGAGCTCCAAAGCCACCGCAATGGCCGCAAGCGCATTGAGCGCATTGTGGCGACCCGGCAGGCTCAGATCCACGGCAAAGGGCGGCTCATTCCTGATCTGAACCGTAAAACCCGTGCGCGCACCGTGCTGGAGGAGATCCGTGGCGCGCACGTCGGCATCGGCACTGTAGCCATAGGTCCGGGCCGGACGGGTAATACGATCCATCAGCCGGCGTATCTCGGGATCATCGATGCACAGCACCGCCAAACCGTAAAAAGGCAAGTGATGCAGGAACTCGAGGAAGCTCGCCCGCAGACGCGCGAAGTCACCTTGGTACGCCCCAAGGTGGTCCGAGTCGATGTTGGTCACCACGGCGAGCATCGGTTGCAGATACAGGAAGGAGGCATCGCTCTCGTCGGCTTCCGCCACCAGGTAGCGTCCCGCACCCAAGCGCGCGTGGCTCGCCGTGCTGTTGAGGCGCCCACCGATCACGAAGGTAGGATCTAAGTCACCCTCGGCAAGCACGCTCGCGATCAGGCTGGTGGTCGTGGTCTTGCCGTGCGTGCCCGCGACCGCAATGCCATAGCGAAAACGCATCAGCTCGGCGAGCATTTCGGCGCGCGGAACAACCGGAATGCGGTGTTGGCGAGCAGCCACGACCTCCGTATTGTCCGGGCCAACGGCGCTGGAGGTTACCACGGCGTCCATCTGCGCTACACGCCGGCCGTCGTGGTCATACCAGACGCGGGCGCCGAGCTCGCTCAGGCGTCGGGTCACGGCGTTCTCGCGTAGATCCGAGCCAAAAACCTCGTAGCCGAGGTTGAGCAATACCTCGGCGATCCCACCCATCCCCGAGCCGCCGATGCCGACAAAATAGATGCGCCGAACCCGCCTCATGGCGCCTGGCGCATTCGGGTCCCAGCGCCTGTCGTAGACCATGCTCATGCCGCCACCTCCAGGCACAGCCTGACTACACACACGGTGGCCTGCGGGCGCCCTTGCTGGCGCGCGCGCTGTGCCATGACCCAGAGCCGGTCACGATCGCCGAGCAGCCTCGAGAGCACAAAGCTCAGACGCTGCGCGCTAAAGGCGTGCTCCGGGATGAGCACAGCGGCACCGGCGCGGCTCAGAAAGCGGGCATTCGCCGTCTGGTGATCGTCTGTGGCGTAAGGAAACGGCACCAACACCGACGCGACACCCGCGGCGGCGAGCTCGGCGACGGTCAGCGCACCGGCGCGGCAAACCACCAAATCGGCCCAACCGTAGGCCTCGGCCATGGCGTCGATGAACTCGCTCACACTTGCCGCAACCGCGTGCCTGCGATAGGCCTCCCGCGCCAGCGCCACAGTTCGCTGACCCGCCTGGTGGCGGACCAGCGGGCGCTGTGCCGGCTCTAACCGCGCCAGCGCGGCCGGAATGACCCTATTAAACACCTCGGCGCCCTGGCTCCCGCCCAAGACCAACAGGCGCGGCGTATCGCGGCGCATCGCGTAGCGCAGCCGCGGGACAGGAACGCCGATGATCTCGCTGCGCACCGGATTGCCTGTCCAAACGCTGGGCGCAGAACCTGCGAAGATCCCGGGGAAACCTGTCATCACGATGCGCGCGCGTCGTCGCAATAGCCGGTTGGTAAAGCCTGCGGTGACGTTCTGCTCATGGATCAGCAACGGCCGGCGCAGCAGCCACGCCGCCAATGCACCTGGCCCCGAAACGTATCCGCCCATGCCCAGTACCACCCGCGGCCGATAGCGGGCCACCAGCCGCAGCGCTTGCCACACGGCGCGTAGCAACATCCCCGGCGCGCCAAGCCAGCCTTGCAAGCCCCTGCCGCGCAGCGCGCGCACCTCGATCCACTCCATGGCGATCCCTGCAGCCGGAACGATCCGCGCTTCCAAGCCGCGTCGGGTACCTACCCAGATCACACCGATGCGCCGGCGTCGAAGCTCCTCGGCAACGGCGAGAGCCGGGAAGACGTGGCCACCGGTACCTCCGGCCACAATCATTACCGGAGCGGCGCTCATTCGCTGCCCTCCCGCGCCACATCGCGGGCGCCCACCGCGGCCACGCGATTCTCGTGATCGACGCGCAACAGCAGCGTGCAGGTAAGCACGGTCATCACCAGACTGCTGCCGCCGTAGCTCATGAGCGGCAATGTCGTACCCTCGGTGGGCAGCAATCCCATGTTGACGCCGATATTCAGGAAGGCCTGCAGCCCCAGCCAGATGCCAACGGCATAGGCGAAATAGCCGCAGAATCGCCGCTCTAAACGCATCGCCCGCGCGGCGATCCGAAACGCCCGCCAAACCACGAAGCCATATAGGCCGATGGTCACGCTTACCCCGACCAAACCGAGCTCCTCGGCCAGTACCGCGAAGAGAAAATCGGTATGCGCCTCCGGTAGATAGAAGAGCTTCTCGACACTGTTGCCGAGCCCCACGCCGAGCCAGTGGCCGCGACCGATCGCAATCAGCGACTGCGTGAGCTGAAATCCGGTATCGAATGGATCCGCCCAGGGATGGAGAAACCCCGTCACCCGCTGCCAGCGATAGGGCTCCGTGACGATCAAGGCAACGCCCATGGCGGCGACGAGCGTAAGCAACAGAATGAAGCGCCATAGCGCCGCGCCGGCGATGAAAAGCAATGCCATGCCTGTGGCCATGAGCACCGCCGCGGTGCCGAAATCGGGCTCCAACAGCAGCAGCAGCGAAACCAGCGCCAGAGCACCGAAAGGAATCAGTAGGCCACGCAGGGTGGCGCGCACGGCCTCACCGCGGCGCACCAGATAGCCGGCGAGATAGATGAAAACACAGAGCTTGGCGACTTCCGAAACCTGAACATTGATAGGGCCCAGCGATAACCAACGGGCACTGCCGTTGGCCGTGTGCCCGACGCCTGGGATCAGCACCAACGCCAATAGCACGAGACTCGCCCCGAGCAGCGCGCTGCCGAATCGCTGCCAAAGGATCATAGGAATGCGCAGCACGGGCAAAGCCAAAAAGCTGGCGAGAAGCACGTAACCCGCTTGCCGTTGCAGATAGTACAAGGGCTCGCCAAGATTTCGATCGGCGATGGCTACCGAGGCGGAAGCCATCATAACCAAACCCAATGCGATGATCGCGATGAGCACACCAAGCAGCGGCCAATCGAAATTCGCCGCTAACTCCGGCACTCGGCGTGGACTAGCGCTGCTAAGAGCAATGCCGCCGCTCGATTCAGCCATTGATCGCCGCCTTTACCGCCATGCGAAATATCTCTCCGCGCTCGGCGTAATCAGAGAACATGTCGAAGCTCGCGCAGGCCGGCGAGAGCAGGACGATGTCACCCGGGTGCGCGAGCCACGCCGCGCTTTTCACGGCCGCGGGCAAATCCAGCGCCGTCTCCACCGGGCAGGCCCCATCAATTGCGCAAGCCATCCGCTCCGCGTCCTCGCCGAGCACAACGGCGGCGCGCGCGCGTTCACCTAGCGCCGCCTCCAGTGCCCCGAAGTCCTGTCCCTTGCCCTGGCCACCCAGAATCAAAATGAGAGGCCGCTCGAGTCCGGCCATGGCGGCCAAGGTCGCGGCAACATTGGTGCCTTTGGAGTCATTGATCCAGAGCACCTCGTTATGCTCGATCACCGGCTCCATACGGTGCGGCAGGCCCCTGAAGCTCTGAAGCCCCTGCAGCAGGGCGGGCATGGCCAACCCCGCGGCGGCGCCAAGCGCAAGCGCCGCCAGTGCATTGGCCTGATTGTGGCGGCCCAGCGGGTGGAACGCCGCGGTGGGCGCAAGTGGGCCGCGGCCTCGACAAAACCACGGCTCGCCGGCGAAGCGGTCGATGCCGAAGGTGCGCTCGTCGGCCGCGGGATCGAGGGTAAAATAAACCGTATCGCGCTCTGGCTCAGCCAAAGCGCTGATCTTTGGGTCGTCCGCATTCAGGATCATGCTGCCGTTGCCGCGGAAGATCGCGGTCTTAGCCTCGAGGTATGAGTCAAGGCCCGCATACCGGTCTAAATGATCCGCCGCGATATTGAGGATAGTCGCGGCCCGCGCATTGAGGCTGTAGACGCTCTCCAGTTGAAAGCTCGATAACTCGAGCACATAGAGCTGCGCCGGTCTAGCCCGCAACAGGTCCAACGCCGGTGGTCCCAGGTTGCCGCCAACCGCCACGTCGATTGCAGCCGCCCGAGCCATCTCGCCGAGCAACGCCGTGACCGTGCTTTTGCCGTTGGTTCCGGTAATGGCGAGCACCGGCGCCTCGATTGCGCGCGCAAATAGCTCGATATCCCCGATGATAGGAATGCCTTGGGCACGTGCCTCGCACAACCCGGGTTCGTTCAGGGACACCCCGGGACTGACCACGATCTCCTGCGCGCCGAGCAATAATCCCGGCTCGATGCCACCGACGGCCACTGTCACCTCGGGATAAGCCGCGCGCAGCGCGGCGAGCCGCGGCGGCTGCGGGCGGCTGTCGGTCACCGCGACGCGCCAGCCCCCGGCAAGCAGGTGGCGAGCACAGGAAAAGCCGGTCTCCCCGAGCCCGACGATCACCTTGTCAACCTTGCTCACCATGGTGGATTTCGGCCTCTTAGCGCAGCTTCAAGGTCGCCAGCCCAACCAGGACCAACATGACGGTAACTATCCAGAATCGGACGATGACCCGCGGTTCCGGGCAGCCCTTGAGCTCGAAGTGGTGGTGCAACGGCGCCATGAGCAACACGCGCTGACCCGTCAGCTTGAAGGAGGCGACTTGGAGCATGACTGAGAGCGTCTCGATGACGAATACTCCGCCCATCACGAACAGCACCAGTTCTTGGCGCACCACAACCGCCAGCACACCCAGTGCCGCGCCCAATGCCAGTGCCCCTACATCACCCATGAACACCATGGCGGGATAGGTATTGAACCAGAGGAAAC
>JAKDMQ010000182.1 GCA_030452265.1 Nitrococcus sp.
CCGAGTATCAAGGCATGGATATCGTGTGTGCCCTCGTAGGTATTTACCGCCTCCAGGTTCAGCATGTGGCGGATGACGTGGTACTCATCGACGATGCCGTTGCCGCCGTGGATATCGCGTGCCGCGCGGGCGATATCGAGCGCCTTGCCGCAGTTGTTGCGCTTGAGCAGTGAGACCATTTCCGGCGCCCAGCGATCTTGATCGATAAGCCGCCCCAGGCGCAGTGCACCTTGCAGCCCCAGCGCGATCTCGGTCTGCATGTCGGCAAGCTTTTTTTGTATGAGCTGATTGGCCGCTAGCGGCCGCCCGAACTGAATGCGCTCCATTGCGTAGCGGCGCGCCGCCAGCCAGCAGAACTCCGCCGCGCCCATGCTCCCCCAGGCGATGCCATAGCGGGCCTTGCTGAGGCAGCCGAATGGACCCTTGAGCCCCTCCACCAAGAGACAATTCGTTTGCGGAACAAAGACTTCATCCATGTGGATCAGCCCGGATACGGAGGCGCGCAGCGCGAATTTGCCCGCGATCTTGGTGGTTTCGAGGCCGGTCATGTCACGCTCCAGAATGAACCCCCTGATTTTACCGTCCAGTTTGGCCCAGACCACCAGGACATCGGCGATGGACGAATTGGTGATCCAACTCTTGGTGCCGGACAAACGGTATCCGCCCCGGACCTTTTCGGCACGGCTGGTCATGCTGCCGGGATCCGAGCCATGATCGGGCTCGGTCAGCCCGAAGCAGCCCACCCACTCGCCGCTTGCGAGTCGCGGCAGATATTTGCGTCGTTGCTCCGGACTGGCGAAGGCCGCGATCGGATACATCACCAGCGAGGACTGCACGCTCAGGGCGGAGCGGTAGCTCGAGTCGACGCGTTCCATCTCGCGCGCGATGAGCCCGTAGCAGACATGATTGACGCCGGCGCCGCCGTACTCTTCTGGCAGGGTCGGTCCCAGCAGCCCGAGCGCTCCCATCTCGCGTAGGATCTCGCGATCGAAGCACTCGTTCCGATTGGCCTCGAGAATGCGCGGCATGAGCCGTTGCTGGGCATACTCATGGGCGGCATCTCGAACCATTCGCTCGTCTTCGCTTAGCTGCTCGTCCAGGCGCAGTGGGTCATTCCATTCGAAAGCTGCAGTCATGTCACCTTCCTCCCGAGCGGATCGCTGCGGCCAAGCCAAGAGTTGACCGGGGAGCGGAAATCGGGTAGCTAGGGCCCGTTGACATCCACCCGCGACGCTGTGGGTGGATGTCAACAGGCCCTCATGCCAAGCACAATAGTTTGGGCCCTTCCACATCAGCGGCCATGATAGGGTACCCAAAGAGTCCACTATCAGCTATAATCCGAACCATCATGATCCGAATTAACCGTGAAACCGACTACGGGATCAGTATTCTTACCCTCATGGCGCGGCGCCGGCAGGAGCGCTTCAATGCGGCCGAGCTGGCCCAGTGGCGTGGCCTACCGCAGCCGATGGTGAGCAAGATATTGAAGCATTTGGCGCGCAGTCAAATTCTGGTTTCCTATCGCGGCGTCCAAGGTGGCTACACTTTGGCGCGTTCGCCTGAGCAGATCTCTTTGGCGGACATAATCGTCGCGCTGGAAGGCCCGATTGCGCTCACCGAATGCGTGGTTGGCGGTGCGGATACGTGTCAGTACGGCAGCAACTGTGCGGTGAGTGCGCGCTGGCGCCACATCAATCAAAAGATTCGCACGGCGCTGGAAGCCATCAGCCTGGCGGAGATGGATGTCTCGGAGCCAACAGGTGGCGCAAGCGGCGTTCAGGCGATCACGGTACACCATTCTTGCGTTTAGCGGAGTCCATCATGTCGGCAACTACCAAGACGCTGGAAGAGCTCACTAACCGAAAGTACGAGGCGGGCTTCATCACTGACATCGAGCAGGACACCGCTCCGCCGGGTCTTGACGAAGACATCATTCGTTTCATTTCGGCGAAGAAGGATGAGCCGGAATGGCTGCTCGAATGGCGGCTCAAGGCTTACCGGAATTGGCTTCAGATGCCGGTGCCGAGATGGGCCAACGTGTACTATCCTCCGATCGATTTCCAGGCGATCTCGTATTACTCCGCGCCCAAGCGCAAGGAGGACATGCCGCAGAGCCTGGACGAAATCGACCCCAAGCTGAAAGAGACCTACGACCGGCTCGGCATACCGTTGCACGAGCAGGAGATGTTGGCCGGGGTGGCCGTAGATGCGGTATTCGACTCAGTGTCCGTGGCGACTAGTTACAAGGCGAAGCTCAAAGAGAAGGGCGTTATCTTCTGCTCGATGTCGGAGGCGGTACGAGAGCACCCCGAGCTGGTACGGAAGTATCTGGGCAGCGTGGTGCCCTTCAACGACAACTATTATGCGGGACTGAATTCGGCGGTATTCACCGACGGATCGTTCGTCTTCATCCCGAAAGGCGTGCGCTGTCCGATGGAGCTATCCACTTATTTCCGCATCAATGCGGCCAACACGGGGCAGTTCGAGCGCACCCTCATCATTGCCGAGGAGGGCGCCTACGTGAGCTATCTTGAGGGCTGTACCGCCCCCGTGCGCGACGAGAATCAGTTACATGCCGCCGTGGTGGAGCTGATTGCGTTGGATGATGCGCAAATCAAGTATTCGACGGTGCAGAACTGGTATCCGGGTGACGAGGAGGGGCGCGGTGGCGTTTATAACTTTGTCACCAAGCGTGGCCTGTGTGCCGGTAATAACTCGAAGATCTCTTGGACGCAGGTCGAGACCGGTTCGGCGATCACGTGGAAGTATCCAAGCTGCGTGCTGCGCGGTGATAACTCGGTAGGCGAGTTCTATTCCGTTGCGGTTACCCGGAACCGGCAGCAGGCCGACACGGGTACGAAGATGATCCATATGGGCAAGAACACCCGCAGCACCATCGTTAGCAAAGGAATTTCATCTGGCCATGGTCAGCAGAGCTACCGTGGCCTGGTACGGATTACGCCTAAGGCGCAGAACGCGCGCAACTATTCGCAATGCGACTCCATGCTGATGAGCGATACCTGTGGGGCACATACCTTCCCCTACATCGACGTGCAGAACGCGACTGCGCAGCTCGAGCATGAAGCGACGACCTCGAAGATCGGAGAGGATCAGATCTTGTACTGCAATCAGCGCGGGATTGCCACGGAGGACGCCGTTTCCCTCATCGTCAACGGTTTCTGTAAAGAAGTCTTTCGCACGTTGCCGATGGAGTTCGCGGTCGAAGCGCAAAAGCTAATGGAGATCACCCTGGAGGACAGCGTGGGTTGATGCTGCCCGCGCCACTCGTGAACACCATGGCGCGCATGGCTGTGCCGTGCTAAGCGCCAGGGGCATCACACACTTGCGAACGGCTCGGTTTCGTGCGCGACCAAAACATCGGCCGCGCGGCTAGAGGCGGGCCGGGTGCGCCGATCATAAGCCGCTGGCAGGTAGTGTTTCGGCGCTATCGATTGCAGCCAGAATCGCAACGAGTCGACGGAGGGCCATTCATGGCACTGCTTGAAATCCGCAATCTGCGCGCCAAGATTCAAGGCGTGGAGATCCTCAAGGGCGTCGACCTCGTGCTCGAGCGCGGGGAGACGCACGCGATCATGGGGCCGAATGGCTCCGGCAAAAGCACCTTAGCGAAAGTTCTAGCCGGTGACCCGAGCTATGAGGTAACAGATGGCGAAGTGCTTTACCAGGATCGTAATCTGCTGGAGCTGGCGCCGGAGGACCGTGCGCGGGTGGGCGTGTTTCTGGGCTTTCAATACCCGGTCGAAATTCCGGGGGTGTCCAATACGTACTTCCTCAAAGCCGCGCTCAATGCCATTCGCAAGTACCGGGGCGAGAAGGAGCTCGATGCCATGGAGTTTCTTCAGCTCATCAAGGAGCGCGCCAAATCCGTGAAGCTCGACGAGGCGCTGCTGCGCCGACCCGTCAATGAAGGCTTCTCGGGTGGCGAAAAGAAGCGCAACGAGATCTTTCAGCTCGCCGTGTTGGAGCCATCCCTGGCGATCCTCGATGAGACGGACTCGGGGCTCGACATTGATGCCCTGCACAGCGTGGCGGAGGGCGTGAATTCGCTTCGCAATGAAGAACGTGGCTTCCTGGTGATCACGCATTACCAGCGCCTGCTCAATTACATCATTCCGGATAAGGTGCACGTGCTGCTCCATGGACGTATCGTCAAGTCGGGCGGCAAGGAGCTTGCCGAGGAGCTCGAGGAGAGCGGCTACGCGCTATTCGAGGAGGCCGCCGCTTAATTGGCGGCGGAGGTGCGGATGCAAGCAATCGCTGAACAGAAAAGTATCTACCTGCAGGATTACGAGGCGCGCTCGGCTCGAGTAGACGAGCCAAAGTGGCTTGCGCGGCTGCACCGGCACGGAATCGAGCACTTCGAGGCGCAGGGGTTTCCGGGGCGCACGGTAGAGGCTTGGCGCAAGACGGATCTCACATCGGTGCTGCGTGAGCATTTCGTTCCCAGCGGCGGGCCTGGCGAGGTCGGTCCAGGCTTGATGGAAAAAGTGGGCGCGCTCGGCAAAGCGCACCGTCTGGTGTTCGTCGATGGCTGGCTGGATGCGGGCTTATCCGAGCTGGGCGATCTGCCCCGCGGCCTGACCTTGGCGCCGCTCTCGGAGTACGGCGAGCGCTTACCGGCGGTTATTGAGGAGGCGCTCGGCGCCTTCATCGATACCGCTTCGCATCCATTCGCCGCCCTCAATACGGCGTTCTTCCGCGACGGTATCGTGGTGCATGCCGCGCGTGGGGCAACGATCGACGAGCCGGTCGTGGTGGTCCATTTATCGACCCCCGGGGCCGATCGCCGCGCGGTCTATCCCCGCGTCGTCGTCGTCGCCGAAGAGGCCTCCCAGATCCGCCTGGTAGAACAGTTCATCGGTGCCGACGAGCCCTTCGTCCTGAATTGCCCGGTTGCGGAGATCGTGGCGCGACAGGGTGCAAATGTCGATTATTACAAGGTGCAGGAGGAGGGCGCCGGCAGCGCTCACCTCGGTGCGGTCCATACCGAGGCATTGCGGGATGCGACCATTCGTATGCACTCGTTCGCCTGTGGTGCAAGGCTTGGGCGCACCGACATCTACGCCAACCTGACCGGGCCGGGGGCGGATGTCACTCTCAATGGCTTGTACCTGACCAGCGAGCGCCAGTATTGCGACCATCACACCTGGGTCAATCACAAAGCGGAGCACGGCACTTCGCGGCAGCTTTTCAAGGGTGTCCTGCAGGGGCGTTCGGAAACCGTGTTCGATGGGTTGGTAAAAGTGTTCGAGCGCGCCCAGAAGATCGATGCGCGTCAGGAGAATCGCAATCTGCTGTTGGGAAAACTGGCGCTTGCGCACTCGAATCCGCGGCTCGAGATCCATGCCGATGACGTCAAGTGCTCCCATGGCTCCACCGTGGGTCAGCTCGACGATGAGGCGCTCTTTTATCTCAATACTCGCGGCATTGGGTTTGATGATGCGCAGGGCTTGCTGACGTTCGCATTTGCCGACGAGATGCTCGAGCCGATTCGTCTGGATGCGCTCTATCAGTACGAGCGCCAAGCGCTGTTTCAACGGCTGCCGGGCGCCGACATGGTGAGGGGGATGTCATGAGCACGGTCAATCCAGTGCGCGAGCATCGCGTGGCTGCACCGCTTGACGTGGAGCGCATACGGGCTGATTTTCCGATTCTAGCCCGACCCATGAGCGGCAAAGCGTTGGTGTTTCTGGACAATGCGGCCAGCGCGCAGAAACCCGAGGCCGTGATGCGGGCAGTCGATGAGTGCTATCGGGAGTATTACGCGAATATTCACCGCGGCGTTTATCAGCTTTCACAACGCTCGACGCAGGCCTATGAGGCCGTGCGCGGCAAGGTCCGAGCACTGTTGAATGGCGCGGACGAGCGCGAAGTGGTCTTTGTGCGCGGCACCACGGAGGCCATTAACCTGGTGGCGCAGAGCTATGTGCGACCGCGGCTAGGTTCCGGTGATGAGATTCTGATTACGGGGATGGAGCACCACTCCAACATCGTGCCATGGCAGTTGTTGTGTGAGGAGACGGGCGCCAAGCTCGCGGTCTCGCCGATCACGGACACGGGAGAGGCGGATCTGGAGGATTTTCGTGCCCGGCTCACGGAGCGCACCCGATTCGTCAGCCTGGCCCACGTTTCCAATGCGCTGGGTACTATCAACCCGGTGCAGGAAATGGTCGCGGCCGCGCATGAGCGGGGCGTGGCCGTCCTGGTCGACGGCGCCCAAGCGGTTCCTCACCTGGCGGTGGATGTAGCCGAGCTGGGCTGTGATTTTTACTGCTTCTCGGGCCACAAGATCTATGGGCCCTCCGGTGTGGGCGCCTTGTGGGGGCGGCTCGATCTACTGCGCGAGATGCGCCCGTATCAGGGCGGTGGCGAGATGATCCGCTATGTCACCTTCGAGCGCAGCGAATTCGCCGAGCCGCCGCAACGCTTCGAGGCCGGTACGCCGAATATCGCCGGTGTCATCGGCCTAGGGGCCGCGATTGATTATGTTCGTGCCATCGGCGCGGAGCGGATCGCTGCCCATGAGCACGCCTTGCTCGAGTATGCGACGGCGCAGATGCGCGAAGTCGAGGGTGTGCGCATCATTGGCACCGCGGCGGCCAAGGCGGCTGTCATCTCCTTCTTGTTGGGGAGAGTTCACCCACATGACATCGGCACGGTGTTGGATCTGGAGGGGGTAGCCATCCGGGCGGGACATCATTGCGCGCAACCGGTGATGCACCGATATGGCATAGCGGCTACGGCCCGAGCCTCATTCGGACTGTACAACACCCGCGCTGAAGTCGATGTGCTCGTGCGAGCACTGAACAAAGTCAGGGAGTTCTTTATCTGAATGTCTGATCTGCGCGACCTTTATCAGGAGGTCATTCTCGACCACAACAAGCGCCCGCGGAACTTTCGCGGTGTCGAGCCGCATTCGCATGAGGCGAATGGCTACAACCCTCTATGCGGTGATCGCGTGACGATTCAACTCAGCATGGAAGGCGGGGTGATTGCCGAAATCGGTTTTCAGGGCGATGGCTGTGCCATCTCGACGGCGTCGGCTTCCATCATGACCGAGGCGCTTGAAGGAAAAACGCGCGAAGAGGCGCAAGCCTTATTCGACCAATTTCACGATCTGGTGACTCGTGATGACACCGCGCCTGAGCCGGCTTTAGGTAAAATTGCCGTGTTGGCAGGCGTGCGCGATTATCCCATGAGGGTCAAATGCGCCACGCTCGCGTGGCA
>JAKDMQ010000408.1 GCA_030452265.1 Nitrococcus sp.
CCCTCGGTATCCAGCACCGGGTTATTCATAGCTGCGCCTTCGCTCGTTCGGGGGTGGATTGGATGCCGATGTTGCAAAAGCATTGTCGGCCCGGGGCGATGCGCTCTGGCCCTCGGCACCGCACATTGCAAAGATTAGTATCCTATCTTACTCGATCGCTCCTGATCTTCCTTAGCGGAGGCAGCACGGCATATGGCAAGATACTTTGACCTGATCTGCATAGGCGGCGGCAGCGGCGGTATCGCCGCGGCGCGGCGGGCGGCAAGCTACGGTGCGCGCTGCGCGCTCATCGAGCAGGCGCGCCTCGGTGGCACCTGCGTTAATGTCGGTTGCGTCCCGAAGAAGATCATGTGGAATGCCGCCCACACGGCCGAGGTGATCGAGCGGGCTGCCGACTATGGTTTTCGCCTCCAGGTCCACGGCCACGACTGGGCCGGTCTGGTCGCGCGCCGGGAAGCCTACATAGAGCGGCTGAACGCGATCTACCAGCGCAATCTGGAACACTCTCGTGTCGAGCTCTACCGAAACCGCGCGCGCTTTATCGACCCATATACGCTGGATCTCGGCGGCGAGCGCGTGAGCGCCGAAGCCTTCATCATAGCGGTCGGCGGCCATCCCGCGAACCCCAATCTGCCTGGGGCCGAGCTCGGCATCGACTCGGATGGCTTTTTCGCCTTGCACCAGCGGCCCGCGCGCGTGGCAGTGGTCGGGGCCGGCTACAGTGCCGTTGAGCTCAGCGGCGTGCTGCGGCATCTGGGCAGCCAGGTCTCGCTTTTCTTTCGCGGCGACTACCCATTGCGCGATTTCGATCCCCTGCTCCAGAACGCGTATGTCGAGGCCGCGCGGGCGGACGGCATCGAGCTCGTCAGCCACTTCATCCCGACCGGCTTGAAGCAAAGTGCCGAGGGGCTTTGTTTGCGTGCCGAGGACGGCCGTAGCGTCGGCGGTTTCGAGCAAGTGATCTGGGCCATTGGGCGCGATCCGAATACCGTTGGGCTGGGGCTCGAGGCGGCGGGCGTGGAGTTGGCCGCGGACGGCAGCATCCCGGTGGATCAATGGCAGGCCACCAATCGGCCCCATATCTTCGCGATCGGCGACGTAACGGGAAAATTTTTGCTTACCCCGGTGGCGATCGCTGCGGGCCGGCGCTTGGCGGATCGACTCTGGGGCGGACAAAAGGAGCGTTATCTGCCCTATGAGATGATCCCCACGGTGGTGTTCACGCACCCGCCCCTCGGCACGGTCGGCTTGACCGAGGAGCAGGCCCGCGAGCGTTATGGCGAGGATATCAAAGTCTACACGGGCCGGTTCGTGCCGCTCGAGCTCGCCCTCTCCGAGGACAAACGCCACAGCGCCATGAAGCTCATTTGCACGGGTGAGCAGGAGCGGATCGTCGGCGCGCATCTGTTCGGCGCAGGGGTCGCTGAGATGCTGCAGGGCTTCGCGGTCGCGATCCGAATGGGGGCGACCAAACGCGATTTCGACGACACCGTCGCCATCCATCCCACCAGCGCCGAAGAGCTGGTTACGCTGACCTAAGCACATGCAGAGTAGCGGTCTATGGAGTTGATTTGATGGGAACTGAATCAGTGAAATGTACCGCCTGTGGGGCAGAGCTACAGACGACGAGTACGGATTTGCCGTTCAAGGTTAGGCAAACGGCTATTGTAATCCTCAAGGATCTGCCAGTACTTCAGTGCGTA
The DNA here is from genome assembly GCA_030452265.1 of Nitrococcus sp. GTDB lineage: Bacteria > Pseudomonadota > Gammaproteobacteria > Nitrococcales > Nitrococcaceae > Nitrococcus. The sequence goes on from JAKDMQ010000408.1 coordinate 1,704, forward strand.
AACTGCCCACAATACCTACTGCCCGACAATGTACTAAGGCCTTTACTGAAAAAGCCACATTTATTATAATGGTAGGATGAAATGCA
>JAKDMQ010000183.1 GCA_030452265.1 Nitrococcus sp.
CAACGCTTGATACCGCGTCAGGTCCACCTGGATGGGTGTGATCGAGACAAAACCCTGGTTGATCGCGTGAAAGTCGGTTCCGGCGCCCGCATCCTGCTCCATCCCGGGCGGGCCGATCCAGTAGATCGGACGCCCGCGGGGATCCTCGGCACGCACAACCGCCTCGGCTTGATGGCGCTGCCCCAGCCGAGTCGCCTCAAAGCCATTTAAATCCGGCCATGGGCGATCGGGAACGTTGACGTTGAGTATGGTATCGGCCGGCAGCGGATCCATCCTCAGGCGCTCGAAGAGCATGCGCGCCACCCGAGTAGCGGTATCGTAATGGGTAGGCGATGATCCCGCCAAAGAGATCGCAATGGCCGGCAGGCCAAGGAATCGCCCCTCCATCGCCGCCGCCACGGTCCCGCTATAGAGCACGTCATCCCCTAGATTCGCGCCGGCATTGACGCCGGAGATCACCATGTCCGGTTGCTGTTCAAGGAGACCGGTGATTGCCAGATGAACACAATCGGTCGGGGTGCCGTCGACCCGATAGACGTCCGCTGCGATGCGCGCGACTCGAATGGGATAATCCAACGTCAGTGAGTTGCTCGCACCACTGCAATCCCGCTCAGGGGCCACGACGGTGACCTCCGCGACTTCCCGCAGCGCCTCGGCGAGCTCGATAATGCCACATGCCTGGTAACCATCGTCATTGCTGACCAATAACCGCATGACCTTGCGTGTTGTCTCCCGTTATGGCGGATCTTCGGTATACCGCCCGCTCTGCGCACCGCATCCCCAATGGGTACCTCACCTGTTAGGATAACGGTAATGGAGGGCGGACCTTCAAGTGGGCGCAAAGCATCATGAGCGAACGAGACCACGAGGCCGATCTGGAGCTCTTCCGGGCCGCCATGCAAAGCGTGCAGCCACTCGATGTTGAGGAGCACCCCGACATCGACAGCCCGCGTCCGGCTCCCGTTCCCTTGCAGCGACTGACCGATGAGCGGGCCGTCCTCCGGGAGCTCCTCCGACCGGCCGACGGGGTGTCGCCCCCGGCTAATGAAACCGGCGAGGAGCTCGCATTCCTGCGTCCCGGTCTGCAGCGGCGGGTCTTGCGCCGGCTGCGGCGCGGCCATTACAGCGTCGCCGCTGAGCTGGACTTGCATGGGATGACCGTAGCCATCGCCCACGGCGCCTTGGCCCGTTTTCTCGCCCACTGCCGCCGCCGCGATTATCGCTGCGTGCGCATCGTTCACGGCAAGGGCCAGCGCTCCAGCAACCGCGGCCCCATCCTCAAGGGTAAGGTCGATCGGTGGCTGCGCCAGCGCGCGGAGGTGCTCGCCTTTTGCTCTACCCCGCCGATGGACGGCGGCACCGGGGCGGTCTACGTGTTGCTCCAGCACAATCGCCCGTCGATCGATTGAGCACCGCGCTCAGGCGCAATCACGCGTGGCCGCGAGCCCAGGGCTCGCGGCGAATCACGGCGACCCGCCCCCGCTCAGGTTTCGCAGCGACTCACCAGCGCGACCGCAAGTGCCGCCAGTCCCTCCTCGCGCCCGGTAAAACCCATGGCCTCGGTGGTAGTTGCCTTTATGCTCACCTGGCCGGTCTCGACGCCCAGATCATCGGCTACATTCGCCACCATTTGCGGCAGAAAGGCTGCGAGCCGTGGCCGTTGGGCAATCACCGTGGCATCGACATTGAGCGCCTGCCAGCTCCGCGCACGCAATAGCCCGGCCACGTTACGCAGCAGCTCACGGCTATCGATGCCGGCATAGCGGCTGTCGGTATCCGGAAAGTGGCGCCCGAGGTCGCCGGCCGCAATGGCCCCGAGCAGCGCATCGGCGATCGCATGCAGCAAGCAGTCACCGTCGGAGTGCGCCTGCAAACCGAGATGAAAGGGTATCGCCACCCCGCCAAGAACCAGGCGCCCGCCTTCGCGGAAGCGATGCGCATCGAAGCCCTGCCCGATGCGCAGGCTCATACCGGCGTCCCGCCAAGCGCATGCACCAGGATACGTTCGATCAGTCCCTGATCGGAACCCTGGGTGAGCTTGATATTTTGCAACGCGCCCTCAACCAAGCGCGGACGAGCGCCAATGCGCTCCAGCGCCTGTGCCTCGTCGGTGACCTCCAAGCCTTGTGCAGCCGCCTGCTCCAGCGCGCCAAGCAACCGCCCCAGCGGGAAGAGCTGCGGTGTCAACGCTTGCCACAACCCCGCCCGATCCACGGTTGCCGCGACCCGGCCCTCGCTGTCCGCGCGCTTTAACGTGTCGCGTACCGGCATCGCGAGCAGGCCCCCATCCGGGTGATTACCGACCTCGGCAATGAGGCGCTCGATCTCGGCGGGCGTCACACAAGGCCGGGCGGCATCATGAACCAAGACCGATTGCCGCGGGCGCGCACCTTGCTCGGCGAGCCGGCGCAGGCCGTTTAGAACCGACTCCGCCCGAGTCGCGCCGCCTATGCAGGTGACGATGCGCGGGTGATCGGCAAAACCAAGCTGCCGCCACATCTGATCGCCACTTGCCAGCGCGACCACGATGCGCTCGATCGAGGCCACCGCCAGCAGCGCCTCGAGCGTCCAACCGAGCACGCAACGCCCGTTCACCCGCAAGTACTGCTTTGCCAGCTCGCTACCGAAGCGCCGGCCCATACCGGCAGCGGGGACGACCGCCCAACACGCGCTACCCGGATCACTGCTCATCGCGCGAGAAAACCCGGTAGAAGACCTCGTCGCGGCCAATCATGCCGAGCTCGCGCCGGGCGCGCTCCTCGAGCCCCTGCAATCCCTGCTTGAGATCTCGCACATCGGCCGCCAGGGCTTGGTTGCGACGGCGTAGATCGAGGTTCTCCTGACGCTGCTCGGCCACCGCCTCGCGCAGTTGCGCCACCTCCGCGATACTGCCATCACCACGCCACAACCGCCACTGCAGCAGCAACAGCAAGAGCACAAGAAGGCCGATAATCCAGCGCATGCTCGGTTTCAATCACGCACACTCAGTCGGGAGAGCGCCTTACGACCCGCGTAGTGCGCCTCATCCTGGAGCTCCTCCTCGATGCGCAGCAACTGATTGTATTTCGACACCCGCTCAGAGCGGCACGGCGCACCCGCTTTGATCTGAGTTGCCGTGGACCCGACCGCCAGATCGGCGATACTAGTATCTTCCGTCTCCCCCGAGCGATGCGAGATCACCGTGGAATAGCCGGCACGCTCGGCGAGCGCAATGGCATCAAGCGTTTCCGTCAAGGTACCGATCTGATTGGGCTTGATGAGCACCGAGTTGGCGACGCCCCGATCGATACCCTGGCGTATGAGATCAGTGTTGGTTACGAATACATCATCGCCCACCAACTGCACCCGATCCCCCAGCGCCTCGGTGATGGCTTTCCAGCCATCCCAGTCATTCTCCGCCATGCCGTCCTCGATGGAGGCGATCGCGTATTTATCGACCCAGCCGCGCAACATCTCGACCAGCTCGGTCGAGCTAAAAGCCCGCCCTTCCGCCTCCAGGTTATAGGTACCGTCGCGGTAGAACTCCGAGCTCGCCGGATCCAGCGCCAGGAGAACCTGATCACCCGTGCGGTAGCCCGCCTTCTCTACCGCCTCCAGGATGAGCTCGAGCGCTGCCTCGTTGGAGGGCAAATCGGGCGCAAAACCGCCCTCATCGCCAACGCCGGTGCTCAGCCCCCGGCGCGAGAGAACCAACTGCAAGGCATGGAAGATTTCGCTGCCGCAGCGCAGCGCAGCGCTGAAGCTCGCAAAACCGACCGGCATGATCATGAACTCCTGGATATCGACGCGGTTGTCGGCATGAGCTCCACCATTGAGAATGTTCAGCAGCGGAACGGGAAGCACATAAGGCGGCTCAGGCTTCAGGTAGCGAAACAGCGACACCCCGTGATCGGCCGCGGCGGCACGTACCACGGCCAGGGAGACTGCAAGTATGGCGTTGGCACCCAGGCGACTCTTGTTCTGCGTCCCATCGAGCTCGATCATGCGCTCGTCCACGGCACGCTGATCCGCCACGCTCATTCCAACCAATGCGGCACTGATGATGGTATCCACGTTGTCCACGGCTTGGCGCACGCCCTTGCCCGAGTATCGGTTCGGGTCGGCGTCGCGCAGCTCATGGGCCTCCAAAGTCCCGGTCGATGCCCCTGAAGGGACCGCGGCACGCCCGCGTATTGCGTTGTTGAGAGTGACTTCCGCCTCTACGGTTGGATTGCCGCGCGAATCAAGGATTTCCCGCGCCTTTATGGCCTTGATGGTCGACATCGGTTGGTGCTTCCTCAGCCAGGCGGCCTGTGGCCGCTGCATAGTACGGATCAGCCGGGAGCCGGCGCCAGGTCCTGCTCCAGCTCAATGAGCCCGCGGCGCTTAACGGCGCCGTCGATCTCCTTGAGCATTTCGAGCAGTGCGCGCATCTGTGCCAACGGCCAAGAATTGGGACCATCGCTCAAGGCCGCATGGGGCCGAGGGTGGGTTTCCATGAATACCCCGCAGACCCCAGCCGCAACCGCCGCGCGCGCCAGCACTGGAATGAGCTCGCGCTGACCTCCAGAGACCGTTCCCTGGCCACCGGGTAACTGGACCGAGTGGGTGGCATCGAATACGACCGGAGCGCCGCTTTCGCGCATAGCCGCCAGCGAGCGCATATCGCAGACCAAATTATTGTAGCCGAAGGATACGCCCCGCTCGCATACGAGGATACGCTCATTACCAACCGCACGGGCCTTATCCACCACGTGGGTCATATCCCAGGGTGCAAGAAATTGCCCCTTCTTGATGTTCACGGGCAGACCCTGGCGGGCAACGTTTTGGATAAAGTTGGTCTGGCGGCAGAGGAAGGCCGGGGTCTGTAGCACATCGACCACCGCCGCTACCTCGGCAAGGGGCGTGTCCTCGTGGACATCGGTCAGCACGGGCACCCCAAGCTCGCGGCGGACTTTATCGAGGATGCGCATTCCCTCCTCCAGCCCAAGGCCGCGGAAGCTTTGATGTGACGAGCGGTTGGCCTTATCGAACGAGCTTTTGTAGATAAACGGAACAGCAAGCTCCTGGCAGATTTCCTTGAGCTCGCCGGCGCTATCGAGCGCAAGCTGCTCGGATTCCACCACGCAGGGCCCCGCAATCAAAAACAGCGGCCGATCGAGCCCCACCGTAAAGCCGCATAGCTCGAACGCTGCCATGGCTTAGCTCCCCTCCCTGGCACGAGCCGTTGCCAGGCGATCGACACCGGTGCGCATCTGGTAATCCGCCGCGGCGCGTATGAAGTGAGTGAACAGAGGGTGCCCATCCCGCGGCGTCGAAGTGAACTCAGGATGGAACTGACAGGCAAGAAACCAGGGATGCTCCGGCAGCTCGATCACCTCGACCAGCATATTATCCCGCGACCAGCTAGAGATCCGCAGGCCGGTCTTTTCCAGGACTTCGGCATAACGGTTGTTGAACTCGTAACGATGGCGGTGGCGCTCCCGAATCATGTCCTTGCCGTAAATCCCGTGTACCAGAGTGTTCGGCACCAGGCGGCATATCTGGCTGCCAAGGCGCATGCTCCCGCCCAGATCGGAGTGCTCGTTGCGGTATTCCGCCAGGCCCTCGGGGTTCATCCACTCGGTGACCAGGCCGATTACGGGATATTGCGGATGCGTCAGGAACTCGGTGCTGTGCGCCCCATCGAGCCCGCCGACGTTACGCGCGAACTCGATCACCGCGACCTGCATCCCAAGGCAAATGCCAAGGTAGGGAATACGCTCTCGCCGGGCATAGCCTGCCGCGCTGATCTTCCCTTCCACGCCCCGCTCTCCGAAGCCGCCCGGCACCAGGATCGCATCGACATCGTGCAGGATCTCAGGCCCTTCGCGCTCGATCTCCTCCGAGTCGATATAGCGGATGTCGATTTTCAGGCGCGTGCGTATTCCCGCATGGCGCAGAGCCTCATTGAGCGATATATAGGCATCGGTCAGGTTGACGTACTTGCCGACCATGGCGATGGTGACCTTGCCCTCGGGCTCCTCCATCGATTCTACTACCCGCTGCCAGTCGCCCAGGTTGGCCGGCGGCAGCTCCAAAGCGAGCTTCTCGGCCACGATCTGATCCAATCCCTGGCGATGCAGCATGTCGGGAACTTTGTAGATATTGTCCACGTCGAGCGCAGCGATCACGGCGCGCGGCTGGACGTCGGTGAACAATGCGATCTTGCGCCGCTCCTCCTCCGGAATCGCACGCGAGGCCCGGCACAGCAGAATGTCCGGCTGAATGCCGATCGAGCGCAGCTCCTTCACCGAATGCTGCGTGGGCTTGGTCTTCATCTCCCCGGCGGCACCGATGAATGGCACCAAGGTCAGGTGCACATAGAGGCAGCGTTCGCGCCCGAGCTCCGAGCCCATTTGGCGAATGGCTTCCAGGAACGGCAGCGACTCGATGTCGCCGACCGTGCCACCGATCTCTACCAGCGCCACGTCGGCGGCGTCCGCACCCTGCTCGATGCAGCGTTTGATCTCATCTGTGATATGCGGGATCACCTGCACCGTGCTGCCGAGGTATTCGCCGCGCCGTTCCTTGCGTATGACGCTTTCGTAGATGCGCCCAGTGGTGTAGTTGTTGTCGCAGGTCATGCGCGTGCGCACGAAACGCTCGTAGTGGCCGAGATCCAAATCCGTCTCGGCGCCATCCTCGGTGACGAACACCTCGCCATGTTGAAACGGGCTCATCGTCCCCGGATCGACGTTGATATAGGGGTCGAGCTTGACCAAGGTCACGTCGAGGCCGCGCGCTTGGAGGATGCTGCCCAACGACGCCGCGGCGATGCCCTTACCCAGTGAGGATACGACACCGCCCGTAATAAAAATGAATCGCGTCATAGAACGGCTTTTGCAACCAGGACCGGAGATGGCAATGCGGGGCCCCAAGATGGTTTTTTAAGGTAGCAGAACCCCCTCGGCTTCACAATGCGGAATGTTAGCGACCAGCAATTCTAAATGGCGCTGAAGCCAAGGTTTGTTGGGCATGAGCGCGCAGCGGTAAGAGGAAGATGCGCTTGGGGGCGGCATTGTGGCGGCGGTGATCTTGGCGGCCGCGCCCGGTGGTCAAGCCGACATCGATCCAGCTCGGTAGGTTGGCGCGAGCTTGTCCGTCTACCTGCCGCAAGCACAGGCAGGCGAACCCCACGCTCGCCCCCTGGACGTCCGCTAGACGTCTTGAGCCGTGTTTTGATTTACAGATGAGTCAAGTTTAGGCTGCA
>JAKDMQ010000184.1 GCA_030452265.1 Nitrococcus sp.
GTTGCGCCTGCTTCATGGAGAGCCGGCGGACGCGGACGAAGCGCAATACGACGCCGCGGGAGCTTACCGCCGCACCGCCGGTAGCCGTATTATATCGAGCGCTTGATCGGAAAGGTTGACGAGCTAACTGTAGTCCGCCCCGGAATGTCTAACGCAACCGTTTGACGTGCCAGTCGGTATCCAGGATCGCCCGTCCCGCATCCGTCATGCGCGCCGCGATGTCCATTGGTATCTCCCGCACGTCATGCGGGATACTGATGAGCAGCGGAGATTCGCCGGGCTGCCACGAATAGACGTCGCCACTCATGCAATTAATGTCGCCGCTCATGGCTCGAAGCTCGGCAGTACCGATACCGACTGCGCACAATCGTAGAAAAACCCGGCACCAATGCGCCCCATCGCCGAATCGCCACGGGTGAGCATAACCGGCTGGCGCCAGACCTGGCGCAGGTCGGCGAGCTCGATCGGTTGAGAGTCTATGCGCAAGCGCACTGGTCAGCTACCCGATTCGATCGTCGGCAGATCGAGACCGTATTCCGCCGCACAGCGGATCGCCTCTTCGTAGCCCGCGTCGGCGTGCCGCATTACACCGCTCGCCGGATCATTCCACAACACACGCGCGATGCGCCGGTCCGCCGCCTCGCTGCCGTCGCACACGATCACCAACCCCGCGTGCTGCGCGTATCCCATGCCGACACCGCCGCCGTGGTGGAACGACACCCAGGTCGCGCCGCTCGCAGTGTTCAGGAGCGCGTTTAGGAGCGGCCAGTCGGAGACCGCGTCGGAGCCATCCTTCATCGCCTCCGTCTCCCTGTTCGGGCTCGCAACCGAGCCGCTATCCAGGTGATCGCGACCAATGACCACCGGCGCGCGCAATTCGCCCGTCCTTACCATCTCGTTGAACGCCAGCCCCAGCCGATCGCGCTGGCCCAGTCCCACCCAGCAGATGCGCGCCGGCAGGCCCTGGAAATGAATGCGCTTGCGCGCCTGGTCGAGCCAGCGGTGCAGGTGCGCGTCATCCGGCAGCAGCTCCTTCACTTTTGCATCCGTGCGGTAGATGTCCTCCGGGTCGCCAGAGAGCGCCGCCCAGCGGAAGGGTCCAACGCCGCGGCAGAATAACGGGCGCACGTATGCCGGCACGAAGCCCGGAAAGTCGAAGGCATTCTTGACGCCTTGGTCAAACGCCACTTGCCGGATGTTGTTGCCGTAGTCGAAGGTCGGCACGCCTGCCTGCTGGAAGCCGAGCATCGCTACGACATGCACGGCCATTGAGCGACTCGCCGCCACAACAACCGCGTCCGGATCAGTCCGCCGCTTGTCGAACCACTCCTCCACCGTCCAGCCCTGCGGCAGGTAGCCGTTCGCCGCATCGTGCGCTGAGGTCTGGTCGGTGACGGCATCCGGTTTCACGCCGCGGCGCAGCAGTTCCGGCAGCACGTCGGCGGCATTGCCGAGCAGGCCGACCGACATGGGCTCGCGTTTGCTCCTCGAGCGCTCGATCAGCTCCAGCGCTTCATCGAGACTGTCTGCGCGCGTGTCGAGATAGCCGGTCGTGAGCCGCTTCTCGATACGGTCAGACTGGCATTCCACTGCGAGCATCGATGCGCCGGCCATGGTCGCCGCCAGCGGCTGCGCCCCGCCCATGCCGCCCAGACCCGCAGTGAGAATCCAGCGGCCGGCAAGATCACCACCGTAATGCTGGCGGCCCATTTCCACGAACGTCTCGTAGGTTCCCTGCACGATGCCCTGGCTGCCGATGTAGATCCAGGAACCAGCGGTCATCTGGCCGAACATCATCAGGCCCTTCTTGTCGAGCTCCCGGAAATGCTCCCAGGTTGCCCACGCCGGCACGAGGTTGGAGTTCGCGATGAGCACGCGCGGCGCGTCCGCGTGCGTGCGAAAGACGCCGACAGGCTTGCCGGATTGCACGAGCAGCGTCTGATCGTCATCCAGGCGCTTCAGCGTGGCGACGATGGCATCGAAGCACGCCCAATTGCGCGCGGCCTTGCCGATACCGCCGTAGACGACGAGATCGTCCGGCCGCTCCGCCACATCCGGATCGAGGTTATTCATGAGCATGCGCAGCGGCGCTTCGGTGAGCCAGCTCTTCGCGCTCAAGGTCGGACCGGTCGGCGCTCTTACTGGCCGTGGCGTTGCCTCGTTCATTGGATGGCTACTCCTGGCTCAGTCAGCCGCTGGTAGCGCGGTTTCGCCTGCACCATCATGCGCGAGCCTCCCGCGGGTAGAGCCGCCTTGGCACTGCACTTGGAACGGCTGGCGCCAACATTCCTCCGGGTTGCTCTCTAGCGGTCGCCCGCAGTGCCGGGCTCCAACTTGTATAAACAAGCTAGTGAATGCTGCCGCCCTTTGCAACGGATGTTCCCGGAGCGGAGTCAGCTCCTAATAAACTGAACTGCTTAACGGACGGACTCAGCGCGTGAAGCGGACAGTAGGCGCGCGCTAGAATAATCGTGGTCCGTCCCTAATTCCCCCCGTGGGCGAGAAACATCGAGAGCGTCTCGGTCGGTGCAAGGCGCCGTTCCCGATGCTCGGGCAATAAATGCTCCACCGCATCGAAGAGCTGCGACCCCCGTGAGCAGATTGAAGAACTGGTAGGAATCGAGATGCCGCGCGTAGCGCGCGACAGCGCGTTGTTGAAGCAGCTTGGGCTTCTCACTAGCATGCATGAAAGGCTGGCCTCCCGGTGATGGCTTGTTGCTTGGGCGCAATCAGTTTATTACCGGTCCAGACTTTCTTTTTTATTTCCGTCGGTTGGCGCAGAGAGACTCGGTCGGGATAGCGACATCCATGGACGGCGCATCAGCTTGGTTCCGAAGAATATGTGGTAGAATTTCATAAATTCGGAAAGTTGGAATTCTGTACATGAAGGAGAAGATTATCGTTTCGGAGAAGGGCCAGGTGACCTTGCCTGCTGCGATGAGAAGGTCGCTGGGCCTTGCCAAGAGCGCTGTCCTGACCGCGGAGCAGGTCGACGGCAAGATCGTGCTGACACCTGCGATCGTGCTTGAAACGGACCTCTACTCCGACGAAGAGATCGCTGAGTGGGATCGCGCCGATGCGCTCGAGGCGGATGAGCGCCGGAAACTCTTGTCCCGGCTACAGAGGCGCCGTGGATAGGCTGTTCCTCGATGCCAACGTCCTGTTCACCGCAGCACACAATCCGAACGGCAAAGCCGCTTTCCTTTTCAAGCGATCCAACGCCCGGCACTGGCAACTCGTCTCGAGCCGTTATGCCGTCGAAGAGGCACGGCGAAACATCGTGGCGAAGTATCCACTGTGCACTGAACGTTTCGGGGAGCTCCTCGGGCAGTTGTCACAAGCTCGTCAGCCCCCGCTTCGGTCAACGCCGATTGACTTGCCCGCAAAGGATCAACCCATCTTTCTCGCCGCACAGGCCGCCAAGGCGAGCCATCTCCTGACTGGCGACTTGAAACACTTCGGGCCGTACATGAATCGAGCCGATGTATCCGAAGGCTTAGTGATTCAGACCGTCTCAGATTATCTCGCGAGTCTGTAAGCATCCGTGTACTCGCCGAAGACAGCGTGATCCTGCGCGAGAGTGCGGCGGATGATCTCCTCTTGCAACTGCTGGTAGCGCGGTTTTGCCTGCGCAGTCATGCGCGCGCCTCCCGCGGGTAGAGCCGGGCAATGGTGCGCGCGTACTCGCGCTTCGCCGCCTCGGCCTCAACGTGGCCCCCGTCGATTACGCACCACTCGCCGCGGGCCATGACCCGATTGATCGGCAGCGTGAAGCCGGAGAACACCAGCGCGTCGAGCAGCGATTCGCATTCGTGGCCGAGGAGCATCGGACTGTCCTCATCGAGCAGCACCAGATCGGCGCAGGCGCCCTTGCGGAGCTCGCCGTCGTCCACCCGGCCTGAGGCGAGCGCGCCGCCGGCCACCGCCAGCTCGAAGAGGCTCCGGCCGATGTGGCTGTGGCGCCCCGATGCCACGTTCCGGCTCTGGGACACGAGCCGCTGGGCGTATTCAAGCCAGCGTAGCTCCTCGAAGGGATTGATCGTCACGTGGCTGTCCGAGCCGATGGCGATGCGCCCGCCCTGCTCCAGGTATTTCTCCAAGGGGAACAGGCCGTCGCCGAGGTTGGCCTCGGTGCTCGGGCACAGGCAGGCGACGGCGCCGCACGCCGCGAGCGCCGCGACTTCCTCGTCGTCCATGTGCGTCGCGTGCACGAGGCACCAGTGCTCGTCGAGTTCGAAGTGGTGCATCAGGTAGCGCACGGGGCGTGCGCCGAGCGCATCGAGGCATTGGTCGACTTCGCGCTGCTGCTCCGCAATGTGCAGGTGCATCGGCACACCGTCGGTTTGGGCGAGCGCGGCCACGCGGGCCAGCGACTGCGCGCAAACCGCGCGCAGGCTGTGCGCGCCGATGCCGACAGTGAAGCGGTCGCCGGCGATCTCCCGGGCAGCGCGGTAGTGCGTTTCGAACTGGTTCAGCGTGGTGGCGAAACGCCGCTGTTCGGCGTTCGGCTCCAGTTGGTCGAAGCCGGCACGCTCGTAGAGCACCGGCACGTAGGTGAGGCGAATGCCGCTGTCGTCCGCGGCGGTCGCGAGCGCCTGCAGCATGGTTTCGCCGGGACCCGACTCCGAACTTTCGCTGTGCAGGTAATGGAACTCGGCGACACCGGTATAGCCGGCGCAAAGCATCTCGCAGTACACCTGCCGCGCGATGGTGGTCAGCGCCTCGGCGTCGATGCGCTGCGCAAGCGCGTACATGCGGCTGCGCCAAGTCCAGAAGTTGTCCTTCGTGACCCGCGCGCGCTGCTCGGTGCGCCCGACGAGCGCCCGCTGGAACGCGTGGCTGTGCGCGTTGACGAGGCCCGGGATGACGATGCCGCCTTTAACGTCTCCAACGCTAGGATGCGCGTCATGCTCGACAGCCGCGATCCGGCCGCCGTCGACCTGCAGCCGGACGTTCTCGGCCCAGCCTTCGGAGAGCAGCGCCATGCGCGCAAAAATGCTATGCATGCAACGGGCTCCAACTTTTATAGACAAGCTAGTGAATGCTGCCACCCTTTGCAATCCGGCGTTCGCATCGTTTGTCGAATCGAGTGACGACCTATACGATCGGCAAATCACGCCCCACAAGCGAGATCACCATGAGACCCCTCACCTGCTGCGCGCTATTTCTTAGATTCCTTCGCCTGGAGCAGGATGCCAAATAGGCGGAAACACAACCCGCGCCCTGCCGGAGACGGAAACCTGACGATGGCCGATTGGGAGCTCCTGCTGACCGATGCCAATGTCGCAACGATGCGCGAAGACGGTGGAGCCTACGGCGTCATCGAGCAAGCGGCGGTCGGGATAGCGGACGGTGATATTGCGTGGATCGGCCCAGCCGGCGAGCGGCCGCGGAACCGCGCCGCGCAAACGCGCTCACTTGGGGGGCGCTGGCTGACTCCCGCGCTGATCGACTGCCACACGCATCTCGTGTTCGCCGGCAACCGCGCCTCGGAGCTCGAGCAGCGCCGCCAGGGCGCGGGCTACGAAGAGATCGCGCGGGCAGGCGGCGGTATCGTGTCGACCGTCACCGCCACAAGGCAGGCGAGCGCGGAGGAGCTGCTGGCGGCCTCCGCCGTGCGGCTCGCGGCGTTGCGCCGCGAGGGGGTCGCGACCGTCGAAATCAAGTCGGGCTACGGGCTGGACTTTGAGACGGAGCTTAAGATGCTGCGCGTCGCGCGCGCGCTCGGCGTTGAATTCGGAATGACGGTGAGAACGAGCTTTCTCGGCGCGCACACGCTGGCGCCGGAGTATCAGGGCCGCGCGGACGAGTACATCGCCTTCCTGAAGGACAGGGTGTTGCCGGCCGCGCACGCGCAAGGGCTGGTCGACGCCGTCGATGCTTATTGCGAGCGTATTGCGTTCTCCGAGGCGCAGATCGCTGAGATCTTCGAGGCGGCGCGCGCGCTCGGGCTGCCGGTCAAGCTGCACGCCGACCAGTTGAGTGACAGCGGCGGGGCGAAGCTCGCCGCCGAGTTTCACGCTCTGTCGGCCGACCATCTTGAGTATGCGTCGGATGCCGGCATTGAAGCGCTGGCGGAAACGGGTTCTGTGGCCGTGCTGTTGCCCGGGGCATTCCTGACGCTCGGCGAAACGCAGCTGCCATCGGTCGAGAGGCTGCGCGCGCTCGGGGTGCCGATCGCGATCGCAAGCGATTGCAACCCGGGGACGTCGCCGGTCTGTTCGCTGCAGACAGCGATGATGCTCGCGGCATCCTTGTTCAAGCTGACGCCGCAGGAGTGCCTGGCCGGTGTGACGCGGGAAGCGGCGCGAGCACTGGCGCTTGCCGATCGGGGGACTCTGGAGGCAGGAATGCGGGCGGATATCGCGGTCTGGGATGTCGGCCATCCGCGCGAGTTGTCGTATTGGCTGGGATTGAATCCCTTGCATGAATTGCTGATTGGAGGACGACCAGCGGTTGCTCGCCCGTGAGACTGGCATATCGACGAACTCGATATCGTCTTCAGCCATCTCGGCCCGCCGTTTCGAAAAACAGCCCTTCATAGAGAAAAGCGCTGGCTATGGCCCTGCAGTCTCGGTCGCTCACGCCGGCGCGGCACATCGTAGCGTGCCACGCGCCGCGCACGGTTTCCGTGATGCGCGCAAATAGCTCGCGCAAATCTTCTTTTGGCCGCGCACTGGCGCGCCGGATTTCGTCGGCGAGCAGAAGTTAAGACCACCGCCTCCGGCCGGCTTGGCTGTCTTCGGACTGCAGCAGCGTGAGGGCGCTAACTATGCGGTGTCGATGATAGCCATCACCGCCTGATCTCACGTACAACGAATATTCGACCCCAACATGCGATGTTCACCGCTTTGGCTTCGCGCCAGAGCGGACAGTAGGCGCTCGCTAAAATAATCGTGATCGTGATATATATTTTTTTTATGCTTTTTTGGTGTGCCAGTTCGCATTCCATGCCGTGCGCATCGTCACAGCATGCATTGGAAAATGGGCAGGGGCAGCATGATCCGGGCGCTTGAATCGCAGGCGCCGCTGTGCGGCTTGGCCATAACTGAAGGGGCGTGGAAATTCGGCAATAAACGCCATTCGCCCATTACTAAGGAATGCGTTGGGAAAGCCTCATGAAGCGTTGAACAAATATTTACGGAGATACGAGGTGCACTCTCCTGGGAGCGCGGGCGTCTCGCCCG
>JAKDMQ010000025.1 GCA_030452265.1 Nitrococcus sp.
ACGGTGCCATGCAATGCGTGCGCCACTTCTGCAAACAATCGCCGACGCGGCTGGTACTGCTACGCAGTGCCAGTTTATCCGCCTTCGCGAGCGCACTGGAGCGGCTCCCTCAAATCAATCGGAGCTGACCCAGTGTCAGACTTCTATTGCTACTCGGCAAGAGGATCAGCGCCGCGCTGCTCGGATTACGCGCCAGTGGTCCCATGGCCTGTGCCTTGGCCTAAGAGCTCGACCACCTCGTCGTCACTGACCTGGCGGAAATCCGCGAAATACTGACCGACGGCGAAGAATGGTGACGGCGCCGCCAGGCAAGCTATCGCATCCGCTTGCGCCTCGATGCGGCGCAGGGTTTCGGGTGGAGCGACACCGAGCGCCGCGATGAGCCGGCGGGGCTCGCGTTGGCGCAGCGCCTGCAGCGCCGCAAGCATGGTGGCACCGGTCGCAACGCCATCGTCCACCACGATGACGAGGCGCCCGCTTGGGTCGATGGGAGGGCGCACCACGCTATAGCGCCGGTACCGCGCGCGCAGTATTCGTAGCTGAGCACCGACCTCACGGTCGATGTAATCCTTGCTGCAGAGCGCACGCCCTTGCTCGGATATCGCTACGCTTCCATCTGCGCTCACCGCTCCGATGGCGTATTCCGGGTTGCCGGGTGCACCCAGCTTGTGCACCAACACGATATCCAGCTCGCCGCCTAGGGCGTCGGCGATGAGTCTTGCCATGGGCACCGCGCCCCGTGGGATGGCGAGCACCAGCGGGTGCTCGCCCTCGAGATGCCGTAGCCGCTGCGCCAACTGCAGGGCGGCATCCGCGCGGTCCTTGAACATTTCTCTTGCCTCCGTCAGCGAGTGGCTGCAGCGGCATGATTTCAGCGCACGGCTGATGACCCACGAGCACGCTCTTCCCCCGGAGGGCACCGGTCATTGAACGCCGCGGCTAAGTGGTCCGCTGCGCAATTGCGCGCGCGTTCAATGCCGAAGCGACCCCTCGCCGTTGCCCACGCGCCCACGGCGGATTCCGCTGGCAATCTCATGGGCCTGCTCACGAGCGGCCGGCGAAATGGGTCCGCGTTGTGGGGAGAGAATGTGCGCAAATCGGTCTTCCAAAACGATATCAGGTGATGCGGCGACGGCATCGAAGGTCACCGACGACCCTTCGCGCTGGATACGCTCGGCGCGGGAAGCTTCTCCCAACAGGCGATGACTTGCGCTAACCAATAGAATTTCACTGGAATCCGAAAGGCCGGAGGTGGATTCGCCAAGGTCAATGCTATCGAGGTCACCGGGCAGCATTACCCACGCGCTGACTGCCAAGGTAACCATGATCGCATCCAGCTCGTCGGCAATGCCGCGAACCACCTCGGCAATGAGATCCCGGTCTCCCGGTTTATCCGGCATACCTAATCCAAACACCGTAAACCCGCTATCATTGACTGGGTGGAGAGTAGCCAGCATGCCATCGAGATTGCCATGCTCTCGGATCATGCGCCGCGCCGCCTCAATCGCACGCTCGAGCGCTGCGCTCATGCGTTCTTGATTCCACTCCATCTGGCCTCCTAGGCAATGGTTTGCCAACCGAAACAACCTAACGAGACACGCGGCGCTTGGCAGCGCTCACGGCAAGCGAGCGCGCCGTGGGCTACCATACCGCGGGTGTCCAGTTCGCGCCCGAGCCATTAGCCAACTCACCGATACGGATCAAGGTATCGCTCTTAAAGTAATAAGGCGGAACCGGCAGATTAAGCGGCGCCGGCGAGCCTTCGAAGACGCGGCCGGCAAGATCATACCTCGAACCGTGGCAAGGACAGAAAAAGCCGCCGAGCCACTCCGGACTTATCCGAACGTCGGCGAGCTCGGGACGGTATTCTGGGATGCAGCCAAGATGGGTACAGATTGCTACCAGAACCAAGTAGTGCGGTTTGATCGATCGGGCCTTGTTGTTCCACTTCGCAGAGCTCTGTAACTGCGGGGGTTCCTGCGCCGCCAGCGACCTCGGATCCTTTAGGCGCGAATCCAGCCTTGGCAGTGTATGTAACTGGCTATCCGTGCGGTGCAGCACCCAGATTGGTCGCGAGCGCCAAACGACTGTAATCATCTGACCCTTTCCGAGCTTGCTGACATCGACTTCAATCGGAGAGCCCTGGGCCTGTGTTCTGACACTTGGCCACAGGGCATCGATAAACGGCATTATGGCGAAACCCGCACCGACCGCGCCCACCACGCTCGCCGTAGCCGTTAGAAACCGGCGCCGCCTCGGATCGGCACCCTCGGGTGGAATTTCGTTCGGTCCTAAGTGCCCGTTTTGTCCAGCCTCGAAAGACATCGCCTATACCCTCGCCTGCATTCTGTGCGTGATTGCGCGCATTGATTATCGCCCATTGGACCCAGCCGCGGCAGGATTCGTTCACGCGGTGGATTATCCAAGCGCCAGGAACCGCCGGCGCGGCTAGGACCGGTAGACATTCACCCACGGCGCCGGCGACGCCGCGCTCGATTGAGCAAACGCCGCCAAACGGCGTTTTCCTATCCTGCCATTGGCAGGACGATATTATCCACTTTGCGCATAGCATCCCATCGGCGATAATCGCTCCCTAATACGCGGCATAGGATGGCAATATGACCGAGCCCGCACGGGCGCATCTGCTGAGAACGGTGAGCGTCGGCGATACCACCTTTAACCTTCTCGGCACAGCGCACGTCTCGCCCGCCAGCGTCGCGCAAGTCGAACAGGCCCTTGCCTGCGACAGCTACGATGCCGTCGCGGTCGAGCTTTGCAATCAGCGCTATCGCGTGTTGACTGAGCCTGATGCATTGGAGCAGCTCGACCTCTTTCAAGTGCTGCGCAACGGCAAGTTCGGCATGGTCGCGGCCAGTCTGGCGCTAGCCGCGTTTCAGCAACGCTTGGCCAATCAGTTCGGGGTTCGCCCGGGTGCGGAGATGGAAGCCGCCATCAAGGGAGCCGAAGCGGCGAACCTGCCGGTGTGGCTGGTTGACCGTGATATCGGCGTCACGCTCAACCGCATCTATCGGCGCGTTCCATGGTGGCAGCGCATCGTTCTGCTCAGTGGGCTCATCGCAAGCAGTCTCTCGCGCGAGAAGATCACCGAGGCAGAGATCGAGCGGCTCAAGGAGGGTGACCTATTGGAATCCACCTTTTCGGAGTTTGCCGCGCGCTCCTCGCTGCTGTATGAAACGTTGATTACCGAGCGCGATCAATACATTGCCGCCCGGCTGCTGCAGAAAGCCAAGGAGTCGCAGCCAACCAATGTGCTGGTCGTAATTGGCGCGGGGCACCTAGCCGGTATCGAGGCCACATTGAGCAAGCCTATGGCCAATCCCGCGGCTACGCGCGGGATGCTCGAGCTGGCGCTTCCCAAAGCGCGCTGGCTGGGCTGGATACCATGGCTGATCGTCATCTTCATCTTTGCGGGATTCGGGCTCGGCTTTGCGCGCAGCCCCGCGCTGGGAATGGAGCTGATGATCGAGTGGGCTTTGATTACCGGCGGGCTATCCGCATTAGGCACGCTTTTTGCCGCTGGTCATCCGCTAACCATAATCACCGCCTTCTTGGCGGCACCGTTGACCACGCTGCATCCGGCCATCGGGGTCGGATTTTTCACCGCGGCCGTGGAGATGGCCGTGCGCAAGCCGCTGGTGCGGCATTTCCGGACACTGCGTGCCGATGTCACGCGCCTGCGCGGCTGGTGGCAAAACCGCGTGGCGCGCACCCTGCTTGTGTTCCTCTTCTCGACGCTAGGCGCAGCGACCGGAACCTACCTGGCCGGCTTTCGCATCGTCGAGCGCCTGTTCTACTGACTACAACGATTCGTGCACCATGCGTCGTGCACAGGTTGCGCAGGAGACATTGGATGCCAGACGAGTTCCCACACGAAGACGGGCTTATCTACTTGAACCATGCCGGCGTGGCACCGTGGCCGCGCCGCGCCCACGAAGCCGTAGCGGCTTTCGCGCGCGAGAACATCACCCGCGGCGCCGCTGACTACGCCCGCTGGGGCGAGGTCGAGCAGCGCTTGCGCGAGCGCCTCGCGCGTCTGGTAACCGCCCCCACGACCGACGACATCGCGCTGGTGAAAAATACCTCCGAGGGGCTCTCACTGGTTGCTTATGGCCTGAACTGGCAGCCGGGCGACAACGTCGTGATCAATGACCACGAATTTCCCTCCAACCGGATGGTCTGGGAATCCCTTGCCGAGCGTTTCGGCATCGAAGTGCGCGACGTCGCCCTTGGTGCCGCCGAGACGCCGGAAGACGCGATCCTGGAGGCAATGGATGAGCGCACGCGAGTGCTCCCGGTCAGCACGGTTCAGTATGGCTCCGGTTTGCGCATGAACCTCGATCGCTTGGGCCAGGCGTGCCGGGCTAATGAGACGTTGTTCTGCGTCGATGCCATCCAATCGCTCGGTGCCTTGCCGCTCGATGCAACGCAAATAGCGGCGGACTTCGTGATCGCGGACGGCCACAAATGGATGCTCGGCCCGGAGGGGCTGGGTCTTTTCTACAGCACGGCGCAAGCGCGCGATCGCCTGTGCTTGCTCCAGTACGGCTGGCATATGGCAGCGCGCATCGGTGATTACGACACGCTCGATTGGGGCGCGGCAGCCAGCGCCCGGCGCTTTGAGGCCGGCAGTCCGAACATGCTCGGCATTCATGCGCTCGAGGCGAGCCTCGCGCTGCTCGAGGAGACCGGCGCGGCGCGGGTGGAGCAGGCTGTGCTCAACAATGCGCGGCACCTAATCGCGCGCATTCAGATGGAGCCGACCCTAAGCCTAATCACCCCGGCCGAACCTCATCGCCACGCGGGCATCGTCACGTTCCGGGATAATGGCGTGGACGCGCACGCCCTCTCCCGCGAGCTGCGCAGCCGCGGCGTCATCTGTGCTTGCCGCTTTGGTGGAATTCGGCTCTCCGCGCACTACTACAACAGCGCTGCGAGCCTCGACCGCGCCATCGATCTGGTGCTCACCATTCGCCATGAGCTTGCGAGAGAATACTGAACCTCTTCCCGCTCGAGCGCTTCCGCGCCGCAATTGGCGGGTGTGCCTACATGGTGTGCGTGGGTCGCTCGGAGTCCAAGGCGCCGGCGAGATGCGTCTCGATCTTGGTTCGCGCCGGACCTCCGTCTTTGTCGGTAAACTGCAGGCCAATCCCGGCGGTACGGTTGTCCTGAGCGCCACGCGGAGTGATCCAGATAACACGCCCGACGACGGGAATTTTCTCGGCTTCGTCCATGAGGCTCAACAAAATGAAGACCTCATCGCCCAGCTCGTACGGCTTAGGAGTGGGAATGAACAGCCCGCCGTTTTTGACATAAGCCATGTAGGCGGCATACAAAGTTTGCTTATCGGTTATGGATACCGACAGGATCCCCTGGCGGGCGCCCGCGTGCGATTTCTGTGCCATACGTTGTCACCCCATCGTTTGCGCGCGAGCGCCGCGCACGGCCGTTCGCCAACCGATGAGCAAATCCTCGATCGCGAGCTGCTCGTTGAGCGGTTGATCGGCTGCTCGTCGGATAGCCGTTACCTGCTCGATATAATCGTGCAGATGCGAGCAATCTATAGCCTGGCTCAGCATATGTAATTGCGCGCCGCTCGGGATGCGATCTGCATCGCAATCCGTAACTGCAACGCGCGCCAAGCCGGCAAGCGCGAGCTGCAACAGCTCGATCCAAGCGCGCAGCCCGATTCCCGTCCAGCTCTGCGCAGCCAATACCGGGGATTGGCGGTTATGAGCGATCGCCACTAGATCCGCCACCAGCGCGGTATAGCGCTCGCCAACGCCGGCTTGAGCGTAGGCTATGGCCCGCAGCGGCATGCCGCCGGCAAGCGCCAATAGGTCAATCGCATCGGGGTAGTGTGTGGCCAGCCAGTCACGGGCGAGACCCGCGGCCGGTGGCTTTAGCTGCACTCGCCGGCAACGGCTGCGCAGGGTCGCCGGCAACTGCGAGAGCGCGCTGGCGACCAGCAGCAGCACCGCGGCCGCGGGTGGCTCCTCCAAGGTCTTGAGCAGGCTATTCGCTGCCGACACTGTCATGCGATCGGCCGGGTCTACGAGCGCGACCCGAAATCCACCGTACTGGCTCGAGCGCATCAAAAAATCGATCAACTGCCGGATCTGGTCGATCTTGATCGGCCCACCCGCATCCTTCTCGGGCTGCACGATATAATGGTCGGGGTGACTCCCAGCCGCCTCTAGAGCGCAGCCGCGGCAACGCCCGCAGCCATCACCGTCAGGCAGGGGAGACAAGCACAGCAAAGCCCGAGCAAACCGGCACGCAAACGCGGACTTCCCAAGCCCAGCACTCCCCGCTACGGCAATAGCATGGGGCACCCGTGCGAGCCGGTAACAGACGATCAGCCGATCCCAGTCCGCATGATGCCAAGGCAGGCGATCGCTCTGAGCCGCAATCATCTCGGATCAACACGCTCGCCGAGCAGATCGGCAAGAGCCGCCGCAATCTGGGCGTTTACCGCATCGAGTGGGCCACTGGCATCGATTCGCCGCATGCGCTCCGGCTCCGCGGCGCAACGCTCTAAATAGACGCGCCGCGCGCGATCGAAAAAGGCGCGGCGCTCGCTCTCGAAACGATCCACAATGCCACGGCGCGCGGCACGCGCCAAGCCCGTAGCCACCGGGACGTCTAGGTACAAGGTCCGATCGGGACGCAGATCACCCTGTACCCAGTGCTCCAGCATTCCTATACGCGCCGGGCCAAGCGCACGGCCGCCACCCTGGTAGGCATACGTTGCGTCCGTGAAACGATCGCAGACCACCCATCGCCCCGCCGCCAACGCCGGTCGTATAACCCGAGCCAGGTGTTGGGCCCGCGCCGCAAAAACCAACAAAGCTTCGGCATCCCCCGCCATGTCCTGGAAGCGGTGATCCAGTAGAAGAGCTCGGAGCGATTCTCCCAGCGGAGTCCCGCCGGGCTCTCGGGTGATCACCGCCTCAATGGCGCGTTTGCGCAGTAGCTCCGTGAGGTATTCGAGGCAGGTGGTTTTGCCAGCGCCTTCGAGCCCCTCGACCGTAATGAAACGCACCGGTCGTGTGCCCCCCGATGGCTGTGTCTCATCGCTCGTGTAACAGATACTTGCGCACCGCTTGGTTATGCTCTGCCAAGGTGGCGGAGAACTCATGGCTGCCATCGCCGCGAGCGACGAAATACAGCGCCTCGCCGGCAGCGGGATGCAGCACCGCGGCAATGGAGGCACGCCCGGGCATGGCGATGGGGGTCGGGGGCAACCCCTTGCGGGTGTATGTATTGTAGGGTGAGTCGTTGCGCAGATCGCGGTAGCCAATATCGCCGTCGAACTCCGCCCCCAAGCCATAGATGATGGATGGATCCGTTTGCAGCGGCATACCGCGCTCGAGCCGCCGGATAAAAACCCCCGCGACCCGTGGGCGCTCCTTCGCCCGCGCGGTCTCCTTCTCGACTATCGAGGCCAAAATGAGCGCCTGGTAAGGGCTCTGCAAGGGTAGGTCCTCGGCGCGCTGCCCCCATTGCGCCTGCAGCACCCGCTGCATGGCCGCATAGGCACGCTCCAGTAAGGCAACATCCGTGGCGCCTCTAGAAAAGCGATACGTCTCCGGCAGAAAGCGACCTTCTGGGTTCTCTCCCGCATGGCCTAGCCGCGCCATAACATTGGCCGGGGCATCATTCCCCACGATGTGGCGTAATGCGCTGTTGGACTGGAGCGCTCGCATGACGTCACGGAACGTCCAGCCCTCAACAATGGTGAAGCGGTGGCGGATTACAGCGCCAGCGACCATTCGATCGAGCAGCTCTAACATCGTCATCCCAGGCTCAACGGCATATTCACCGGCTTTGATCGCCGCGGCCTTACCGCTGATGCGGCCATACAGACGCAAGATCCGTGGGTGCTCGAGCCAGCCGCGTTGCGCGAGCTCCCCCGCCAACGCGGTAAGCGAAGTGCCCGCGGCCACATCGACAACTTGCCGCTCGCCGGCGCCAAACAGTGGCTCCGTGCCCAGATCTTTCAGCGCCACGCCTACCCAGACGGCTAAACCGCCCGTAGCCGCCAGTGCGCCTACGAGTACGAGCAAAAGGATCCGGCGCGCACGCCACATGCTCGACTCACTCTCGCTGTCGGTCCATCAGCACAGGGACGACCCGGCGAACGCATAATTGCCAAACCACGAGGAAGGTTGCACACCTGGCGCGCTCAAGCGAGCCGCCTGAAGATCACACTCGCGTTGCTTCCGCCAAAGCCGAAAGAGTTCGACAGCACCACATTGATGGGCATCTCGCGGGCCTCATGCGCGACAAAATCGAGATCCAGATCGTCATCCGGACAATCGAGATTGATTGTAGGGGGCGCCACCTGATCCCGCAGCGCCAGCATGCTGAAAATGGCCTCAATGCCGCCGGCCGCACCGAGAAGATGCCCGGTCATGGACTTGGTGGAGCTTACGGCAAGCTTACGCGCATGATCGCCGAAGACGCTCTTGATCGCATCGCATTCGACTCGATCCCCGGCTGGAGTCGATGTGCCATGCGCGTTGATGTAATCAATCTGATCGCGGTTGAGCCGCGCATCCCGCAGCGCGTTGCTCACGGCCTGTTGCGCGCCGCCGCCATCATCTGGTGGCAAAGTCATATGATACGCGTCCGCGCTCATGCCAAAGCCGATGAGCTCGGCGTGGACTCGTGCGCCCCGGCGCCTGGCGTGCTCCAGCTCCTCTAATACCAGTACTCCCGCTCCATCGCCGAGCACGAAGCCGTCACGATCCCGATCCCAAGGCCGACTGGCCCGCGGCGGATCATCATTGCGCATCGATAGCGCCCGCGCCGCGGCGAAGCCGCCAAGCCCCGTCGGGGTGGTCGCGAATTCAGCCCCGCCGGCGAACATTACATCGGCATCACCATAAGCGATTACCCGACCGGCCTGGCCGATACAATGGGTCCCTGATGCGCAGGCGGAGACGATTGCGAAGTTCGGTCCCTTGATCCCGAGCAGGATTGAAAGATTTCCGGCAAGCATATTGATGATCGCGCTCGGAACATAGAAGGGGCTGATCTTGCGCGGGCCACCGTTGAAAAATGCCTGTTGCACGTTCTCGATGCTGAAAAGACCGCCGATACCCGAGCCCAAACAGGCCCCGATGCGCTCCGCGTTGCCGTCGTTGATCTCTAGCGCGCAGTCGTGCAGGGCATCTACGGCCGCCGCGATTCCGTAGTGGATGAACGGATCCATCTTGCGCGCTTCCTTGGCGGCAAGATAGCGCACCACATCAAAGTCGCGGACCTCACCGCCGAATCGAACCGGATAACCGGATACGTCAAAGCGCTCAATCGCTCGAATACCGGTATGGCCCGCGCATATATTTCTCCAAGCCGCTTCTACCGTATTGCCGACCGGAGAGATGATACCCAGCCCTGTCACCACTACACGCCGTGCGGCCACGGACAACCTCCGAACCCTAGGACTCATTAACGCTCCCGCGATCGTCGCGGCGAGCGAGGGCAGTGTTCAGGCGCTCTCTGGGCTACCAAGTAAAGGTCTGCCCTGCCTTTGGCAGCTCAAGCGGTCTACACCGCCCGCGGGGCCATGGCGCAGGGTGCCGAAAACGTTATCCATTTTCCGACACCCTTGCCTGAATCAAGGCACCGCAAAGCCATCTCAACCAAACCAGCAGCGCCTGCAAGCACGCCTGGGTCATTGCTCCAGGTGCTGGTTGACGTAATCGATAGCCTGCTGCACTGTCGTGATCTTCTCTGCCTCTTCATCCGGGATCTCGCACTCGAACTCTTCCTCGAGCGCCATTACGAGCTCGACGGTATCCAATGAGTCGGCACCAAGATCGTCAACGAAGGAAGCCTCCGGAGTCACCTCCTCTTCTTTGACTCCAAGCTGTTCGACGATGATCTTGCTCACGCGTTCTTCGACACTGCTCATCTTGGCTATTCCTCCGAATGATGGATGGTTCAACCCTTGCACGCTCCCCCAGCACATGCCCCTGGGACCGATGGCGGGCGTATTGTACGTTGAAGATACTCAGTCACGCTATCAACCGGCATCCTACCTCAGGCCATGTGCAGGCCGCCGTTGACGTTTAGTGTCTCGCCAGTAATAAAACTCGCCTCCCGAGTGGCAAGGAAGAGCACCGCCGTAGCAATGTCTTGCGGTTGGCCTAACCGCCCAAGGGGTGTCTGTGCCACTAACGCCTCCCGTTGTGCCTCGGGCAGCGAATCGGTCATATCGGTCGCAATAAATCCCGGCGCTACGGTGTTCACCGTAATGCCTCGGGAACCCACTTCCCGCGCCAATGACTTGCTCAAGCCCATGATTCCTGCTTTGGCCGCCGCATAGTTGACCTGCCCAATGTTGCCAGTGAGCCCCACTACCGAGGCGATGTTTATAATCCGACCGTAGCGGGCCTTGATCATCCCGCGCAAAACCGCCTTACTCATCCGATAGACCGAGCCGAGGTTCGTGTCAATGGCAGCATCCCAATCTTCCTCGCGCATGCGCAGAAACAGCGCATCACGCGTGACGCCGGCATTGTTTACGAGTATCGTCGGACTGCCGAAGCGCCGGCCCAGGGTGGTCACCACCGCCTTCACCTGCTCGCTGTCCGTCACATCGAGCGCCATACCCGTCCCGGCGATACCCGCCTGTGCCAACTCGCCGCTGATCCGCTGCGCTCCCGCCTCGGTGGTCGCCGTGCCGGCGACCGTCGCGCCCGCCTCACCCAGGATGAGCGCAATCGCCCGTCCCAGGCCCCGGCTCGCTCCGGTGACGAGCGCGATTTGACTCTCCAGCGAGAACGCCAATGCTCAGCTCCCTCTTAGCAGTGCCTTATCAAGCGATGCCGAATCGAACACCGCATCCACGTCCATACGCCGCTCGATGCGGCGGTTGAGGCCCGCGAGCACTTTGCCGGGGCCGCATTCGATCACCCAGCCCACGCCATCCGCAGCCATTCGCCGTATGATCTCGACCCAACGCACGGGACTGTGCAGCTGCTTAACGAGGCGATCGCGGATGGCCTGCGGGCGCATCGCCACCGAGACGTCGACGTTATGCAACACGGAAAGCGCCGGCGGCTTGATCCGCACGGCTTCGAGGCGCTCGGCAAGCTTCGCCGCGGCCGGCTGCATCAAGGCGCAGTGGGAGGGTACGCTGACCGGCAATTCCAAAGCGCGCTTCGCTCCAGCCGCCTGCGCCAGCGTAACGGCGCGCTCCACCGCCGCCGTACAACCGGCGATAACCACTTGCCCCGGCGCATTGAAATTGACCGCCTCGACGATCTCACCCTGAGCCGCTTCCTGACACACGAGACGCACCTGATCATCATTCAGGCCGAGGATCGCGGCCATGCGCCCATCGCCTGCGCTCACCGCCTCCTGCATGAAGCGGGCGCGCTCGGCAACGAGCCGGGCGGCTACCCCGAAATCGAGCGCCCCGGCACAAACCAGCGCGGTATATTCACCAAGGCTGTGGCCGGCGAGCACAACCGGGGTCGCGCCACCTTGCGCCCTCCAGCATCGCCATACCGCGATCCCGGCCGCCAGCATGGCCGGTTGTGTGCATTCGGTACGGTTGAGCTCGCTCTCCGGACCGTTTTGCACCATCTCCCATAGGTCAACTTGCAAAGCCTCAGAGGCCTCCTGGAAAGTGCCACGGACGGTGGTTGGGAAGGCCTTACTCAGATCGCTCAGCATACCGACCGACTGGGAACCCTGACCGGGGAAAACGATTGCAAGCTTGCTGTTCTCGCTCATGGTCATCCGTTGCTGGGCACCGTCAGTAGCGCACCAGCGCCGAGCCCCAGGTGAATCCGGCGCCGAATGCCTCCAGCAACAGGAGCTGACCCGGCTGAATACGGCCGTCGCGCACGGCGAAATCCAGTGCCAGTGGAACCGAGGCCGCCGACGTATTGGCATGCCGATCCGCCGTTACGATCACTCGCTCCATGGGAAACCCGATCTTACGAGCGAGTGCCGTCATAATGCGGATATTGGCCTGATGCGGCACAAGCCAATCCACTTCCTCACGCGAGATATTATTTGCCTGCAGTGTCTCGTTCACCAACCTGCCCATTGTGCGCACAGCGACTTTGAACACTTCGTTGCCGCGCATGGTAATTTTGCCGGAGTTATCTGTCAGACGATCATAGCCCTGCGAGACTCCCCAGGGAACATTCAGCAACGCCGCCTGGCGACCGTCCGCGTGCAGCCGTGTGGCAAGCACACCGGGCTCCTCGGCGGCCTCAAGAACCACTGCGCCCGCGCCGTCTCCAAAGAGCACGCAGGTGGCTCGATCCTCCCAGTTCAAAATACGTGAAAAGGTCTCTGCCCCGATCACCAACGCCCGCCGGGCACCACCGGTGCGGATGAAGCGGTCGGCGACATCCAGCGCATAAATAAAGCCACAGCAGGCCGCCGCGATATCGAAGGCAATAACATTGCGTGGGATGTCGAGCCGCTCCTGTAGCAGGCAAGCGGTGCTGGGGAAGATCTGATCCGGCGTCGACGTCGCCAGCACGACCAG
The DNA here is from genome assembly GCA_030452265.1 of Nitrococcus sp. GTDB lineage: Bacteria > Pseudomonadota > Gammaproteobacteria > Nitrococcales > Nitrococcaceae > Nitrococcus. The sequence continues at coordinate 12,539 of JAKDMQ010000025.1, forward strand.
ATCGATATCGCGGCCAGTGAAGGCCGCCGCTGTCAAGGCGCGTCGCGCCGCCGCGGCCGCAAGATCGCTGCAGAGCTCCCCCTCGGCCGCGATATGGCGCTCGCTGATCCCGGTGCGCTCGCGTATCCATTGATCCGAAGTATCCACCATACGCTCCAGATCATGATTGGTTATGATCCGTTCGGGTAAATAGCCCCCGGTTCCGCGGATGCGTGAAAAACTCACGTCTGCTGCCGCTCCTGAGAAAAGATTTCCGCAAGGCGCTCGTCGATTAGCCTAGGCACCGCTTTTTCCGCCTCCAGGATGCCCACCTCGATGGCACGTTCAAATGCGACGGCATCGGCACCGCCATGGCTCTTGATGACCACGCTGCGCAACCCAAGCAGACTCGCGCCATTGTACTGGCGCGGGTCGAGCCGCCTGCGCAGCGAGCGCAGAACCGGGAGTGCGATCAAGCCCGCAAGCTTGGTCAAGAGGCTGCGATGAAATGCTTCCTGCAAATAGCTGGAGATCACGAAGGCAACGCCCTCGCTGCTCTTCAAAGCCACGTTGCCCACAAAGCCGTCGCAGACCACGACATCCGCTACCCCCTTGTAGGCGGAATCGCCTTCGACATAACCGATATAGTTCAGCTTGCTGGCTTGTAGGAGCTGGGCCGCGCGCTTGACCTGCTCATTGCCCTTGATCTCCTCCTCCCCCAGGTTCATTAGCCCGATTCGCGGCGAGTAGGCACCGCTCGCCTCGGCGAGCACCGAGCCCATTACGGCGAATCGAAACAGCTGCTCTGCGCTGCAATCCACATTGCCCCCCAAATCGAGCATATGAAAGCGGCCACCGAGGCACGGAATCGTCGTGCAGATCGCCGGACGATCGATCCCGCGTAGCGTCTTCAGCACATAACGTGCCGTAGCGAGCAACGCGCCGGTGTTGCCGGCGCTGACACAGGCATCGGCGACACCCTGCTTGACGAGGCTCAGCGCCACGCGCATCGAGGAGTCCTTTTTGCTGCGTAAAGCCTGCGAGGGGAGGTCGGCCATAGCAACAATCTGGGAAGCTGAATGGATGCGCAGAGCCTCGCCTTCCCTTCCACCTTGGCGATGAAGCTCCTCACGAATGATCTCCTGGCGGCCAACCAGAATCAGATGCACATGCCCGGCATGGCGGCTCAAAGCTCTGAGCGCGGCGGGCACCACGGCTGCCGGGCCGTTGTCCCCGCCCATGGCGTCCAAGGCAATCGTAAAGCGTCGCGACATTGGTGCTCAGGTCGACCATGTAAATGGCGGAGACTATACGTCTAGCAGACGCCAAGGCAACGAACGGCCAAGAGCCTGACGAGCGCCGCATGCGCGGGTGTGGGTCTGTTGGCCTTCACCCATGACGCCGTGGGCGGGTGTCAACTGTCCCTAGTCCTCGTCACCCGGGATCACCCGGCGGCCCCGATAGTAGCCATCAGGGGAGATATGGTGGCGACGATTCGTCTCACCGGTCGTCGGGTCCACCGAAAGCGTGGGCCGCTTCAGCGCATCGTGCGCGCGCCGCGTTCCCCGTTTCGATGGGCTTTTCCGACTCTTTTGAACGGCCATTATCAACTGTCTCCTGCATTCGTGCGAGCGGCGCTCAAACGCCCCCAATCTTGAGCTGTTTGAGACCTACGAATGGGCTCTGGTAATGAGGCGACACGGCTGCCGGACCCGCGCGCGAAGTAACAGCCACTCTGAGCGCACATCCAACCGCTATCGTGCATCGTCAGGGCGGCAAATCGCGCAACAGCTCATCAGCGGCCTCACGCCGCCTTCAGATACGAGAACCCGCTCTCGGCGCATCGAGCCGTTCGCCATCGATCGACTTCAGAAGAGTTCGTGCAAACTCTCGATAGTAATTGCACGCTTTCGTGCTGTCAAAAAATTCAAGACCGGCTCGCCCCTGCAACCGGCGGCACCGAGCTCAGCCCCTCCAATCGTTCGCTGCGATCGCAACTCGGCTCCGGTCTATGCAGTCAACGCCGTGCAAGGGCAATATACCCACGCGCTCAAATGTACTGCCGCTGGAGCTCCCATGCGATTGATACTCGGCTCCGCTTCGCCTTATCGTGCCGAACTGCTGCGCCGCCTGGGACTGCCGTTTGAGCAAATACCCGGGCAAGTCGACGAGACACCCAACCGCGGCGAAGACCCGGCCGCCTATGTCGAGCGTCTGGCCATTGCCAAGGCGCGCGCCGCAATGCCGCCCGATGAGCCCGCTCTGATAATCGGCTCCGATCAGGCCGCCGTGCTCGAAGGCGAGATCCTCGGCAAGGCGGAAACCCCGGAGCGCGCGATCGCCCAACTGCGCCGTGCCTCGGGTCGTTGCGTGGAGTTTTTCACCGCGCTGGCCCTCATCAATAACACCACGGGTGCTGGGCAATCGGCTGTGATCTCCTCTCGAGTCCATTTCCGCCGCCTCTCACAGGCGAGCATCGCGCGCTATGTCGAGCGCGAACGCCCACTGGACTGCGCCGGCAGCATCAAAGTTGAAGGCCTTGGGATTGTGCTGCTGCAACGGCTCGAGGGCGATGATCCCACGGCCTTGATCGGCTTGCCGCTGATCCGCCTCACGGCGATGTTGGCCGCGGAAGGTGTCCACCTTCCCTAGCCTGCCGGACTTAATGCGCTGCATTTCCACCAGGTCCAATAGTATGCGCGCCGCCTCTTCCTGGTAGGCGTCGGGTTCCTCGCCCCCCCCGGATGGCAAGCCGCTGTCGAGCATATCCGCATCGTCGCTGTCGCGAAACGCCTGGTAGCTCTCGAACGGTTCCTTGCCGATGGCCTTGCGGTGAGCATTGGCCAGTGCCAGCTCCTTTTGCTGGAAGGCCTGCCTTGCGGCGCGGCGTTGGTCGATCTGTAGAGACAGGCGCTCGCGCTCGCTTCGCTCCCGCGCCAGGGCGATGCGCTTGACCCGATACTGGAACTCCGGATCGGATGCCACTCGGAGCTGATGTGCCTTGGACAGTGCCGGTATCAGTCGCTCAATGCGCGAGCTGTGCGGATAGGGGACGCGCTCGATATGGTCCCAGGGCAGGGCATGGGGCAAGGTGCCCTCGCCGATTTCTTGCGGATCGACCACGGGCGGGAAGTCGATATCGGGCGCCACGCCGCGTACCTGGGTGCTCGCGCCGCTAACGCGATAGAACTTGGCTCGCGTAAGCTTGATGCGGCCTTGCTTCAGCGGCAGTAACGCCTGCACGGTGCCCTTGCCAAAGGTTCGGCTGCCAACAATCAAGCCGCGGCCGTAGTCCTGAATGGCGCCGGCGAAAATCTCCGAAGCCGATGCGCTCAAGCGGTTGACCAGCACCACGAGCGGACCGGAATACACAGTCCATGTCGAGTGATTACCCAGCACATGAACATCGCCGTCGGCCTCCCGGATTTGCACGGCGGGTGCCGATGGCATAAACAGGCCCACGAGCTCGACGGACTCGCCCAACGCCCCACCGCCATCATTGCGCAGGTCAAGGATGATACCGGTCACGTTTCGAGCTTTGAGCTCGTGCAGCAGTTTCTCCACGTCCTCCGCCGTGCCCTGGTAAAACGACGGCAGGGTAATCAGTCCAATCCTTCGGCGTTCGCCGTTGCGCTCCAGTTCGATGACCTGCATTCTCGCGGCCTGGGCCTCGAGCTTGATTTTATCCCGCACGAGCGCCACGGTGCGGGTAGCGCCCCCGTCGCCCGAGGTGATGCGCAGCCGCACCGTGGTGCCCTTTTTGCCGCGGATGAGCTGGACCGATTCGTCCAGACGCATGCCCATAATGTTGATAAAGCCCCCATGCTCGCCCTGGCCGACAGCGATGATGCGATCACCGGGCTTCAGCTTGCCGCTCTCTATGGCCGGACCTCCTGGGATCAGCCTTACGATTTCGGTGTAGCCGTTGTAGCTGCGCAGCTGCGCACCAATACCTTGCAGCGACAGCCTCATGTTGATTTCGAAGTTTTCCGATTGTTTGGGCGAGAAGTAGTCGGTGTGCGGGTCGTAGAGATGGGTGTAGGCGCCCATATAGACAGAGACCACGTCGATCGGCTCGGCCTGCGAAACCTGCCCTAGCTCATTGCTGAAACGGCGGGTCAGACGCTCGAGAATCGGCGGCTCGTCTCTCTCATGCTCCGCCTTGGCGGCGCCCTCCCCCTCGTCCAAACGCATGTTGATGATCAGGTTCTCCAGGCGCTTGGTCCACAACGCCCAGCGCGCCGCGCGATCCTTCGGCCAGGGAGCCTCCTCGCGATTTATGAGGAGGTATTCGGCATCATGGAGGTCAAAGGAATCGAGCCCATTCTCCAGTCGCTCCAGAATATGCCGGTAGAGGGTGACACGGTGATGCTGATAGGTATTGAAGATCTCGAACGCTGCAGCGAGGCGCCCTTCGCGCAGCCCATCATCGAGCTGATCGCCGTAGCGGGCCTCGAAACGCCGAATGTCGCTCGCCAGAAATAGGCTGTGGCTGGGGTCCAGGGCGTCCAGGTAAGCGTGCAGCAATTGCCTTGAAAAGGCATCATCCAAAGTAACCGGGTTGTAGTGCGCCTTCTGGAGGCGCTCGACCACTTGGCGGTCGATCTGCACCTGTAGATCGCCTGGAGTGAGCGGTTGATAAACGCTGCTCGGGGTCGCCTGCGCAAAAGCCGCGCCGGCTAGCAGCATGAGCACCAGGATCAACAGCGGTACTAGGGGGTTACGCATAAGTAGTTGCTCGGCATACGGCCGGTAAGCGGTTTAAATGTTGGCGCAATTGTAACTGCCAGCGCCGCAAGCCGTGCACCTTGCAGCCGCCGCCGTTCAGCCCATACGCCACCCCGCGGCATTCCGCGTTCATCTCGCGCCTTCGGCGGCTGCCATGCGTTCGCGCAGAGCCTGTAATATCGCGCTGAGATCGTCACTGAGCGCCGCCTGCGCCACCACCTCACCCCGTCCAGGCAGCTCGAAGGCAATGCGGCTCGCGTGCAGGAACAATCGGCGCAAGCCCAATCGACGCAGCGCGCGATTGGCCGCGCGATCCCCGTAGCGCTCGTCCCCCGCGACGGGATGGCCGCTGCAAGCCGCATGTACGCGAATCTGATGCATTCGCCCGGTATGCAGCTCCACGTCGGCCAGCGCCCAGCCTGCGTAGCGCTCAATGCTACGGAACACGCTCAGCGCTTGGCGACCCGCCATTGATACGCGCACCGAATGTAGATGTCTTTTGCCCGGGCAGCGCTCGAGCGGTGCTTCCACGCGCCATGCGCCCTCTCCTAACTCGCCCTTGAGCAGGGCCAGGTAGCGCTTTTCTACCCCCCCGGAGCGCATGAGCGCATGAAGTTGGCGCAGCGTATCACGCCGCTTGGCCAGAATCAGGCAGCCACTGGTATCCCGGTCGAGGCGATGGGCCAAGTCCAGGCAAGGCAGTTCGGGGCGCCGAGCACGTATGGCTTCAATAGCGCCGTAAGCGAGACCACTGCCGCCATGAACGGCAAGCCCGCTCGGCTTGTCCAAGATCAGCAACTGCTCGTCTTCAAAGAGAATCGCCTGTCCGATGCGCTCGAGAACGCGTGGCGAGGGCTCGCCGCGGAGCTCGCGCTCACCCAGGCGCATCGGTGGCAGCCGCAAGCGGTCGCCACGGCACACACGATACTCGGGCCGCGCTCGGCCGCCGTTTACTCGGACTTCCCCCCGGCGCAGCAGGCGGTAAACCCGTGTTTTCGGTAAGCCCTTGAGCTCCCGAAGCAAAAAATTATCCAGCCGCTGACCTTCGGATTCGATCGCGACCTGGATGTGGCGGACTCCCGGCACGCGCTACTCTTCCAAGCCAATTTGCACATGATACGGTATAAGAACGAAACACGGGACATTTGAAGCATTCCGGCAACGCTGATAAAGTAGCTTGGAGCCTAGAATCATGTGCTCGAGCAAACCAAGATTCAGTCGGGGACGCCGGCCGTAACGTGCAGCATGGCGTTTAACGAGATCCAAAAACTTCCCAAACTTATCCAACATCACACACATTCATGTGCACCCATTCGACTGCGCCCATCTGGGCTCTCGCCCTCGATCACCCTAGGGCGGGCTTGATTATCTCGCCACTGAACCCCGCGTTGCTTGGATCATCGACCAAGCACGTTACGCCGTTGCAGCTCACCTTTGAGGGTCGGAGCGCCGGTGTCTTGCGTGGCATGGCGAACGCCCGGGTCGCGCGCTGGAGAGAAGGACCCAATGAAGAGGATGCTGATCAATGCAACCCAGCGCGAAGAGCTGCGGGTTGCGCTAGTGGATGGCCAATCACTTTACGACCTAGACATTGAAACACCATCACGGGAGCGGAAAAAAGCCAATATCTATAAAGGCAAGATAACGCGTATCGAACCGAGTCTGGAAGCCGCATTCATCCAGTACGGCGCCGAGCGTCACGGCTTTCTCCCGCTCAAGGAGATCGCGCGCGGGTACTACCAAGCCGAACAAGACGCCGACCCAGCCAAGCTCAGCATCAAGGAGGCCATTAAGGAAGGGCAAGAGCTCGTCGTTCAAGTCGAAAAGGAGGAGCGCGGCAACAAGGGGGCCGCGCTCACAACGTTTGTCAGCTTGGCCGGGCGTTACTTAGTGCTCATGCCAAACAACCCGCGCGCGGGCGGTGTCTCACGGCGCATCGAGGGGCAGGACCGCAATGAGGTCCGTGATGCGCTGCGCTCGCTGGACGCGCCTGAAGGCATGGGGTTGATTGTGCGCACGGCGGGTGTCGGCCGCAGCGTGGAGGAGCTGCAATGGGACTTGGACTATTTGTTGAACCTCTGGAGCAGTATCCAGAAGGCCGCCGCCCAACGGACAGCGCCGATCCTCATCTACCAAGAAAGCAATGTCATCATCCGGGCGTTGCGTGACTACCTACGCAGCGACATCGCCGAGATCCTGGTCGATGATGCCGAGGTATACGAACAGGCGAAAGGCTTCGTTCAGCAGGTAATGCCCCACAACCTGAGCAAGCTCAAGTTCTACGACGACAGCGTGCCGCTGTTCACCCGCTATCAGCTCGAGAGCCAAATCGAATCGGCATTCCAGCGCGAAATTCGTCTTCCGAGCGGAGGCGCCATCGTCATCGATCATACCGAAGCGCTGATCTCGATCGATATCAACTCCTCGCGCGCCACTAAAGGGGCGGATATCGAAGAAACCGCACTGCAAACTAACGACGAGGCGGCCGAGGAAATAGCCCGGCAGTTGCGCCTGCGCGATCTTGGCGGCCTCATCGTGGTCGATTTCATCGACATGGGAGCCAATCGCAACCAGCGCGAAGTCGAGAATCGGCTGCGCGAAGCGGTCAAGATGGACAGGGCACGGGTGCAGGTCGGGCGGATCTCCCGCTTCGGATTGCTCGAGATGTCACGCCAGCGGCTGCATACCTCGCTTGGTGAATCCAGCCAGGAGATATGCGCCCGCTGCGGCGGACGAGGCACCGTGCGCGGGCTCGAATCGTTAGCGCTCTCGGTTTTGCGTCTCATCGAAGAAGAAGCGATGAAAGAGAAGACCCACCGGGTATTAGCGCAACTGCCCATCGAAGCGGCTACATTTCTTCTCAATGAAAAGCGCTCTGCTTTAACGGCCATGGAGCAACGCAACGGCGTCGAAATTGCGCTAATCCCCAACAAAAACCTGGAGACCCCGCACTATGAAGTCCAGCGAATTCGCGCGGACAACAGCAGTGGCGATGGTTCCAGGCACCGTTTGACGGCAGAAGCGGCGCAAAGCAAAACCGCCGAAAGGCTACAGGCCGCAGCGCCACAAAAACCGCCAATCGAAGAGCCGGTCGTGAAGCAGTTGCAGCCGGCGACGCCTGCACCCAGCCCGTTGCAAACGCGAAGCTCGGCCCATCACGACCCGATTCCCATGGCCAAAGGACTGAGCAGCTTCTTCGGTTGGCTGCAAAAACTGGTGCCCGGCAACGAGCACGACTCAGAGCCAGACCTGGCGACTGGTCGCGACAATGAGAATTCCCCTACTCAGCCCCGGCGCGGGGATAGACGACAGGGTGGCAACGCTAGTCGGCGACGCGCAACCCCTGATAAAGCTGAATCCGCGACGAGCACTGCGCCGGAAACCCCGGCTGATGAGGCCGAGGCAAGCGCAAGCACCCAGGCGCAAAGCAGCAGCGGGCGTTCCAATCGCCGTGGCCGGCGCGGCGGGCGCAGGCGCCGCCGTAGCAGCAGCGACAAAAGCCAGCAACCGGAGGCGCTGCGCGTAACTGCCACGGAAGAGGACGCCCAGCAAGCGCTCGCGGCTGCGCCAAGCGAAGCGGGCCATGCGCCGTCGTCTGAGTCACCCGAGGCGGCGGCGCAAAGCACCGCTGATATGGTCCAGGCAGCGGCTGCGCCGGCGCCTTCCAATTCCTCGACTGCCAAAGGCGGCGTGGCCGCGGCCATTAACGACACGGGCGGCGATCCGCGCCGCTGGCCTGGCCGGCCGCGGATTTCCCGCGCTGAGCTCATAGGCGGAGAGCTCCCTGCAGTACAAACGACGCCACAAACAGGGGCCGACCCCACTGCAGATGCAGATCGATGCGCTCCAACCGAAGAGTCACGCCGCGACACGACCGCAGAGCATGCCGCGAAGGAGCCGGAGACGCATTCTGATGCACCCGCATCAGCGCTATCCACGGACCCGGCGCAGATTGCCGAACAACAGCCAGAGACTCAACCCGCTCTGGATAGACCGGGCGACCTGCCGGCAGTGCTAGAGCCGCCTACCGACAAGCCGGAGCCCGATCGGGTAACTGCTGAGGCCCCGGAACAATCGAAGACAGCGCAAATTGCGGCCGATGACAGTAGCAGCAAGACCTCCGGGAGACCCCGGCGAAGCCGACAGCCGAGCACAAAGCGTCGTAAACAATCCAGCGCGCGAAACGGGGAAGAAACCGATCAGAAAACAGATCCGAATCAGGCTCTCGCGGGAGGCGATGACCCTTCGGCGCCCTGAACCCGACCGCCGACATGCGTCCTTCCACCCCGCCTAACGCTTTCTGCCATGGCGGGGCGAAGCAGTTAAGCGAGGCAAGAGTTTGATGAGAGCGTATAGGCCGCCGCGACGGTGAGCGGCGTGGCGCGTTTGGAGGGACGTAATAGATCTGCAAATCCCCATCCCGCTCCCGCCAAACCATGAGGATGGATTCAGGATCTAATTATCCGCGTCGTGGTGGATGCCGTGCTGATCGCGAATCGCCTGGAGCAATCCCCGAGCCGACTCATCCACTAAGTCGAGGACATAGTCGAAACCGTTAGCGCCGCCGAAGTAGGGGTCCGGCACCTCAGACTCCATCAGCGCCGATGCGAAGTCCATGAACGCAAAGATGCGGCCGCGGCATTTGGCAGGCGCTTTCGCCCGCAACCATGCGAGGTTGCTGCTATCCATGGCGATAATCCAGTCAAACGCGGTGAAATCGAGCTCGTCGACCGCCCGCGCACGTAAGTCGCTGATATCGATGCCACGGCCGGCCGCGGCCTTCATGGCACGCGGGTCAGGTGGGCGCCCCACGTGAAAATCGTGCGTGCCCGCCGAGTCGGTTTCGATTAGATGCGCCAGTCCCTCGCTCTTGACGAGCTGGCGAAAGATGCCTTCGGCCGTCGGCGAGCGGCAGATGTTGCCCATGCACACAAACAGTACGCGGATCATGCTTCGCTGATCTCCGGGATCGATGGATGGATTACAAAACTCTGTGACGCCGCGCGCCAAGCGCGGCAAACCTCTAGTCAGTTCAAACCGCCTTGCCGAGTGCGCACTCAAGCCCCTGCGCTCAACCGAGCTTCGGCCAGCAGCAAATCTGCCTCGGTATCCACACTAGGTCCAGACGGCTCCCGCGCGTCCTCCACGAGAATCGGCTCCCCATGCCATAGCATTTTAAGCTGCTCGAGCTGCTCGCGTCGTGCCAGCTCACATTCCGGCAGCACTTGGTAGCGGCGCAGAAAAGCCGCGCGGTAGGCATAAACCCCCAGGTGGC
>JAKDMQ010000185.1 GCA_030452265.1 Nitrococcus sp.
GTGGCGCTTCGCGCCACCGAACGGAGGTGGCGATGAGCGGTAAAGCGCGAGATTAGGCACCAAGGTTGACCGGGGGAACACTCAACAATCGCAGGCAGGCTTGATGCCTAATCTCGCGCTCCCTTCGTTCGACGCAGTGCCGGCGCGAACCGCCGCCGAACTGGCAATGGAGCCCCCATGCGCCAGGGCGTTGAGCCCCGGCGCATGGGGACCGCTCATCGCCAACTCCGTTATATTTCAAGGGAGGCATCGTCGTGCCTGTGAACCAAGTCGAAAGGGCCTGTCGGGCATGGCCAATACTGACCAAGCGAGCTAAAAATCGATCTACCATCACATACGGAGAGCTCGGCCAAGCCTTGGGAGTGCATCACAGGGCAATCCGATACGTTCTTGGTGTGATCCAAGATTACTGCCTCGAAGAAAAACTTCCTCCCCTTACCATTCTCATCGTCAATTCATCCGGAATGCCTGGAACCGGCTTCATCGCTTTCGACTTGGAAAACTTCGAGGAGGGGCTTGAAAAGGTCTACGATTTCGATTGGCGTGGCCTAGAGAATCCATTTGGTTTTTCGGCGTCGGGTGATTCCTATGAGTCTATCGTAACTTCACTGACCCACAATCCATCTTCGGCACCGGATATTTATTCACTTGTTAAATCAAGGGGAGTCAAGCAAATCATTTTTCGAGATGCGCTGCTAAAAGCGTATGCGAGCCGCTGTGCTTTCACAGAAATTGCGGTACCTGAAACGCTTGAGGCTTGTCATATCGTGCCATGGTCGCAAGCTACTCCTGCCGAGAGGCTGGATGTAAGAAATGGTCTTCTCCTGAATAGCTTCCACCACAGGCTCTTTGACCGTGGTTACATGACGCTGACGACCGATCACCGAATTGTGTACTACGATCCTGATGGAGAGGAGAGAGTCTACTCGATTGTGGAGCGTAGTCTCACTATAGAACTCCATAGCAAGCCTGTTCACGTTCCACACCGGGTCGCACTACGTCCAGATGCAGCGTGCATTACCAAGCATCACAAGATCGCGAGCTGGGAGGCGGAAGAACTTGAAATATAACCAATCGGTCAACCGGACCGCTTTTCCGCTGGCGCTCCAAAGCAGCCGGTTACCTCAGCGTTCATCGGCGCTTCACGCCGATGAACGGGATCGCGAATTGATGAACTCGGGGCGACGGCGCCAAACGCCGTCGAACCCCTCGTTCGAGCGGACACCGCTGCGCGGCTACGCCCGCTTTGGTCGGGCATGCGCCCGCGCGCGCCCTCACACCGCGGGTGCCGCTCGACTCACGATCCCGTTAGTCGCCAAATATAGGGCTGAGCAAATCAAAATAGATGAAAGTACGTGATATTCTCCGGAAACTGAAGGAGGATGGCTGGTATCATCACTCAATGCGCGGTAGCCACCAACAGTTCAAGCATACCTCAAAGCCTGGGAGAGTGACGGTGCCGGGAAAACCTGGAGACGATTTGGCTGTTGGAACAGTTAACAGCATTTACAAGCAAGCCGGCTGGAAATAGGCGCAGCTATGAAATACGCGATTGTCATTGAGAAGGCGGAAGCTAACTTCTCCGCCTACGTTCCGGATTTGCCCGGTTGTGTTGCCACTGGAGCAACGCTCGAAGAGGTGGAGCAGCAAATCAGAGAAGCCATTGAATTTCACATTGATGGTATGCGAGAGGACGGGGAGCCAATTCCTCCCCCAAACAGCCATGTTGAGTACGTTGAAGTCGCCTAAACGCGGGCTTTTTACCCCCAGTTCCCACACGTCCCTACCTGCGGGTTCGCACAGGACGGTACACGAGTTGGGAGCATGCGAGGAGATCAACTCGTCGTGTAACGCCGGCTGTATAGCGGCACGCCACACGTTACCGCGGGGCGCGCTGACAAGACACAGTGGCAGGGCCCGGTGGCCATTCCACGCCTTTCGGCGTGGCCGTCAGTCCGGCTCCCGTGACCGCCTCCGACCGCTTGCTGGGCAGATCTCCCCGAATAAGAACATGAACTCTCGGTACACAACCGCCGCATTTACCCTATCTCCTGTACCCGGTGGGCTTCGTCATCTTGTGCTGACTCGCCCGGAGACTGAGCCTTCTATCCGATTTCTCTTCGTCGGCGAACAGTGCTACGCGGCAGCGCCCGCTCTGCCCGTGATTTCGGTAGTCAACAGAACCCGCTGTGCCGGCGCGGTGTTTACAGGCGTATTTATTGTATTTACATTTAACCGATGCGGATCACCTGCGACCCCGCGAAGCGGGCATGGACGCTGCGGGAGCGTGGGTTGGACATGCGTCGAGCAAACGAGGTCTTTGCCGGGCCGCACTTTACGCGCGTAGACGATCGCCGGGACTACGGCGAGCCCCGCTTCATCACCGTTGGTTGGCTCGATTCCCGGCTTGTCGTGTTCGCACGGACACCGCGCGGTATCGCAAGACGTTCAGTATGAGGCACTGCCATGAGCGCGAAGCAGCGAAACTCCAACCCCACCTCTGACGATCCTGACACTCCGCCGGAGATCACAGACGCTTGGATCGGTGAGGCAGACCTGTATCGTGGAGAAAAGTTGGTTCGCCGCGGGCGACCCAAGCTTGCCAGCCCACGTCAGCTCTTATCCTTGCGTTTACCACCCGAAGTCATTGCGCGCTGGAGGGCTACAGGGCCTGGCTGGCAAACGCGCATGGCTGAGGTATTGAAAAAGTCCGCACCCAAATAGCGGCATGGTGTTGGCTAACGAGGCACTGCAACTGACCGCAATTCCGCTGCCACCCGAAAGTCAACGGCGTGGCTCTGGGTCAACAGCACAAAGAAGGACTTGTGTGCGAATCAACTACGTTCTAATAGACTACGAGAATGTGCAGCCTGCTGCGCTGTCCTTTCTTGAGAAAGAGCTCTTCAAAGTCTTTGTTTTTGTCGGTGCCAGCCAATCAAAGGTTAATTTTGATGTGGCTGAGTCGCTGCAACGTCTAGGCCCTAATGCCACATACGTAAAAATATCGGGCAATGGTAGAAACGCACTGGACTTTCATATCGCGTACTATATTGGTCAGATCGCAGCGACTGACAAGAATGCATTTTTTCACATTATTTCTAAGGATACGGGCTTTGATCCTCTGATTGCGCACCTAAGGTCAAAGAATATCTATGCGAGCCGCTCTCGAAGCGTGCACGATATACCAATAGTTAAAGCCGGTAACTCAAATAGTCCTGCCGAAATGCTCGCTGCAGTTGTCTCAAACCTAAACCAACGAGGCACGTCGAGGCCTCGAACCGTCAAGACACTCTCAAGCACTATAAATTCCTTGTTTCAGAAAATACTTTCCGAAGACGAAGTATCTTCGTTGGTAACGTTACTTGAGAAACAAGGATACATTTCAATAACTAACACAAAAGTAACTTATGCACTTACAAAGCACTGCTAACACCCCGCGGCAACCGGTGCGTCACTGCGCGAGGTTACCGGCAGGCGCGGCCACTGATGTGAAGCGCCAACAGAGGGAGCGGTCGCTAGCATTCGCAGGTGGTTAGAGTCACACGGAGCTACCCCATGAACACTGTCATGAACATCGAGGGTCAGCCGGCTTTATCAGCTTCGATCCCGATCTGGCTCAGTTTCGTGGAGAGCTCATAACACTCAACGGCGGGGCAGATTTCTACGCCAGCAGCGTCGATGCGCTACGTGAAGAAGGCGCGCACTCGCTCGAGACGTTCCTGGCAGCGTGCAAGGAGCGCGGCCTTGAACCATACAAGAGCTTTTTCTGGCAAGTTTGTGGCGCGAATGCCGCTCAATTCGCGATCGCGTTGCCCCGTTCATCCTGATATCCGGAGGACCAATCATGTCTGATGAGCTCATTCTTTATACAAACCCTCAATCCCGCGGCCGTGTCGTCCGCTGGATGCTAGAAGAAATAGGCGAGCCTTACCAAACCGAGGTGCTGGGCTACGGTACGAGCATGAAGTCGCCTGAATATTTGGCCATCAACCCCATGGGAAAGGTGCCGGCTATTAGACACGGCGAATGGGTAGTCACCGAGTGCGCCGCGATCTGCGCTTATTTGGCGGATACTTTCCCGCAAGCAAGTCTGAAACCCACCCCAGAAGAACGTGCCAACTATTACCGCTGGCTCTTCTTTACCGCTGGCCCGCTTGAAGCCGCCATCACCGACTCTCGCATCCTGGGGGTGGAACCGGATGCGGAAAAACAGCGCATGGTGGGCTATGGGAGCTACGCAACTGTCATGGACGCCCTCACACAAGCTTTCAAGTCTAACGCTTACGTAGCGGGTGATCGCTTTACCGCTGCGGATGTTTACGTGGGTGCCCAGATCACCTGGGGTCTCAATTTTGGCACCATTGAGAAACGCCCAGAGTTTCAAGACTACTCGGAGCGTGTCAGCCAACGCCAAGCCTTCCTGCGTGCTACAGAACTGGATGACGAGATTGTTCAGAAATGAAAAGCTAAAAGCCCGGCGAGCTTTGGCGAAGTGCGTCTGCGCGTCAAGACGCAGTCCGCGAATCGGGCGCAATATATCCACCCTTGCCACCGGCGCGTCAGAAGATTGCCACACATCCTATAAGCTGCGAACATGCAGTTTGCCAGCACCCATGACAGGCTAAGAGCGATAGCACATTGCGAATTCCCGGAAGGAGACACCATGAGCTTTTTGAAACGCACTCTCGCTAGCGTGGGAATCGGCGCGGCGCGGGTCGATACGATACTCGACAGCGAGCGCACGCATCCCGGCGGCGAGCTTTCCGGTAACATCCATATACAAGGCGGGGATTTGGCGCAGGAGATCGAGCACATCGAGCTTTCCCTGGTAACGCGCTATCTCCAGGAAATCGGCTCTGATGACGTCTATGTCAATCATCCGCTGAGCAAGACACGCCTGCGCGAGCGCTTTGAGGTCCAGCCCGGCGCGACGCTCGATCTGCCCTTCAGTCTTCAGGTGCCGTGGGAGACGCCGCTGACGCTCGGTCGGACCCTGGTATGGGTGAACACCGCGCTGTCGGTCTCGCTCGCGGTAGACCCAACCGATCGTGACGCCCTGCGGGTGGAACCGACTGCGGGCATGCTTGCGATCCTGGAGGCGCTTGGTCAGTTGGGTTTTACCCTGTACAAGGCCGATTGCGAGCACAACCGCCGGCTGGGGCGCAGCGTGCCTTTCGTGCAGGAGCTGGAATTCCGGCCGGGCGGGCGTTATGCCGGGCGCATGAAAGAGCTCGAGGTGGTGCTCGCGCCCGAACTCGGCGGAGTGCAGGTGTGGATGGAGGCCGACCTGCGTGCCCGCGGGCTCGCCAGCGCGCTGCTTGGCGATCTCGATCTCAATGAGCGGTTTGCGCAAGCTTACTTCAATGACTCGCAGCTCGCGCGCGGTGCCGACGCAATTGCTCCGGAGCTGGCGCGAGCCATCGATACACGGCTGCACTAATGAAGCCCGCTCGTCCCTGCCGGTTCGTTGTGGGACGGCCCCGGCGCAAGAACGATGGGATCGGCCGCGGCGGATGACAGCCTGGCCTCGCTCGCCCGCGAGGTGGGCGAGCGGCTGCACTGCCTCGGTCTTCGCCTGGCGACGACTGAGTCGTGTACCGGCGGCTGGGTCGCGAAGGTGATCACCGATGTCCCGGGCAGTTCGCAGTGGTTCGAGCGTGGCGTCATCGTCTACTCCAATGCCGCGAAAATGGAGCTGTTAGGGGTGCCCAAGAGCACCCTGGAGACCTATGGAGCGGTTAGCCAGGAGGTCGCCGCGGAGATGGCGCGCGGCATCATCACCCGCGCGCTGGCCGAGGTGAGCCTCGCCGTCACGGGAATCGCCGGACCGGATGGTGGCACATCGGCTAAACCGGTCGGCCTGGTCTGGCTCGCCTGGTGTCGCATCGGCACCGCACCGGTTACCTGTGAACGGCATTTTCAGGGCGGGCGCGAGGACATTCGCCGGCAAGCCGTTGCCGCGGCGCTGCAGGGGCTGATCAGGTTGCTGCGCTGAAACAGGCACTTTGCCAGTTTCATGGTAGGCTCCCTGCCGGCATGACGGGCAAGGTAGGTTATCCGATTTCATGCCCGACAAGGGTTCAGATGGTGAAACGCAGCGCTTGTTCCTGGCGCTGTGGCCCGGCGCGGCCGTGCGCGGCGCCGTGGCGCATCTGGCACGCCGACTGGTGCCTGATGGGCGCCGAGTGCCGACACAGAACCTGCATATTACGCTGGCGTTTTTGGGCGATGTGACTGGAGATGCCAGATCGCGCATGTTGGCGATCGGCGCGAATCTGACCGGCTCGGCGTTCGCGCTCGAGCTGGACCGAATCGGTTGCTGGCCGCGCCGGCGCATCTCCTGGATCGCACCCAGCCAAACGCCCGCGACACTCACGCGCTTAAACCGAAAGCTGAGGGAGCAATTGCGCACGGCCTGCCTTCCTGTCCCGAAGCGGCGCTTTGTTCCGCATATGACGCTCGCGCGAGGCTCCGCGCCGCATGCTTTCCACAACGTCACACCGGTGGTCTGGTCGATCGACCGTATCACAGTGGTGCGCTCGTATCTCGACCCTGGCGGTGCCCGCTACGAGATCCTGTATGAATGGCCATTGCAGCGCGTAAACACAAAGGGTTGGCCATCGGGCGGGGGTAGGATGCCCTCGGGGAATGTGGAATAATTACGAAAATGAAAGACCAGCCGTTGTCTCAGGACGATGACAACATCTAGCCACGCCAGGGGATGAAAATGGACGAAAACCGCAAGAAGGCGCTGAGCATCGCACTCGGGCAGATCGAAAAACAGTTCGGTAAGGGCACCGTGATGCGCATGGGGGACGTACGCGCGATACGGGATGTTGCTGTCATATCCACCGGATCCCTCAGCTTGGATCTTGCCCTGGGTATCGGCGGGCTGCCGCGCGGCCGGGTCGCGGAAATCTATGGCCCCGAGTCCTCAGGCAAGACTACCCTGACCTTGCAGACGATCGCCGAGGCGCAAAAGGCCGGCGGCACGGCCGCTTTTGTCGATGCGGAACATGCGCTGGATCCGGATTATGCGGAGAAGCTCGGGGTCGAT
>JAKDMQ010000409.1 GCA_030452265.1 Nitrococcus sp.
ACCATGCCCGCGGACAGCGCGGCAGCGTGGATGGCAGGCGATAGACCGATGTGGGGCATTCGATTGCCGCTCGAGCAGCTCTTGCCGCGAGCGGGCAAGTGGGTGGTAGGATCACCGCGCGTACGAGCGGCACCCAAGACAGAGGGGTATGGCATCATATTTCGCCAAACGTGCTACGGCACGGCCGAAACCAGGATGAAGAGCCGCTTACGGCCTGAAGTGCGCTATTTCCAAGCCATCCACCGCCTGATAGTGCCTGTCGTTGCCGGTGAGCAGTGGCAGTCCGTGTTCCAGGGCGGTGGCCGCGATGAGCGCATCCGCCAGCCGCGGACCGGTTCCGAGCGCGTATTGCTAAAGCCCTCAACTGGTACGTATGTATGTAACCTGACTGGCAGAGGGAGTAATCGCCACGCGCCGGGGAACTGGTCCTGCGGTCCAAGCGAGGGTAGTGCTGGCCACCAAAAATGGCCGCCGATTTGAGCGCGTAGCTGGCATTGGCCAGGGAACGCGAAGTTCCCAAATTGCGTCCATTCTCCGCGATGGCGCTGTTGCGCGCCGAAGCGCATTAGCGGGAGCCACCACGCGCGTTCCTGAGAGCAGGCCAACGCCAAAATGGCCAACGCAAGGTCTGACCACCCTCGGCTGCGTCCCTGCGCCGAGGAAACGCCGCGCCGGTCGTTATCGCGCTCATTTGCTGCTGCAGGCGGGGCAGCGTGATGTGATACAAGCATTGCTAAGCAGCTGGGTACCGCGGCTAGCCGAACTCAAACGGGCCCGGTGCCGATGCTGGTCGCTCGACGCCGACCTACTGGAGATGTTCTGAAGCCAACGATCCTCAGCCTGGCAGGGTCGGTTGTGCTTGACGGTAGTGGAATCTACCACACGCAACGGGACGCTTCATGGGCTACGCGTTGGTGCGTGCGCGCTCTTGCCAAGCCGCAGCCAAGCCCAAAACGCGAAGCATCGGGCGATCTCGGCAAAGGCCGCGCCGATGCAGTCGAGCAGACTCGACTTCCAGGCGCTCGAGAGTCAATGGGCGCTCGGCCAAGCGAGCAAGGCGCGACGGGTCGAGCGTACCTCGACCCGCCAAGGGAAAGGTGTGGAGCTAACCGGTATGGGCTGCCGGCTGTCATGCCCGCCTTTGTTCACGATTACCGAGGCTCGCCCAGTACGAGCGTCTATCGATGCACACTCAGATCGTAATCGGCGACGGTGACAGAGCCCCAGTTTGCTTCGTTTGCCGTTTTCTCATACTTCTCCATTATTCCATTTCCTTCTCAATTCTTCCAACATCTGCTCTCTTATGCTCCTCCATTTTGCTATTTCTTGCTTTTTTGCACTCTTCCATGTTTTCCACCAATTTCCCACTACCTGTTTTCTTATACTCCTCTTCAACTCTATCAGCGATTGTTTCCTCATGCTCTTCCATTTTGCTAATACCTGTTCTTTCAAACTGCTCCATGTTGTGAGATCTGCTTGCTGGTGAAAGATTTTCCCTACCCCGGCTCCTTCCATTACGATGCTTTTCACATTGGCCGCAGCATCCGGTGTGTAAGAATAGTAGTCGCTTGGACTCCAATTGACCCCGCTCGGATCCAATTCAGGAGCCTCGCTGTTCACGAAATAGCTGCCTATATCCTTAATGTACCCAGGATGTTCGGAAGTGTCGAGAAATTTTGTCGGGTCCATATCATCTTCAAAATAGTTGTTTTCAGAATAAACCTTGGCCTCAACCCCTAC
>JAKDMQ010000186.1 GCA_030452265.1 Nitrococcus sp.
CCTGAGCTAAAGGACTTCGATATACGCATCATCGCCCGCCACCGCTATCGTGAGGGCGGCTTCGAATGGACCGAGCTCGAAGGCGAGGCTGCCGAAGGCCCGGTGTGGATCGAGGTGGAGCGCGACGACGAGCTCTCGGTGTCCATCGCTTTGCGCCGACTCGGACTCGCCGATGTGGGGCTCGACCCGGCCGCGCTCCACGGTTTCGTGAAAGCGGACGAGGGCCGCATCGAGGCGGACGGTGGTCCTTACGACTACGAGGATCACGGCCGCGCCGAGTTCTTGCGCAACGGCGATTCGGTGCACGCCGAGACGGTCGCGTACTGGGACTTCGAGAGCGCGGACGGGCGGCGCTACCTCAGCGTGGAGTGTTGGGGCGGAGACGATTATCAGGTCCACCTAGGCGAGACCCTCTCGCCGGGACAGATCGAGATCTACAGCCGGGGCGAGGGAGAAGAGCAGCATGAATTTCGCTGACAGCCCTTGGCTGGCCTCCGCGCTCCAGAGCGGCGCCATGCTGGCGCTGTTCGTACTCGTGTTCCTGATCGCGAAAGCGGTCAAGGAGCTGGCAACGGACTTTGACATCCGCGCCCAGCTCACCGGGCACGATAACCCCGCGGTCGCCATCGCGCTCGCGGGCTATTACCTCGGCGTGATGATCGTCTTCATTGGCGCCTATCTCGGGCCAAGCGAGGGTCTGCTCAATGATCTCCTCGTCGTCGGCCTCTACTCCCTGCTCGGCATCCTGCTGCTCAACGTCGCGCGCTGGAGCAACGACCATTTCATCATGCACACCTTCTCCGTGCGCAAGGAGCTGCTGGAAGACCACAACGCCGGCACGGCGGCGGTGGTATTCGCGAGCTACGTGGCCTCCGGATTGGTGGTGGCCGGCGCCATCCACGGCGAGGGCGGCGGCATCATCACCGCGCTGGTGTTCTTCGCGCTGGGTCAGGCGGCGCTGGTGATCTTCACCTGGGTCTACGACTGGATCGCGCCTTACTCCCTGCATGAGGAGATCGAGCGCGACAATGTTGCCGCCGGCGTTGGCTTTGCCGGCGCGCTCATCGGTATCGGCCTGATCGTCATGGATGCCGTCTCGGGAGATTTCATAGGCTGGGTGCAGAACCTCACTGTATTTGTGGTGGAGTTCGCAGTGGTGGTGGTCTTCCTGGTGCTCGTGCGGCTGTTCTTCGATCGGGTGGTGCTCTCCGGCGCCGATCTCAACCGCGAGATCGCCCAGGATCGCAACCTCGGCGCCGGCTTTCTGGAGCTCACCATCTCCATCGGCTTCTCCGCGGTTCTGGTAGCGATCATTTAGTCATGGAAAAAAACGCAAAGCAGGCGCAATGGCGTACGCTCAGCGGAATCTGTCTGATCGCCGCCGCCCTATTCCTCATCACCGCGTTCGTGCTCGATTTCGGCACTGGTATCGATGTGGTCAAGCACCTGCCGGGCAATGGCGGGAAGGTCGGCCCGCTACGCATCGAGGAGCCTTACACGGTGCTGGAAATCAACGTTTACCAACCGGTTAGCGACAATCACTGGAGCTTCGTCACCGGTGCCCTGCTGGATGCGCGCGGGCGCTACTTCACGGGCTTTGGCGATGAGCTTTGGCACGCTAGCGGCTACGACGATGGCGGCCGCTGGGTGGAGACGGATTATCGCTACGACACCAAACTTACCGTGCGCGAACCGGGCACTTATTACTTGCGCTTCACCACCGAGAGCGACGCGAATCCGGCCAAGCTGATCTCTATAACCGTAAAAGTGCAGGAAGTCATCGCCAGCTCGCTGCCCCATCTGCTGGGCGGCATCGTGCTCATTGTCATCGGCATCGTCATCAATCTGCGCAGCGGCGGCACCCTGCGCCGTGTATTCCAGGAAGCGAGCTAGCGAGCAACATGTTTGGCAAGCACAAGATCCCCATCATCGGCGCCGTCGTGATCGCCGCCGTGTACCTACTGCTCTTCAGCCTCAGCGCCCACGGTTGGGGCTATCCCGGATACCGCGGTTACTACGCCGGTCCGTCGTTCTTCTACTGGGGCGGAACCCGCTACTACTACCCGGGAAGCCCCTCGGTACGCGCCGGCAGCCTCGGCGGTACGGGCCGCACGGGCGGCATCAGTGGCGGCAAGTAGCCGAGCATTTGCGCAGCCATGATCGGCGCGAGCGAAGAGCACAGCGGCGCGCTCAGCGAGACGACGGTGCTGATCACCTCGGTGCTGATTGCCGGGTTATGCTCCCTGCTCTACGAGCTTCTGATCAGTACCACCGCCTCGTATTTTCTCGGCGACAGCATCCGTCAGTTCTCCATCACCATCGGCGTCTACATGGCCGCCATGGGCCTCGGAGCCTGGCTCTCGCGGCTGCTGAACCCGCCACTGCTGGGACGATTCATCGCCGTGGAGATCGCGCTCGGTATCGTCGGCGGACTGAGCGTCCCACTGCTCTACCTCGTGTTCGCCTACACCGACGTCTTCCAGCTCGCGGTGATCGCGCTGGTCGTGCTGATCGGCATCCTCACGGGGCTCGAGGTACCGCTGCTCACGCGCATCATGGAGCGCCACTACGCGCTCAAGGTGAATCTCTCAAACGTCCTGTCCGTGGACTATCTGGGCGCGCTGCTTGCCACCCTGGCGTTTCCGTTCCTGCTGCTGCCTTTTCTCGGGGTATTCCGCTCGGCCGTGCTGGCCGGACTGGTGAACATGAGCGTTGGCTTTCTCAACCTCTGGTATTTCGCCGATCGCCTGCCGATGCGCCGCCGGCGCGTGCTCTGGGGCGCAACCATCGCCGTAACACTGGTCCTTGGCATTACGCTCGCACTCGCGCGCGGCCTGCTGTTCGCCTGGAGCAACGACATCTACGGCGACCGCATCGTGCTGCGCAAGCAAACCCCCTATCAGAACATCGTGCTTACCCGCTACCAACACGATCTGCGCCTGTACCTCAACGGCAACCTGCAGTTCTCGAGCCTCGACGAGTATCGCTATCACGAGGCGCTGGTGCACATCCCGGCCGGCTTGGTCACTGGAGCGATGGACGTGCTGGTGCTGGGCGGCGGCGATGGCCTGGCGGTACGGGAGCTGCTCAAGTACGATCGGGTACGCCATGTCACCCTGGTGGACCTCGATCCGGCCATGTTGCGCCTGGCCCGCAACAACCCCCACCTGCTGCGGCTCAACGATCATTCCCTTGGCGCCTCGCGCGTGCGGCTGGTGAGCGATGACGCCTTCGTATTCCTGCGCGACTCCGAGCGCCGCTACGACCTCATCATCGCCGACCTGCCCGACCCGAATACCGTCTCGCTCGCCCGGCTTTACAGTCGCGAGTTCTACCGCCTGGTGCGTTATCATCTGAGTCCCGATGGCGTGTTTGTCACCCAGGCCACCAGTCCTTTCTATGCCACCGAGGCATTCTGGACCATCGCCAATACGCTCCAAGCGGCCGGCTTCCAATCGGTGCGTCCCTACCATGCCTACGTACCGAGCTTCGGCGATTGGGGCTTTGTCATGGCCACCGACCGGCCCTTGCGCGCAGAGGCGCTGCAGGTCGACGTCCCCACCCGGTTCCTGCGCGAGGGTTTTACCGAATCGCTGTTTCGCTTCGGTGCCGACACCCTCGCTGAGCGCACTCATACCGTCAGCACCATCGACTCGCCCACGGTGCTGACCCAGTACCTTGCGGGCTGGCAGTACTGGAACTGACCATGTGGCGGCTGGGCTGGCGCAGGCTTCGCCAACGGCGTTTCCGGCAGGAAGCAGGCGAGCTCGACGTGGACCTCGGCGCGCGCGTGCGACGACTGCTCGCATTGCTGTTGCTGCTCGTCACAGTCCATTCCGCCGCCATGATGCTGTTCGAGGATCTGTCGCCGAGAGAGGCGATCTGGCTGACAATGACGACACTGGCCACCGTGGGCTACGGCGACTATTCGGCTCACAGCGCCGCCGGACAGACAGCCACCATCGTGCTGCTCTACCTCGTCGGGATCACCGTTCTGGCACAGCTCGCCAGTGATTTCATCGACCATCGCCTGCAGCGGCGCCAACTCAAGCTGCGGGGATCATGGGAGTGGCGTATGCGCGATCACCTGCTCGTCATTAACCCGCCGCGGCACTCGGGTCAGCACTATCTGCAGCGCCTGATCGCCCAACTGCGCGACACGCCGGCCCACCACGACACGCCGGTGCTGCTGCTGACCGAGAATTATCCCGACGGCCTGCCCGAGGCTCTGCGCCAGCAAGGGGTGGTGCACCATCACGGCTACCCAGACAGCGATACAATCCTGAGCACCGTCGCGCCGGAACGGGCGCTGGCCATCGTCGTCCTCGCGGAGGACGCACAGCGTGCCAGCGACGCGATCACCTTTGATATCCTCCATCGGCTCAGCGAGAGGATCGATATGACGCGCGTCCCAGTCATCGCCGAGTGCGTGGACGACGCCAACCGAAGCCGGTTGCTGCGGCTTGGGATCCGCTCCGTCATCCGGCCCGTGCGCGCCTATCCAGAGCTGGTGGTGCGCGCGCTGGTGGCACCCGGCGTGGAGCGGGTGCTGGAGAACCTGTTCACCCACGACGACGACCACTCGCTGCGCTACGATCTGCCGCTACGCGGTCTCGCCTGGGGTGAGGTGGTAAGCCGCCTGATCAGGCAAGATTTCGGTACGGCGCTGGCCTACGTCACCGAAAGCGGCGACGTGGTCTGCAATCCGCCCGCGAACGAGCCTGCGAGCGGCATCGCGCTGATTATCATGGTCCGCGCGGGCTCTGAACCCAGCACCGACGATCTGGCGCGCGTGCTGGCGGGATGAAGCCCACATCGAACCGACGGCCGTAAAAGGGGGCAGAGCCGTTAATGCACACCCGCTCGTATTGGGCGGCCTTGCCAGGCCGCTGCTGTCCCCTTTTTTTTCATCCTTTTTTCATCGAACCCGCTATGCGGTCAGATCACCCCACACGCGAGCATAGCCTCGGCCACGCGGCTGTACCCCGCGATGTTCGCCCCCAAGACGTAGTCACCGGGGCTGCCGTACTCCGCGGCCGTTTCGAAGCAGGTCGCGTGAATGTCGCGCATGATGTGGTGCAGACGCTCCTCGGTGTACTCGAAGGTCCAAGAGTCCCGCGAGGCATTCTGCTGCATCTCCAGAGCGCTGGTCGCAACCCCGCCGGCGTTGGCCGCCTTGCCCGGGCCAAACAGCACATTGGCCTCGCGGAATACCCGGACGGCCTCGGGCGTGCAGGGCATGTTCGCGCCCTCGGCGACGGCCACGACCCCCAATTTCACCAGGTGTCTCGCGGCGTCACGGTCCAGCTCGTTCTGGGTGGCACAGGGCAGCGCAACCTGACAAGGAACCTCCCAGACCGGACGGCCGGCAACATACGACGCGCCGCTGGCGCCGCGCTCGGCGTATTCGGAGAGCCGGCCGCGCTCGACCTCCTTGATCGTGCGCAGCAGGTTGAGGTCAATGCCGTCGCGGTCGAAGACATAGCCGCCGGAATCTGAACAGGCCACCACGCGGCCGCCGAGGGCCTGCGCCTTTTGGATCGCGTAGATCGCGACGTTGCCCGATCCGGACACGATAACCTCGCGCCCCTCCAGTCCATCGCCGCGCGCGGCGAGCATCTCCGCCACGAAATAGGCGGCCCCGTAGCCGGTCGCCTCCGTACGCACCCGCGCACCGCCCCACGCCAGGCCCTTGCCGGTCAGGGCGCCGGTTTCGTAGCGGTTCGTAATGCGTTTGTACTGCCCGAACAGGTAACCGATCTCGCGCAGGCCAACGCCGGTGTCGCCGGCCGGCACGTCGGTGTATTCGCCGATGTGCCGATAGAGCTCGGTCATGAACGACTGGCAAAAGCGCATGATCTCGTTGTCGGAGCGCCCCTTCGGATCGAAGTCCGCGCCGCCCTTGGCGCCGCCGATCGGCAAGCCGGTGAGCGCGTTCTTGAACACCTGCTCGAACCCGAGAAACTTGACGATGCTCAGATTGACGGAGGGATGAAACCGCAGGCCGCCTTTGTACGGCCCCAGAGCGGAGCTGAACTCGACGCGAAACCCACGATTGACGTGCACCTCGCCCGCGTCATCGACCCACGGCACGCGGAAGATAATCTGACGCTCCGGCTCGGAGATGCGCTCCATCAGCTTGGCACGGGCATATGCCGGGTGCCTGGCGATGACCGGCGCGAGCGAGTCCAGCACTTCCTGCACCGCCTGATGAAACTCCGGCTCGGCCGGGTTGCGACGCAGTATCTCTTCGCGCAGGTTTTGCATGTGCTCGGTAATATTCACATAAAACTCCTCGTCCAATACCATGCTTCAAAGTGATTGATACAGAAAGTGCGCCTTCGATCTGTGTTCGACTATAACGGAGTGCCCGATTATGGAACGCCCCATCACAGGATTCAGAACCGACGAGCACGGTGACTGGTGCGCAATTCTCAGTTGTGGGCATCCACAGCACGTCCGGCACAACCCGCCGTTTACGAACCGGCCCTGGACGACCACCGAAGAAGGGCGCAACAGCAAGCTCGGGGCGCTTCTCAACTGCGTGCGCTGCGACCGGTTCGAGCTGCCCGCGGACTTCGTCGCCTACCGCCAGACGCCGGTCTTCACCGAGCAATCCATTCCCGCCGCATTTACGAAGGATCACACTACAAAGGCCGGTGTCTGGGCGAAGATCGTCGTCATCGAGGGCACGCTTCGTTACCGCGCAGAGGTGCTGGATACCGAAGTGGAGCTCTCGACGGCCCGTCCGGGGATCGTCCTACCCGAGGTTCGGCACTGCGTGGAGCCGGTCGGAACGGTCCGCTTTTTTGTAGAGTTCTACCGCTCGCCGATCGAGGAGTAATCCCCGCCAGAGGAAATAATTGCCCCGTCCCGTAGGGAAGTAGGCGACAGACCACTATTTTATTAGAACCGGTGGAGTAATCCCAGGTCCGTCAAAAATAGTGGTCTGACCCGAATGGCACTTAGTTAATCCCCAACTCATTGACTGCTCGGAATAAAACGATGGTTTCGTAGGGTGGAT
>JAKDMQ010000410.1 GCA_030452265.1 Nitrococcus sp.
TGATGGACGACGACAGCGGTCACGAACTGGTCTTGGCTTACCTCAATGCAGGTGATTTCTTCGGCGAGATGGGGCTTTTTGGCAATACCGCGCTTCGCAGCGCCTGGATTCGCACCCGCACGCACTGTGAGCTTGCCGAGATCAGCTACGCCCGTTTCCGTCAAGTCGCCAATGCCGACCCGGGCATTCTGTTCCATCTAGCGGGGCAGATGGCGGATCGCCTGCGTAAAACGAGCGCCAAAGTGCGCGACTTGGCCTTCCTCGACGTGACTGGGCGCATTGCCCGCACGCTGCTCGATCTGGCCAAGGAGCCGGATGCCATGACCCACCCGGATGGAATGCAAATTCGCATTACCCGCCAAGAGCTCGGCCGCATCGTGGGTTGCTCGCGGGAGATGGTCGGTCGCGTGCTGAAGGACATAGAGGAGCAAGGCCTTATCTCGGTCAGCGGCAAAACCATGGTTATTTTTAATACGCGCTAGCACGCAGTCGTTGGCGGACCCGTGGCGCCTCGAGCAGCGTGGCGCCTTGCTCTTGGGGCGCGGGTCATAGCCGGTTGCCGCGGGCTATCGGCTGCGAGCGTGTGTCAAGACCTGCCTGATAATATAGGCCATCCAGAGTAGGAGCGCGGCGCGCCGCCCCCTGCTGACCGCATCTGAAACTCCGATTGCCAGGTGGACCGGTCAGCCGGTATGCTGTCGCGCTTAGCCTAGGCTCGTATCAATCACCTGCCCGTTAGCCATGGTCCGCCGAAAAAAACGTTCACGCCCGAAGCATACCGAGGCTCAGGGTCCGGAAGCGCTGGCGCGCGCCGCGGCTGAGCATCTGGCGTGCGGGCGATGCAAAGATGCGGTGGCGGATTACAAGCGGCTGGTGAAAGAGGAACGCCGGCCGCAATGGGTAGACGGGCTGGCGCGAGCCTATGCTGGGCGCGCGGAGCAGCTTGCTTGCCGAGGGATGGTCAAAGAGGCCATTGCGCTGTGGCAGAATCGCGCCGCGGCCTGCGCTGAGCCGCTGGCTGATCCTCGTTACCTGGACTGGCTTTTGGCGGCCGGGCGCAGCGCGGAGGCAGTGCGCCTCTACAGGCAGGATCCGGCGGCTGTGGCCGGCGCGGAGGGGGTCGCCAAGTTGCGGGCGCGGCTCGCGGCGGCGGCGTTGGCCAGCGGCGGCGAGCTTATCGAGCAGTTGCCGGGGGAGGATCCCATTGCTTGCGATTTTGCGGCCGCCGAGGCCGCACTCATGGCCTATGCCGGCGGCGATGACGGCGCGTTGGAGACGGCTCTGGAGCGCATCCCCTTTCGCTCGCCATATCGGGATTTCCGTCAGCTCTTGAAGGCCCTCGTGCGCCATGAGCAAGCCCCGGACGCGGCGCTCGAGCTGCTGGCTCGGGTGCCGGCCGATACGCCATTCGCCGGTGTGCGCTCGGCCTTGGAAGCCGCCGGCCGATGCCCGGAGGTCACACTCGCCGCGCTGCCGACGCAAGTGCTGGAACTGGTGGCGGCGCTCAAGGGCTGGGACCCGGAGCAGCTACAATTACTTGCCTCCTTGGCGCGGCTTGGTTCCTCGCCTGGCCGAAAAGAGCTGTTCGACTTCATCGTGGTGCATCGCAGAACCTTGGGAGAGCCTTTCGCGCGTGAGGCGGCCGTTGCCGTGGCGGGTGATGATCGGCGCCTGCATCGCCGGCTGATCGGCGTATATGAGGCATGGCCTGCA
>JAKDMQ010000411.1 GCA_030452265.1 Nitrococcus sp.
CCCGCAATTTCTCTTCTAAGTTTCTGATTGAGCGAAAGGAAATACGTTTAAGCGCTTGCAAAATGTTCCCATGTAAATGCGCTTATAGTGCTTTCATTTTATGTTTTTATGTGCTATACATGTTCCCATGTATATCGAGACTGTTCCCAACCGCAACTCACGCCCGGCGATTTTGCTGCGCGAGGGTTGGCGCGAGGGCCGTAAGATCTGCAAACGCACCCTCGCCAATCTCAGCGACTGGCCGGCAACCAAGATCGAGAAACTGCGCCGACTGCTGCGCGATGAACCGCTCCTCTCGCCCGATGCGGTATTTGTTATCGAGCGCTCGCGCGCCCATGGCCATGTCGAGGCGGTGCTGGCGATGATGCGCCGGCTCGGCCTGCCCGAACTCATCGCGACCAAGCGCAGCCGCTCCCGCGACCTCGTGCTGGCGATGATCGCCGAGCGGCTCATTGCGCCGTGCTCGAAGCTCGCGACCACCCGGTTGTGGCACACGACGACGCTGGCCGAGACATTGGGGGTGGAAGATGCCGACGAAGACGCGCTCTACGCGGCCATGGACTGGCTGGGCGCGCGGGCGCCACGCATCGAGGCCAAGCTCGCCGCACGTCATCTCGATGAGGGCGCCCAGGTGCTCTATGATGTGAGCTCAAGCTATTTCGAGGGCCGGAGTTGTCCGCTGGTGCGCTTCGGTCACTCGCGCGATGGCAAGCGCGGGCGCCCAATTGTGGTCTACGGTGTGCTCACCGATGCCCAGGGTCGGCCGGTGGCCGTGGAAGTCTATCCAGGCAACACGGGCGACCCAAGCACGGTGACCGATCAGGTCGATAAACTCAAAGACCGTTTTGGCCTTGAACGTGTCGTGCTGGTCGGAGACCGGGGGATGCTCACGCACACACAGATTACCGCCTTGCAGGCCCATGAGGGCATTGGCTGGCTCTCGGCGCTGCGCCACGAGAAAGTACGGGCGCTCGTCGATGAGGGGGCCTTGCAGCGCTCGCTGTTCGATGAGTACAACCTCGCCGAGATCCACTCGCCGGACTTCCCCGACGAGCGGCTTATCGCCTGCTACAATCCGCTGCTCGCCGATGAGCGTCGGCGCAAGCGCAAGACACTGCTGGCGGCTACCGAGGCGGCGCTCGATAAAATCCGCGCCGAGGTCGCCCGACGCACCCGCACGCCGCTCACCGCCGCCGAGATCGGCAAGAAAGTCGGCCGGGTAATCAACCGCCACAAGATGGCCAAGCACTTTAAGACGACCATCGCCGACGGGGCCTTCAGCTATCGTCGCGATAAGGCGCGCATCGCCGAGGAGGCGGCGCTCGACGGTATCTACGTGATCCGTACCAGCGAACCGGTCGAGCGGCTCTCTGCCGAGGACAGCGTGCGCAGCTACAAGAACCTTGCCCAGGTCGAGCAGGTCTTTCGCACGCTCAAGGGCTTGGATTTGCGTATCCGCCCGATCCACCACCGCGCTGAAGAGCGGGTCCGCGCCCATATCTTCATCTGTCTGCTGGCCTACTATGTCGAGTGGCACCTGCGCGGCGCCTTCGCGCCGCTGCTCTTCGACGATGAGGAGCTCGCCAAGACACGTGCCCACCGCGACCCGGTGGCGCCCGCTGAGCCCTCCGCGGCCGCGCGCCAGAAGAAAACTCAGCGCCGCACTGACGAGGGGCTGGAGTTGCACAGCTTTGCCACTTTGATGGCCG
>JAKDMQ010000412.1 GCA_030452265.1 Nitrococcus sp.
AGCCGACGCCATCGCCGCCCCACACCGTGTTCAGCATCATGCCCCAGAGCGTCACACCGCCGCCCAGCGGGGTCAGCGAATCGTGCATGGCATTGACCGAGCCCGTGGTCGCGGAGGTAGTGGTCACGGCGAACAGGCTGGTATCGGAGATGCCGAAACGCAGCTCCTTGCCCTCCATGCTGCCACCGGTGTCGGTCAGCGGCAGATCCTGTTGCACGCCCACCGCGGCCAGCAGCGGATTACCGTACTGCTCCGCCGAATACATCACCGTCAGCGAGCTAACGAACAACACCATGAAGGCGCCGAAGAACACCCAGCCCTGGCGCCGGCGCAGCAGCATGGAGCCAAAGGCGTAGGTCAGAGCGGAGGGGATCAGCAGCATGGACAGAATATGCAGCACGTTGGTCAGCGGGGTCGGGTTCTCGTAGGGATGCGCCGCGTTCATGCCGAAGAAGCCGCCGCCATTGGTGCCGATGTGCTTGATCGTCTCGAGGCTCGCTACCGGGCCGATGCGGATGGCCTGCTCGGTGCCCTCCAGGGTGCTGGCAACAACCTGGGAGTCCAGCGTTTGCGGCATGCCTTGCCAAACGAAGAACAGCGCCAGGAAAAAGCAGATCGGCGCGAACACCCGGTAGATCACGCGCGTGAGGTCGACCCAGAAATTGCCGATCGTGTCGGCGGATTTGCGGCTTAAGCCCCGGATGAAGGCGGCGCAGGCGGCGACTCCGGTGGCGGCGCCCACGAACATCAGGAAGGTAATCACCGCCATCTGGCTGAAGTTCGACAGGGTTTCGCCGGCATAGCTCTGCCAGTTGGTATTGGTGATGAAGGACGCGGCGGTATTAAAGGCCAGGTCCGGATCCTGCGGCGCCAGATCCAATGGATTTAGCGGCAGAAAGAGCTGCAAGCGCAGCAGCGCATAGCCGACCAGCATCATGGCGCCGTTGGAAAGCACCAGCGCCAGCGCATAGCCCTTCCAGCCGTCCTCTTTGTCGGGATCGATGCCGAGCAGCCGATAGGTCCACCGCTCGGGCATCCAATGTCGGGTGCCGGTGAACGTCTTGGCCAGGTACGTGCCCATGAGGACCGCAAGCCCGGTCATGATGCCAAGAACGACGACGAAATATAGGATATCGATAGTCATGTCCGTGCTCCGGTTAAACTCTGTCCAGCACGATCGCGTAGTATGCGAACCCCGCGAAGCACGCGACAGTCAGGGCGACATAAATTAGATCAAACATTGGAGAACCTCTTGCATCAGAATCAAATTAGGGTTCGACAATCTCAGCATCGCCTAGAATTTTTCCGGGCGAATCAATGCGTAAAACAAATACGAGGTCAGTAGCACTGCTATCACCACGACAATCACACCGATAAAGTTCATCATCGTCTCCCGCAACGGTATTTCACACGTAATGTAGAAAGGCCGCGCGTAAAAACGCTATGCCGAAACCCAGCGGCAGCGTAAAAAATATGTAAAAATAAAAGCCCGCAAAAGCCTGACGCTTACCCACAAGGCCGCTGGCATCGGTTGCCGTAGGGCGCATTAGGCCGAAGAGGCCGTAATGCGCCGCGTGCCCGGGATCGCCGAGTTGCACTCGGCACTCCGGAGAAACCGAGCACGACTTGGCGATCCGCGTATAAGCCGGCTGTTCTCAATACAGCAACACGAGGTCGAGGCCGAAGATCGTCTGCCCGGTCGGGATGC
>JAKDMQ010000187.1 GCA_030452265.1 Nitrococcus sp.
AACAACACCTGCTCCACCACCCCCCCCTGTGAGCTGTGGGAGGTCAACAAGCCCTTGAGCTATCCGCAAACGCAGGCCATGTCGTGGTGGGACAATAACGCGCGGGAGTACGGCACGACAGACATCTTCACTGGAGCGAACGCCGATCCCGAGTTGGCTGCGAATCCGCACTTTCTGGTCGAGTACCTGAGCTATGACCCAGGCGGTGAAATCGTGGATGCCAACGATCGCGCGCATCGCATCGGACCGCATTTCTATCGAGTGACCGCGGCGGGGTTCGGCCCCCAGGACAGCACCCAGCGGGTGCTCCAGACCACCGTGCGGAGCTGGAAGAACTAGGCACTAGCACGGCGACTTGCCAGGGAACGGCACAATTCAATCGGATCGAGGGAACGAACCATGCAACGCTTGGGCAAAGGGCTTCGCTGGGCCACGCTGGCCGGCACATTCACGTGGCTATCTATTACGGCTTCGCTGGCGGCCGCGGCCCCGCTTACGCTCGCCAGTAGCCCCCTGTTCGTGACCCAGAGCGTACCGCCGCTCGCGCTGCTCGTGCTCGGCCGGGATCACAAGCTCTACTATGAAGCATACAACGATGCCTCTGATCTCAATGGGGATGGGCAGATCGACGTCGGCTACAAACCTACGGAGATCGACTATTACGGGTATTTCGACTCGTTCACGTGCTACTCGTACGACGCAACGAACGGCCGCTTTACGCCGGTCTCCGCTACCGGCACCAACAAAACCTGCAGCGGCACGAACGGCGACGAGTGGAGCGGCGACTTCCTCAACTACCTGACGACGGCCCGCATCGACGCGCTGCGCAAAGTGCTCTACGGCGGCAAGCGTGTGTTGGACTCCATGTCAACCACGGTGCTCGAGCGCACCCACATCCCGCAAGATGCTCATAGCTGGGGTAAGGAGTACACCAGCACGACCGTTGACGGCTTCGCCATCGAGAGCTATTCGCCCCTGAGCCAACCGTCCGCCGGCACCCGGCATTTGTTCGCCAACACAACCCTGAATAGCTACAACGACCCGCCGCTGCTGCGTGTGCTCAACGACAGCCAATTCCGTGTATGGGAATGGGTGGGCAAGAATGCTCCGGTTGCCGGATCTGAGTGCGTTGATACCGGCAGCTTTACTCGTTTACCGTGTGAAACTGGGAGTTCGACAATCCAAGATTACACCGTCCGCGTGGAGGTCTGCCTGTCGGGCCTACTCGAGGCTAATTGCCGGGCATACACCGACAGCAATGGGCAAACCGTCTACAAGCCCACCGGGCTGCTGCATGAATACGGCGCAAACGACCAGATCCTGTTCGGCCTGCTCAGCGGTTCCTACAAGAAAAACACCTCCGGCGGGGTGCTGCGCAAGAACATTGGCTCATTTACCGACGAATTCGACCCTGCCAACGGCATTTTTACCGCTTTCAACAGCCTCAACGGTATCGTTGAGACCATAGACACGTTGCGCACCGTAGGCTTTAACTATGGTAGTCGTTCATATAACTGCGGCTGGATAACGAATCGCGCCATCACGGACGCGGACAACTGCGCGATGTGGGGCAACCCGATCGCCGAGATGATGTACGAAGGCGTACGATATTTTGCCGGCAAGGGCTCTGCAACCAGCGCCTTCGCTGTCAGCACTCCGGAGCTTGGCCTGCCTGCGCCGAACTGGCAGGATCCATACGCCAGCGGCTCCGATGCCAGTAACGCTGGTGCGGAGTACTGCTCCAAGCCGTTCCAGCTCGTCATAAGCGACATCAATCCGTCCTACGATTCGGACCAGCTCCCCGGCTCCTATTTCGACAGCTTTGGCGGTCTGGCGGGGCTGAACGTGCAGACGGAAGCGGACACGATCACCGCTAACGAACCTGATTTCCCCGGCACGTATTACATCGGCCAAGTCGGCGGCAACGCCACGGGCGCGCCCACGCCCAAGACGGTCAGCGATCTTGGCGAGATCCGCGGACTAGCGCCGGAGGAGCCCACCAAGCAGGGCAGCTACTACAGCGCCAGCGTGGCCTACTACGCGCACCGGCAAGATATCAATGCGACTGTGCAGAACCAGCAAAGCATGGATACCTTTGCCGTGGCGCTCGCCTCTCCGTTGCCGCATATTAAGATCGACGTCAATGGAAACACGGTCACGCTAATTCCGTTCGCGAAGTCCGTATGGGGTCCGTCCGGATACGTCATTTCCCCAATCACGAGCGAGTTCCAGCCAACCGATCAAATCGTCGACTTCTACGTCGACACCATTGTTAACGTCTCCGGATTCCCCACTGACTCAACGGTCAACGGCGGCCGTCCCTATTACAAGTTCCGCATCAATTTCGAGGATGTGGAACAGGGCGCCGACCATGACATGGACGCCATCGCCACCTATACCATCAAGGAGACCGCAGACAGCAAGGTGGAGATCACTCTCGAGTCAAAATACGCCTCCGGCAGCATCATTCAGCACATGGGTTACGTCATCTCCGGAGTGACCCAATCCGGCACATATTTAGAAATTCGTGACGTCCCGGACGGTGGCGACCCTGACGTGGACTTCCACCTGGACACGCCGGAAGGCGTCTGGGCTGGCGACTTCGGAAACGGCTGGGATGACGATAGCGAGCTGCCGCAAACCCATACCCGGGTCTTCACCCCCGACGGCACCACCGGCGCACAACTGCTCAATGACCCGCTCTGGTACGCCGCCAAGTGGGGAGGGTTCCAGGATAAGGACAGCGACGACCTCCCCGACCCGCTGGAGTGGGATGAGAACAGCGATGGCGCTCCCGATAACTACTTCCTCGTGACCAACGCCGGCCAACTCGGCGCGCAGCTTGAAGCGGCGTTCCAGGAGATCCTGGCGCGCGTGTCATCGGCCACCTCGGTGGCCATCGAATCCGGCTCCATCGCGAGCGCTTCGCAAGTCTACCTCGCGCGTTTCGACAGTGGCGACTGGACCGGCTCGCTCGTCGCCTACGCTCTCAGCAGCAGCGGCGATATCGGAGCG
The DNA here is from genome assembly GCA_030452265.1 of Nitrococcus sp. GTDB lineage: Bacteria > Pseudomonadota > Gammaproteobacteria > Nitrococcales > Nitrococcaceae > Nitrococcus. The sequence goes on from JAKDMQ010000187.1 coordinate 3,016, forward strand.
GCCAACTGGGATGCAGCCTGCGCACTCACCGGCGGCATCTGCGCCACCGACGGTAAGACCTATACCGCCCCCGACCCGATAACCGGTCGGCGGATCGTCACCTACGACCCGACGGCCACCCCCCCCGCCGGCGTGCCGTTCAAATGGAGCAGCCTCAGTAACAGCCAGCAGAACATACTAACGAGTTTCGGCCTCGACCAGGACCGCGTGGCCTATTTGCGCGGTGATCGCAGCAAGGAGCAGAGCAACGGCGGCAGCTTCCGCAACCGCACGGGGCTGCTCGGCGACGTCGTGCACTCAACCCCCGTCTATGTCGGCCCGCCAGATCGGTTCTATCCTGACGGCTTGGCCACTACAAACTATAGCGCCTTCAAGAGCGCCCATAGCAGCCGGGAGGGGGTCGTCTACGTCGGCGCCAACGACGGCATGCTGCACGCCTTCGCCGCCGACAACGGTGAGGAGCTGTTCGCCTACGTGCCGAGCGCGGTCTATGATCATCTAAGCGATCTCACCAATCCCGGCTATGGCCACCGCTTCTACGTCGACGGCACCCCGACCGAGGGGGATGCTTTCTTCAACGGCGCCTGGCAAACGGTGCTTGTCGGTGGGCTGCGCGCCGGCGGCCAGGGGATCTACGCGCTGGATATCACTGATGTGCCCAGCGCGAGCACCAGCGAGACTACCATCGCCAGCAGGGTGCTCTGGGAGTTCACCGACGCTGATGATGCCGACCTCGGCTACACCTATAGCCGGCCGCAAATCGTGCGGCTGCACAACGATAAATGGGCGGCGGTGTTCGGCAACGGCTACAACAGTACCGATACCGGGCCCGAAGACAGCATCAGCGGCGATGGCGATGCGGTACTGTACGTGGTGGACATCGCCGACGGCTCATTGATCGCCGAGATTGACACGACGATCGGATCGACAACCGCCCCCAATGGGCTCGCCACCGTGACCCCTGCCGATATCGATGGCGACAGCATCGTCGACTACGTATATGCGGGGGATTTATACGGCAATCTGTGGAAGTTCGATCTAAGGTCCACTACGCCGAACAACTGGGAAGTGGCTCATGGTAAACCGATATTCCAGGCGGTTGGCCCGAGCGGCACGGCGCAGCCGATCACGACACGGCCGAGCCTGCGCCGGCATCCGACCGGGGATGGCTTTCTGGTGATGTTCGGCACCGGCAAGTACCTGGAGCCCACCGACGCCACGGCCGACCCCAGCGTCATCCAAAGCGTCTATGGCATCTGGGATCGGGATCTCAAAGACGACAACACCGGCAACCTGAAGCCGTTCACCTCGTTCACCCGCGATCACCTACTAGAGCAAACCATCGAGGATGAGATCGCGCAGAACGGCAGCGAGTGGCGCGTGCTCAGCAATAACACGATGCAGTGGTACTCGGAGACCGGACTGCCTACTCCTGACCCAACGACCGACTCGACCTCGGATGCGGACTCGGTTCCGGACAACGACGATTACTATCTCGGCTGGTATCTGGATCTCAAAGTCCAAAACGAGGCCGCGGCCGGCGAGATGCAGGTGACCGATACACTGGTACGGGGCAACCGGCTCATCTTCACCACCTTGATCCCGAATGATGAGCCGTGCAGCGCGGGTGGCGACAGCTGGCTGATGGTACTGGATTTCCGCAACGGCGGGCGCTTCACCTTCTCGCCCTTTGACGTCGACAACAATGGGGTCTTCGACCTCGACGACCTGGTCACCATCAATATCAATGGCGAAACGAAAGAGGTCAGCCTCAACGGCCGCAAGTCTAAGGGCGGCGTCCTGCAGAAGCCGGCCCTCGGCTCGCTCGACGACGCGGACAGGGCCTATCTCGGCGGCTCGGACGGCGGCGGTACGGATTGCGCGGGTGAGGACTGCGTGGATCTCAACCGCGACCCGGCATTGCTCAACCGCCAGTCCTGGCGCCAACTGCGTTAGCAAGGGCGCACCAGCTTATTCGGCATACTCGCGCGGGCCGCTAGCCATCCGGGTTCCGGCTCGCGCAAATGATCAACAAGGCACGACCGAACACTGGGGGGAAGAATGAGCGCAGAGACAAACCGGCCACACGAGCGCGGATTTTCATTGATCGAGCTGATGATCACGGTCGCGGTTCTCGCGATCATTGCCACTATCGCTTATCCGTCGTATATCAGCCAGGTTACGAAATCTCACCGCAGCACCGGGCAGACCAAGCTGCTCGAGATCATGCAGGCACAGGAGCGCTATTTCACGACCAACAACACTTATACAGCCGATCTGACGGATCTGGGCTACGGCTCCGCGGGCGCCGTCCCCGCCGACGGCGGCTGGTACACGCTCGGCGCGGCCATCTGCGGGGCAGGCATCAGCATAAATGAATGCGTCCTGCTGACCGCGACGCCGCAAAATTCGCAAGCCACCAATGACACTACGTGCGGAAATTTGACCTTAAACTCGCGCGGGCAGAAAGGCGAAACTGGAACGGGCACGGTCGACGAATGCTGGTAACCGGAGCCAGAATCGGATACAATGTGAACCAGTACCGTATTCAGGCTTGGAGTGAACGGAGGCATTCGCATCCAAGCGCCTGATATAACCTATTCCCAAAGCCCATAGGCGTGATCGTCAAGGAGGACTCATGCGCGCCAACCGGGGCGTTACGCTCATCGAGCTGCTCGCTGCGATTGCAATTCTCGCGATACTGATGACCGCCGCCGTTCCCGCACTGACGCGCTGGAGCGACGGCAATTGGCTTACTACCGGTGTCAACCGCTTCCATCGCACTCTGGCGCTCGCGCGCAGCCAAGCCATCGAGCACCGTGGCAACGTGGTGGTATGCAAGAGCAGCGACGGCCGTAACTGCGAGGCAACCGGCGGCTGGGAACAAGGCTGGCTGATCTTCCTCGACCCGGGCGCGGACGAGCAGTGCCAGGATGGCGATGCCGACGCACGCTGCGATGGCGACGGCGGCTTGATCATCCGTGCCGAACAGGGGTTTGCTCACGGCCTGACCCTGCGCGGCAGCGGCAATACCGCCAATGCCGTCGCCTTCAGCGCCAGCGGTTTCTCACAAGGCTATCCGGGGACATTCACCCTTTGCAGCGCTTCCGGTGAGGCGCGCGGTCTGGTGCTCTCCATGCAGGGCCGAATTCGCCTCACCCACCCGAGCCAAGACGAGCTGCACTGTCCGCCCTGAGCGTTTCTTTTCAATCGGTCTGTAACGAGCGCCCCTGAACGGCGCGTTGTAAATCGCGCGGCAGCGAGAACACCACATCCTCGGCGTGATGTCCGGGGTGCTCCTCAGGGCGATCCGCCCCCCACTCCACCAACTGGTCGACCACTCCGCGCACCAGGATCTCCGGTGCTGAGGCGCCGGCGGTAATGCCGATAACCTCCCGGCCCTCGAACCAGCGGCGGTCCAAATCCGCGGCCGTGTCGATCTGATAGGCCGGTACGCCGATCCGTTCCGCCAGCTCTCGCAGCCGCCGGGTGTTGGAGCTGTTGCCCGAGCCGACCACGATCATCACATCCACCTGCCGCGCCAAGACCGTGGCGGCGTCCTGGCGGTTCTGGGTCGCGTAGCAGATATCGTCCCGGGTCGGTCCCAGTATGCCAGGAAAACGCCCGCGCAGTGCCGCGACTACCCGAGCGGTGTCATCCATGGACAGCGTGGTCTGGCTCACGTAAGCGAGATCATCGGCGTTACGTACCGCAAGCCGTCCAACGTCTTCAGGCCCCTGCACGAGGTAGATCGCGCCGCGCTCAGCCCCCTTACCCACGTATTGGCCGATCGTGCCCGCCACCTCGGGATGCCCGTCATGGCCGATGAGGATCACCTCCCGGCCCTCGCGCGCATGCTTTTGCACCTCGATGTGGACCTTGGTGAC
>JAKDMQ010000413.1 GCA_030452265.1 Nitrococcus sp.
GCCGGGCTGTTACCGTTCCGAGCCCAACGAGCGAGGCCGTATCTGTACTCGAACAAGGAGATCGAGCAGTTACTACGGGCCACGCTCAATAGGCAGCTCTCACCGCGCCACCGCAAACTATGCGCGTTGCTGCCCTGGGTTTATTACGGTCTCTTTGGGCTGCTCGCCGTCTCGGGTTTGCGCCTCAGTGAGGCGCGTAACCTCGAGCTTCGAGATGTTGATCTGAACACAGGCGTGCTCACGATTCGCGGCGCCAAGTTCGGCAAAGATCGGCTGGTGCCCTTGCATGCGTCCACCTGCAAAGTACTCGCTGACTATCTCCTCAGACGTGAACGCCATTGGGCAGGGCGAACAGTATCGGCTTATTTGTTCGTCTCCAGTTGGGGCAATCGGCTGGATAGTGGACAGATTCATCGCGCGTTCTATGCCGTTTCGCGACAGATCGGCCTGCGCGGTGCTGCTGATCGCCACGGACCGCGCCTGCACGATCTGCGGCACCGATTCGCGACGACCACTTTGGTCCATTGGTATCGGGCCGGCCAGGATGCCGAGCGGCGACTACCCGTTCTGAGCGCGTTCCTCGGGCACGTGCACATCGCCGATACGCAGTGGTATCTGAACGGCTCACCGGAGTTGATGCGTGAGGCGATGTCGCGGCTCGAACGGCATTGGGAGCAGCGACCATGACCGCCGCTACCGCCCTGGCTCCGCTTCTGGAGCGTTTCTTCACCCAACGTCTGATGAACGAGCGTCGGGTTAGCCCCCACACGATCTGCTCCTACCGCGACACCTTCCGCCTGTTGCTAAAATTCACGCACCAACGGCTGCATAAGCCTCCGTCCGCGCTCGCCTTCGAACAGATCGACGCGCCCCTGGTCAGGGCGTTTCTCGATTACCTTGAGAAGCAACGCAGGCTGAGTGTTCGTAGCCGTAACCTGCGCCTAACCGCGATTCACTCGTTCTTTCGCTATGTTGCCTTTGAGCTTCCGGCTCACTCGGCGCAGATCCAGCGCGTGCTCGCCATTCCTAGCAAGCGTTTCACCCGTACCCTGGTTCGCTTCCTAACTCGTCCGGAAGTCGACGCATTGCTCGCCGCCCCGGATCGGCGCACCTGGTTCGGACGACGCGACCATGCCTTCATTCTGATGGCGGTACAAACGGGTTTGCGCCTATCTGAGATCACCGCGGTTACCCGCGATGACCTTGTTCTCGAAGCCGGTGCCCATGTTCGCGTCATCGGCAAGGGCAGGAAAGAGCGCTGTACGCCGCTGGCCAAGCCAACCGTCGCTGTACTGAAAGCATGGTTACGGGAGCACCCACGGGGCGAGGCATGCCTGGTGTTTCCGAACGCCAAGGGCGGCCGTCTGACGGTTCATGGGGTGAAGTACATGCTCGACAAGCACGCAGCGGCAGCGACCAGAGTCTGCCCCTCCCTCAACGGGAAACGGGTCACCGTCCATCTGCTTCGACATACGATGGCCCTCGAAATGTTGCAGGCAGGCGTGGACCGCGCGGTCATCGCTCTCTGGTTAGGTCATGAAAGTGTTGAGACGACGCAGGTCTATCTCGAAGCCACGCTCGCCATGAAAGAGCAGGCACTCGACAAAGCGACGCCGCCGTGGGGAAAGGCAGGACGCTTCCGAACGGACGATCGCCTAATGAGCTTCCTCAACAGCCTGTAGCGCCGGGAAACTATGTAG
>JAKDMQ010000188.1 GCA_030452265.1 Nitrococcus sp.
ATACGGTGCTCTATGCCGGGCTCGGCGAGCGCCTCGAAATCACGCACCGCGCATCGAGCCGCATGACCTTTGCCACTGGAGCCGTGCGCGCCGCCGTTTGGCTAGTAATGCAGAAAGCCGGCCTCTACGACATGGAGGACGTGCTTGGTTTGCGCAGCTAGTGCCTGTTGACTTTCAAGCCAACCATATCAAAGCAGCCGCGAGTGCGAGCAAATTAGTTTGTGCAATCACCTGTTCGACTGATTCACCGGGATGCCGTTCGGGCCGCTTCGCTTCGGCGGCTTGCTCGTTTAGGCATCTGGAGTCGGTGCGGTGCGAGCACCGGCGCTACGGGGCGGGGCCTGACCGCGAAAGGGGTCACCTCCATGCCGGTCAGTAAACGGGTGGCCGCGATACAGGTCAGGCCGAATGGCAGATAGCCTGCGTAGCCGAGCAGTGGCATCGCGAACAGGTGAAAACGATCTACATAGGGGACGCTGTAGCTCCACCGCGCGAGGCTCTGCCAGTTCCAAAGTTCCCAGAAAAAGCCGCAGGCGAGCCCGGCTAGTGCCGCCAGCCACAGCACGGCCCAATCGCCGCGCGCCAGCGGCGTGAGCAGGGAGCGCTCACCGGCGAGGGTTTGCAGCGCGGTGATCACGATCAGCGGGCCGAGCCAGACGAACGAGTAAAGCCAGTCCGGGTATACGGCCATCAACCCTAGCGCCGCCATCGCCAGTATCAGTGCCAGCACCGCGGCAGGGCGTCGCGGCAGCTGCGGTGGTCGCCACCAGCAATCAAGCCCTCGGCTCAGACCGGGAAACGTCGCCAGCAGGTCGCGCGTGCTGACCACGGCCGGCAGCACCGTGGAGAAGGGCAGGCTCGATACGACGATGGCGGCAGCCGGTGCGAGCTCGCTGACGTGCTGATAGTGCCAATTGCCGATAAATTGATTGAGGTATTCGAACATCCACCAAAAGGCAGCGCTGGCCGGGAACAGCAGAAGCAGCCGCCACGGCGCATCGGTGAGAAGACAGCAGCCGGCGCGCCGGCGCGTCAGCGCATTGACCACGACGATGTAGCCGAGCCAAAGCCCGGTGAAGGAATGGCTCCGGATGGATGGAGCCGTCGGGAACCCGCCCCAGGCAAGCACCCAGGCGGCCAGCAGCAGGCCCACGCCGGCCCAGCCCCACCACGGGAATGCGCGCGTCCTCCGCGCTCGGTAGCCTGAGGGCGAGCCGAATGTGAGTCGGAATAGAAACGGCGCCAGTACGAGCACGATGGCCAAGGCATAGGCCCAGAAGATCAGCCACGAAAAGCCCACCTGTACGAGCGTGTCTGGTGCTTCGGGGGAAAGCAGCCAGGGCATTGACAGGCCCCCACCGGCTGCCAGGCGGCTCACGCTTGGAGGCAGCACAATCAAGATCACTGCCAGTAATGCCAGGGCGATCCGGGCGGGCCGCTTTACGGCATTGGCTTGACCTCGAGAGCGCATACTGTCCGTTCCCGTTTAAGAGGGGTCTGTATGAGTACTCATCCTTGCACTGCTATTGTCAATGAGCCGTTCCGAGGCGCGGCCCCGAACTGACGATGCTTTTGCAAACATGAGGAAGGCATCTAACTAACTTTGGTTTTGGAGGTTTTATGGCTTTTTTCAAGTCTCGGCCTTCGGTGCCGCCGACGTGGCTCTTGGAAGGTTGAGGTTCTTGGGGCAGCGGCTGGTGTGGGCACACTGGACAAGTCCTATCTATCGTATAATTATTGAGCAGCGACACGCGCGACAGGATCTGGTGTATTGCATGGCGAACCCCCGCAGTGACGTAGTGCGTTCGGCGCCGAACGCCGAGAATCATGGCAGCCTTCGGCATATACTCTCGCAGCGACTCGAAGCCATTGCCGTGCGTCTGACCGAAGACGAGGTGCGGGCGGCGCTGAGCCAGGACGATCCGAACATGCTTATTACCGTCCTGATGGCACAGATTCTTGAGGACAACACCGCCTCACCGCTAGCCAAGGCGAGAGCCCGGGGTATCGAGCGGCGCCGGCAGATCGTCGAAGCAGGCAGGCGGAACTGTCCCCCTAGCGCTACTGGCCGAGCGCGAAGGGGTAAAGCCGGAATCGATCCGCCGGCGCATACAGCGCGGTGCGCTCATTGCGCTGCAGGATCGCCACGGATACCACATCCCGAGCATCCAGCTCGACGAGGCTGGACGTCAGTATGAGCGACTAGGACCGGTGCTCACGGAGCTGCGCGCGGCCTCGCCCTACCGCCGTCTCGAGTGGCTAATGCAACCCCACTCGGAGCTCCAAGGGCGGTCGCCCATGGAGATCATTCGAAGCGGGCAGAGTCATCCGATGCTCCGCCCTCTTGCCCGAGCATTCGGGGAACAGGGAGGTGGTTGAGGAGCGCCTCCCGCCCGCCGATCTTGTGTTACGCTCCCTCCCCTCGGCGCCCGCGCCGCCAGACGGTTGCCTCTACCGAATCCATTATACAAAGCAGGATCCGAGATACTTCGGTACCTGCATTGGCTATCGGTTCAATGACCCATGCGAGAGTTATGGGGTCTGCTATCTGGCGTATCGCCAGGCAGGTGCCTTCGCCGAGACGCTTCTGCGCCATCGTCTCAATGATCTCCTCCCATGGGAGGATATCGAAATGCGCTCGCTCGCGACGTTTCAACTGCGGCGACCGCTTAGGCTTGTGCCGCTCTACGGGCGGCATCTGAGCGGCCTGCGTGCCAACGCGACGGCAACCACCGGACGCTATCACCTCTCTCAAGCCTGGTCACGGGCGCTCCACGACCACACCGAGTGCCCCCATGGCATCGCCTACCGCGCGGCCCATGATGACGACGAAATAGCAGTTGCGCTGTTCGATCGGGCGAATAACGCGCTCGGCCACTCGGTCACGACTCCCCTTGATCGGTTACCAAGGCTTCTCATGGAGCTATTCGGGCGTTACCGCCTCGACGGGTGACCAGAGAGCGATCCCGATAATCGATGGACCGCTGATCGTGTTATCCGAGGGGCGCCGGCCGGCGTGATGGATGGCCTGATGGCGATGTGGAGCTTGGGCGTGATTAGAGGCCGCTGACGCGAGCGGCGGCGGCGTTTGAGGTGGGGTTGTGGTTTGCGGCCCGCTCGGCGAGGGCGCCGAAGGAACAGCAGGAGGGATAACCGGCAAGCAAGCATTGATGTAAATGGTAACGTTCACCGTAATCCCGTAATCCCGTAATCCCGTAATCCAACAATCGGCTCTTAGCAACAAATAGACTTGTGCGAATCACACTGTTAATAGTACGATAATACGCACGATAAGCAGTGTAGCGTGATGAGATGGGATCAATTACTGCCAATAGCTTGAAAACACGGGGCGTATCAGCAATTGCCGAGGCATTGACCCGCGCGACTGAAGCTCTGGTGTCGGTTCGTGGCAAGGATTGCTATGTCGTAATGGACTTGGAACATTACCAGTACTTGCGTGAATCCGAATTGATTGCGGCACTTGCCGAAAGCCGATCAGACCTGGAGGCAGGGCGTTTTGTTGAAGAAACAGTAGATGAGCACCTGAAACGGCTTGATGAACTTGCATGAGTTATTCGCTGATTTTCACGCAGCAATACAACCAGCGCGCGGCTCGTTTTTTGAAGCTTCATCCCGACTTGCGGGAACAGTACCGCAAAACACTCGTGCTGTTGCAGGCCAACCCTCACCACCCTTCCCTACGCCTGCATGCTCTGAAAGGCAGGCTGAAAGGTCTGCACTGCGTGTCAATCAACCTGTCCTACCGCATTACGCTGGAGCTAATTGTTCAGGATGAACGAATTGTGCCGGTCAATATCGGTAACCACGATACAGTATATTGACTCCACTAGACCGAGTTTGCAGAGTTCAGCAGTAGCGTTGCGCTAACTCAGCATTACGGCATTACGATGACACGTAACCGCTTGGAGAAGCTCGGCGGGGATAGGGCAGGCCAGTGGAGCATTCGCGTGGATGCGCAGTGGCGAATTTGCTTTCGCTTGGACGCCGGCGCTGCGTGGGAGGTCGAGTTCTGCGACTACCATTGATCGAGGTGGATCATGACGATTGACCGGAACAAGCTGCATCAGACCCGGTTCGATGATGTCGTGTTGGCTGTTGACGAGCGTGACAGCCCGATTGCTCCCGGCGAAATTCTTCATGAAGAATTTATGGAACCGCTCGGACTCTCCGCCGCGGCTCTGGCGCGAGCACTGCATGTCCCGGCGAACCGCATCACGGCGCTCATCAATGGGCAGCGCGGTCTATCGGCGGATACAGCCTTGCGCCTGGCGCGTTACTTCGGTACGACGCCGGAATTCTGGATTCGCCTGCAGGCCGAATATGATCTCCGTCAGGCGCGGCGATCCGTCGTCGAGGAAATCGAAGGCAAGGTCTCTCCTCGCGTTGCATAGCCAGCGTCCTACAGCGTATTGGATCTTGGCCAAGAGCGGAAACCAGGGACAATAGGGGCAATTGCACCGGCAATTAGGCCGGCATCTTTCCTATTTTCAGATGCTTGGCGCTAAGTAGTGTCATTCTGGTCTGTCCCCTATTCCGAAAAAATGAGGCGCCCACAGATAGCCCCGCACTACGGGCTTGGCAAGCTACTCTCACTAGACTTCCCGTGTAAATAGCCTCTCCCGCCGGCGGACGGTTTTCGGAAACCCGTTCGCCGACGAGAAACCTGACACACCATCGTCACTCAGAGAGCCCATCGCCTCGTCCGCAGCACCAGACCAGACAGGCCCAGCAATCCAAGGCGGGATAATGCCAAGGTGCGGGCGCGTAGGCGACATGCGCAAGAGAGGCCGGATGTTTGGCCCCGGCTATCCCTCCGCCCGACTCTTCGCGACCGCTGCGCCAATCAGGTCGGCCTGCCTACGCATCTCATCCTCCCGGTACACCCAGAAGGCATGCCCGACACCCAACGCCCAGAACAGGACCCCTATACCGAAGAACATAATGGTCATCCAAGCTAAGATGTAGAGAATAGCATTGAGAACAAATCCGAACCAGCGCTTCCGGACTAAAAAGTACACCGGCGATAGGAAAATAATTACTAAAAACATGGTATTCAGTTCCCCCGGTTCAGTGGACGGTTTCCGACTTTCGCCGTGATTCCTGGTTAGCGTGTCTCCTTTCGTAGTTGATAGGTGAGAGGTAGTCGATTTCGGAGTGGCGTCGATGGGCTTCGCAGGAGAGGGGGGCCGCCGCGGCGGCCCCGCCATGCCCTACATCTGCCAACTCGGTTTACTTGCTCTTCTTGCCGCACTGCGACTTCGCGGCCTCGGAGACAATCGCGCCCTTCTCCGCTCCAGTAATCAGCCCGAGGTCGACGAAGTTGTTCCCCGCGTGCGTGACGCACGAGACGTACTTGCCGTGGTTCTTCCAAGCGTTGTCGCACGGGCAGAGATCGGCGACCGAGCAGCCCTCAGCGTTCACGACTTGGCCCGCCGGCGTTGGCACGCACGCATCGGCCGCGCCGATCACCCCATCTTTATCTTTATCATCCTTAGGCACTGAGGCCGTACGACTTAGGGATGAAAAGACCAGATTGAGCCCTCGTTCCACCGAGAGTTCGGCGAAGTCACCTTCACTTAATCCGTAAATCAAAGTTTTCATCTGAAGAAGGTCGTGATCCGACAGACCGAAATCGTCGAACAAGGGCAACAGGTCCGAAGGAAATCCATTGGTTGATAGCTCGTCCTGAATCGCAGCGAGTGAAGTGGCATCGAGCGGGAACGTCAACGAGTCAGGCGGAAGTAAGGTTATCAATTCATTGGTGATCTCTGCGTTACGCGTTGCTTCTGCCTTGTAGAGAGTGAGGTAGTACAGTATTGCCTCCAACTGGAAAAACGCGCTTTGAGTGTCGCCGCTGTTATAGGCGCTGGTGTACCGATCAAAGGAGTGTCTGGCGCCCATCAAGTCAAGCGTCGCGTAATAACTACTTAGAAAGAGCGAAACCAAGGTCTTATCAAGTGAGGTATTGCCTGTGGAGGCAAGATTAAACAAGGGCGGTGCTAAGGGGATTTGATAAAACTCGGTATAGTTGGCATCAGGTGGATCCTGGGCAAACCGGTGAAGTTGAGGGGCGAGCATATTGCCCCAAATAAAACTGTTGACCAGAAGGCCAGCCGCCATAGGGTTTGCTTTTTTCGCATTAACCGCCACGGCGGCCAAGTGTTCCGCCGCCTCAAGCGCATCCACAGACCGGCCAAGATCCGGAGCAATTTTGCTCATGGCCCATAGACCGATGAAACTGAGGCCCTTGCCGACAGATTTGGTGGCGCCCGATACGGCTAGGTTGACGCCCAATGCCGCAGCCTCGATGCTTGTTCCGGCTCCCTCCGCCGAGTCTTTTAACCACTGAGGATAATCGAGCTTCGACCCGATGCTGATTGCTACTTCATCCAACCAGTTGCGTACTTTGCTAGGTAGCGACGGGTTGACGCTTTCAATGAACGCAGGAGTGCTAGCGGAGTAGACTAATGATGGCTTTGGAAGGAGACTACCTGCGGGGAGGGTGAGCGAGAGGTGCGGCGGCTCGGAAAAATTAATCGCTTTCGGGCTGACGATGGGCGTCAACAGGAAGGCGTGTCGCGGCCCGCCGTTGGTATACCCCGTGGCTGCAATCTGGCCGCGATTGTTGATCCCCCCACTACCTTCCAGCGTGATACCAGGGGTAGCAAGTAGAGAATCGAGTTGCAACATACCGATGCCCTTATCCCAGATAAACGCACGCCTTTCTCCTGGTACTAAGGAATACGCTGAAAAGGCCTCAATGGATTTACAACGAACACTCGCCATGGCAATCCTCACGACGATTGCACGTGCACAATCGCAGGCAGACTGTCGTCAGCTCCAGTGA